>DAOQWL010000009.1:0-95107 GCA_035342095.1 Sedimentisphaerales bacterium | reverse complement strand
GGCTGGTTTTGACCCGATCCCCGGTGGCTGGGTTTAACCCGATCCGTGACACCCGTGCTACGAGATGCCTTCAGGGGCACACTGCGAACACCTACAGGCTTCTGCGCCGTCGCAGCCAGCCGACCAGGCCGGAGCCGAGCGGGCCCAGCAGGATCACATCGGTCAGGAGACCGACGCGCATGAGCGGAGAATTCCCGCCGTAAACGCACGCGGAGTTCCACCGGATGGAAGCAGGGTTCAGAAGAGGCGTTCGTGGCGGGTTTTCGCACATCCGGTTGTTGCGCTTACCATGTGAATTCGCCAGAGTCTTCGTCGTGCGCCGTCCACCTTAAAATGGTGGGCATGATGAGCGTGTCGCGGGCATCCTGCCCGCGATTCGAGGGCGGGACGCCCTCGACACAAGCGTGGCCACCCACCCAATTAACATGGACGACGTAGTAGGGTGCGTATCACGCACCATCCTGGGCCCCGTCGAGGGCCGGATGCGCCCGAAGGCGGCGCGGTGCGTGATACGCACCCTACATTCGTCTTCTCCGTGTCCTCTGTGTCTGGGTGGTGGAGTTCTCTTCTACTGCACGGTCAGCTCGAAGCTCTGGGAGTGGCTGTTGAACTCCGGCGCGTACATGCACTGGATGCTGGCCATGCCGGTCTGGTACCGGCCTCGGAGCTGGATGAAGCTGCTGTACTCGAAGACGTAGGTCCCCTTGGACAGATAGTCGAAGAAGAAGTGCGTCGCGGTGTCGCGCGTGCTCTCGTAGTAGCCCAGGCCGTCCTGGTAGCGATACCGGCTCAGCACGTTCACCGGCTCGGTCCCGCTGCCGCGCTGGTCCTTCATGTGGACGTACTCCATGTCGCGATCGACCTTGAGCACGATCCGCACGACCAGCTCGTCGCCCACGGAGAGCGGGCCATCGACCGGGACGAGGACCTCGCCCGCGCCGGTCGTCTCCTTGGTGTAGACGGCCTTGCTGAGCGTCAGGGGCGTCCCCTCATACGGCGTGACCTTGCTCATGTCTTCGAGGTACTGCCAGTGGACGGAACCCCAACTGACGCCGGCATCGACCTTCTTGACCGTGACATGTCCCATCTCGGGCTCGACCTCGCCGCGCACGAACCGCTCCTCGTAGAAGCCGGTGCCCGCTTCGACGTTCTGGGGCTCGATCCACACCCCGTTCAGGGCGACCTGGACCAGAGCGGTCGAACTGAGCAGGTCCGGGCCGCGAACCAGCAGCGCGTAGATCGCATCGGCGGTCGCCTTCGTCGTCTTCCAGTTCTGCGTCTGCTTCTGCTTGAGCAGCCAGACCTGGCAGTTCTCGACCGCCTGGGCGTCGCCCAGGACCTCGTCGAAGGCCTCGATCATCATCGCCTGCGTTTCGATGGGCGCCCGATGCCACCACCAGCTTCGCTCGGTGTCGCGCCAGTACATGCCCAGCTCCTCGTCGGTGACGCTGAACTCCTCGATGGACTTCATGATCGCGGCGGGCGTTGCCGTGTCGCCCAGACGCTTCAACGCGATGGCCAGATGCGCCTGCGATTGGCGCCACAGCGAGAGCCAGTACTGCTGCGCCTGGCCCACCCAGTAGTTGAAGGCTTCCTGGTACTCCGTCGCGACGGCCTTGTCGGACAGGAAGAAGGTCCGCCCATACAGGTACAGAGCGACCGTCGGACTGAGGTGGTTGTCGTTCGGGTCGTCGTGCGCGACGATCCAGTCATACCACTCGTCCATCCACGCATCGAGGGCGTTCAGAGCCTTGACCGCACAACTGACGTCGAGGCTGCCGACGCCCAGGTGGCGGAGTCGCCCGAAGCCGGTCGTGATGTAGAGCGTGATATAGGTGTTGCCGCGCAGGCCGGGAAGCCAGGGCCACAGGCCGTCGCTGAGCTGCATCTGCTTGAGCTGGAACAAGGCGTTCGAGGTCTCGCTGCTCAGGCGGTTCTCGTCGAAGAGGATGCCCACGTTGCGGCGGGCCTGCGATTCGGCCAGGGCCTGCTGGACCCAGGGAGTCTCCTCCAGCGTGACGCTCTTGAGATCCTCGTTCTTCTCCAGCGGGCTGTCCAGCGCGGGCGTGGCCTTCCACTGGTTGAACACCCGACGAATCGACGGATCGGAGTTGGCGATGTAGGCGGCCAGCGAATTGGCGTAGAGCCGGTTGAAGATCTGATCGCTGCACTCGTACGGATACTCCATCAGGTAGGGCAGCGCCATGACCGCGTACCACGCGGGCTGCGAGACCATCTGGACCGTGAGGCTCTGGTGGATCAGGCTGTCGGAGGACCCGGAGTTGAGGAGCTTGGCGAACTCGAATTCCTTCGTCTGCGCCCCACGAATCGGCAGGGGCAGCGACTCCGTGACGAGAATCCTTCTGCTGAGCACGGGCAGATAGCCCTCTTCGCCATCGCTCAGACGCGTCGTGGCGCCGACCGCCTTATAGATGAGGAACTCGCAGCCGTCCGGGATGGTCAGACGCCAGGAGAGCGTGCGGGACTCCTTGCTGGGCACGTCGAAGTCCCGTTCCGGCGTGTCGTTGCCGAGGGCCTCGTCGCGGGATTCCAGAGTCCAGGCGTCGGAGAGCGTCAACGCCACCTTGCCCTGCACGCGGGCGGCCGACTGGTTGGTCACCTTGACGGTGAACTCGATCACGTCGCCCTCGCGGACGAATCGCGGCGGGTTCGGCTCGACCATCAGGTCCTTCGCGGTCACGGTCGTGCCGGTCAGATACCCGCTGCGCATGTCGCGGTCGTGGGCGAAGCCGAGGAACTTCCACTGCGTGAGGGCCTCGGGCATCGTGAACTCGATGCGGACCACGCCGTCGCTGTCGGAGACCAGGTGCGGGAAGAAGAACGCGGTCTCGTTCAGGTTCGTGCGAGCGGAGACCGTGCTGAGGTCCACGCCCGAATCCGCCGAGACCTCCTGCTCTTCGTCGGTTGTCTTCTCTGCTTCGGCAGGCGCACCGTCGTCCGACGTGTTGCCGCCGCGGGTCGTGGCACTCGTCGAACGACTCCAATACCAGTAGGAGTAGAGCGACACGATGTCGGTGGGGAACTGCCGATAGGTCAGCGACGCCGACAGGGTGTCGATGGACCAGTCGTAAAACACATTCGAGAACGTGACCGACGAGTTCTCGAACCGACTGCTCAGCCGACTGCTCTCGGCGCGGAAGCCCGAGAACTTGTGCAGCCAGTCGTGCGCGAGATACTGATCGAGCGACGCGTCGTACAGGCCCGCGACCATCTCGGCGACTGCCTTGCGTGCGTCCGCGCCCATGATGACCGCGGTCCAGATTTCCTTCTGTCCCGGCTCCAGCAGCGACGTGAAATGCTCCCAGGAGATGGACAGGTCCTTGTTCGTCCAGGGCACGTCCACGATCTGCTCGTTCACGTAGGCGCGGTTCTCGCGGACGTAGGTCACGCGGAGGGTGAAGCCGCCGCGCATGGACTCGGTGACCTCCTGGCTGATGGTCTCCTGCGTCCGTCCGGCTTCGGTCCGCCAACTGCGGAGGACCTCGCCGCGACATTCGAGCTCGACGTAGGCCCGACCGGTGTCGTAGCCGGTGCCCCAGAGGGCGGTGAACGTCTGGCCCGGCTCGATCGACCAGCTCGGCGCCGCCAGGTAGTTGGGAATCGGCACCGCGAAGTCGCTCGCCTGCGGGTCCACGACGAGGATCGTCTCCTGCGCCGCGACGGACTTGCCGAACCGGTCCTGCGTCGAGAGCACCGCACGATAGGCGCCGGCGCCCAGTGTAACGGACAGCGTGGCCAATCCATCGACGCCGGTCGCGAAGGACTGCTCGTGGACCACGTCCGCAACCTCCCAGGTCTGCGGATTGGAGGCATCCAGCGCCGAACTCGTCGAGAGCAGCGAGGGACGAACGACCGCTTCGGGCTCCTTCAGGGAGTAGACCCGGATCGTGCCCTGCGCGGGCGCGGGCTCGCCATCGAGGGATTCCGTGCGGACCGTCAATTCGACCGGACCGGCGGGCGTCTGCCACTGGCCGGCCTCGATGGCCGCCCGGAGGGCGGTGTATCCGGCGCTGACCGTGCGACTGGCGGACCGCGTCTCACCCGTGGTGTCGGTGACATCCGCGGAGAGCGAATAGGTGAAGACCGGTTCATCTTCCTCCAGGACGGACAGGTCCGGCTTGGCGGTGAACTCGATGCGGAACGAACCGTCGGAGGCGGTGATCGCGGTGCCGTGGGCGATGGCCTGCGAACTGCTTGCCGCGTACCATCGAGACCACCAGCACCAGATCGGGTACCGCACCCCGCGGACAACCTTCCACTCGACCTGAGCGCCGCCGATGGCGGCGCCGGTGTACGCAGTGGCGACGCCCGGCACAGAGACCCGCTCGCCCAGCGCGGGCGATTCCGTCGGCGGGTTGAGCTGGACGTAGAACTTCGGTCGCTTGTACTCCTCGACGTTGAAGCTCGCCGAGCCGGAGGGGCCGCCGGAAACGACCAGGGACATCGTGCCGGTGAGACGGTCCTCGGGCGCGGTGAAGCTGCCGCTGAACGAGCCGTAGTCGTTGCACTTGTGCGTCTGGCGGGCGATTTCCTGCCGGTTCGTGTCGTAGAAGACCACCGTCAACTGCCGGCCCGACAACGTCTCGTAGCTGTCCTTCCCGCGGTCCACGCGGATGCAGATGCCTTTGTATTGAATCGTCTGACCCGGACGGTAGAGCGAACGGTCGGTGAAAAAGACCGTCTGCGTGTCGATCAGGTTCTCGTCATATCCCGTCGTCGTCGCGTACGTGTCCGCACTGGCGAGCTTGTCGTCCCCATAGGTCGCGGCGAGCAGGCAGTACGGGCCGGACGCCGGGGCGAAGTAGAACATCCCGTGGTCGTCGGTCTGCGTGTGGCTATGCTCTTCGTACAGGGAGGTCGTGTAGTTGTACTTCCAGCGAGTGACGGTCGCGCCGGAGATCGGCTCGCCGCTGTTGGCGCCCAGGACGAACCCCTCGACCGCGCCCTCCCGCCAGAGCGTCCGCACGACCATCGCCAGGTCGCTCACCCAGATCCCGACAACCGAGACCTTGTTGTCGTTGCTCGTAAACGACGCGTTGTGGCTGGCGATCAGGAAGTAGAAACCTTTCGGCAGACCCGCCGGCGCCGGCAGCGACTCCGTGCGGGACCGGTAATCTTCCGTTGCGGGCAGTGCCGCATCCCATGCCATGTTCCCCCTCATCGCCAGCAATGCGGCACGCTCCGAGTTGGTCAGCATCGACCAGAAAGGCCGGGACATGTCGTCCCATCGGATCGCGCGGAAGTAGACGTGCGTCACGTTGCGGTACGTGACCTGGATCTCGGGCAGCGGATTGTTCCAGACGCGCTCGGTCTGGATCGTCGCGGACTTGCCTTCGATGGCCTGGATCAGGTTGTAGCACTGGACGCCGCCGTAGGTGGCGGGATAGTCGGTCCACCCCTGCTGTGCCAGCGCATGGGCCTTGAGGTACTCGCCCTGGTCGTACAGGACGTCGGCCCGCGCGTAGATCGCCCGAGCGGCGATCTCGTTGCCTTTCCACTCGGCCGCGAACCGCTCCAGGGCGACCATGTACAGGTCGTCCTTCTCGCCCACCGCCTGGTTGTAGCCGAAGGCCAGGCGGAGCAGATCGGCATCGACGAACGCCATCTCGTCCGCGTCGTTGCGGTGGAAACGCAGCAGATCCTGGTACAGGCGGACGGCCTTGTACTTGGCGGAGTCCGTGTTGGTCGTCTCGGGCTCCCACGCGAGGAACTCGGACACCGGCGCGAAGATCGGGCTATCCGCCATGATCTCGAAGGCGTCCTCCGGCAGGGCCGCCTGCTCGCCGCAACTGTAGAACGACAGCGCCTCGTGCGCCAGGAAATCGTAGAGCGTCGGGCGGTACGTGTCCGGCGTAGTCCCCTTTTCGAGCAGGTCGTCCCACTCGGCGATGTCGATGGCCTGGAGTTGCTCCGCATTCGCGAGGGCCGTGGTGAAGTGTTCGTCGATCTCGTCCAGGATGCGGGCCAGGTCCCACGTGGTGAAGTCCTCGCCGGAGGCCTCGCCCGCCGCGGTACGCTGCACGAACCGATAGCGGTTCATCTGGAAGTAGTCCCAGAACCAGTGGCCCAGGATCGCCTCCATGACGGGTTTCATCGCGTCGGGCGCGGTCGCAATCTCCGCCTGGAGGCTGGTGATCGCAGTCTCCAGGCTGCGACCCTGGATCCGGTCTTCGTAGACGAACTTCAGGCAGATGGCCTTGGTCGCCTCCGCATAGGCCTGGTCCTCCAGAGCGCCGGGAATGATTTGTTCGAGGACACCGATGGCGGTCTTGGGCAGGCCGCTGTCGATCGCCTTGCCCACCTGTTTCCAGAGGTCATCCCGCTCGCCGGCCAAGGCCGCACAGGCCAGGACCCCGATCAGAGCTGCAACAGTCAGGATTCGTATCCGTTTCATACTGAGGACTCCCACAAATGAATAGTATTTATTATATCGCACGTTATTGGACCGTTGTTCACAAAAACAGCGAGGCTCGTTCAAAACCCGTCCTCACATTCCACGCCCTCCCACTGCAACCGGGGGTAATCCACCCCCTCGCAGATCGTCCAAATGTCTTCATCGCCGTTTACTGTCTCACCCGCCAAGTCCCAGGCCAGAGCGGCGAATGTGGAAGTCGCCTTCATCGCCGCGGTCATCCTGGAGAACACACCATCCGACTCGGCAGCCAGGTTACCGACTCCACTCGCCGTGCCTGCCACCTGGGCATCCCAGAGACAACCTATGTACTCACCTCCACCGTCGCTTCCAACGAAGCCACCGACCTCTCGCTGGCCTGTAACGCGAGAGATTGAGTACGAGTGAATCACCGATCCCATGTTCATCCCCAGCAATCCCCCAATCTGGCTGGATAGAATGGTCCCGCCACCAGTGATCGTATTGTCAGTCCAAACATACGTCTCTCCCCCGACATCCACATCGGCATAGCAATCAGTGACGATCGCGGTGCTTTCGCCCACGAGTCCACCGAGCGTCCGGCACCCACGGACAGAACCGGCTGCGGCGCACTGAGTCAGCAGGCCCTCTTCCTGGAATCGCTGGCAGCTTCCTACGAGACCCCCGAGCTGCTCATGGCCGTTGACCGAACACTGCGACTTGCTCTCCGCGACGAGACCGCCCTGAAGCCGGCCCACAAGGCCCCCTACGCCCGCCCAACCGTCCACGAGACCCGTTGTGTAGCCGGAAAGTACATTTGCGCGAGAACCATATCCGACCAGACCACCAACACCATTCGCTCCAGCAATACGCCCGCTGACACTGCACCCGGCAAGCGATCCTCCATAGCAACTGCCGGCAATGCCGCCCGCCGCGCCGCCGGCCAGGATCACCACGTTACCGAGACGCAGGTCTCTGATGTCGCCCCTGCACAGAGTCTCTTCGAATCGAAGAGTGCCCACGCACCCGAACAATCCGATATCGCCCTCATCCTTCCGTTCGAAACGGAGATTGGAGATGGTGTGGCTGTTGCCGTCAAAGTCCCCCGTAAAAGGCATACCGTATATTCCAATGGGACGCATGCGCTCGGGGTCCACGTCGTTGAGGTCAATATCCGCCATCAGAATGAAACAGCTATCGAAATCTTCATAGTGGTCTGCGATGGAAATGAGCTGTTCGGCTGTCCACAACTGGAATGGATCCTCCGGAAGGCCGCTCCCTCCTCCATAAGTATATGCGGGCTCGCGAATTGGATTGCCTGGCGCATTCTCCCAGACCAGGCGTGGATAGTCTTGCCCCTGCTCGATGGTCCAATCGCCCGAAATCCCCCATCCTTCGAATGTCTCTGAGGCGAACATCCTGACGGTGGGTCTCCCGTGACCGGCCGCGCTGGAGGGCACACCACTGGCTTCGTTGTCCCAATAACACTGAAACGCCGTCCGGTCTTGGCCGGCCCCCACAAGTCCACCGCCGCCGGGCGAGGCTCCTCCAACAGACCCAACGGAGTAGCAGCGGACGATACATCCCCCGCTATCTTGAATGCCGATCAGCCCGCCGCGGGCGCCTCCCCCATCGACATGAGTGCTCGAGTAGCAGGCTTCGATCCATCCGTAGTTGATTCCAGCCAAACCTCCCGCCTGAGAATCGCTCCATACATGTCCCTGTGAGTAGCACCGTTGGATTCGCCCGGGCCGGTATTCATCCACCTGCCGATTGGATCCAACCAGCCCCCCTGCATTTGCGGCTCCCGCAACGACAGCACGCACCCACGATTCTTCGACAATCCCATACTGCTCACCGACAAGAGCGCCGACAGTCTCTCCGCCGCGAACGGTCCCCGTCACCGAGCAGGCCGCGACAGTCCCGGTCGATGAGCCGGCGATACCACCGGTGCAGTTGTTCCCAAGAAGATTGACGTTGACCAAATGCAGGTTTCGAATGATGCCCTGACGGTCGTTTGACGCGGAGAAGATCGGACCCACGCAACCAAAGAGACCGACATAGTCATCGTTCTCACCAACGTATGTGAAATTGGAGATCGAGTGGCCGTTGCCATTGAAGACGCCCGTGAAGGGAACGAGATTCATGCCAATGGGAGCGACGCGGTTCGGGTCGATAACCGCCAGATCCAAATCCGCCATCAGAGCGAAATGCTCGTCATAATCCTCGGGATGATAGGCGAGAACCATGAGTTGGTCAGGTGTCCAGATCTGATAGGGATCGTCAGGCGTCCCAACGCCACCGCCATATGTTGAAGGCATCTCCGTGATCAGTTCCCCCGGGGTCACTTCCCAGACCAGCCGAGGGTAGTCACGCCCTGGATCGATGCGCCAAATGCCGTCGCCCCACCCGATGAACGTGCTGGGCATCATCAACTCCGTGGTGGTTTTGCCCCGCCCGGCATCGCTCGATGATAGCCCACTCGTTTGCCTGTCCCAACAGGACAGGCGCACAGCTCCTGTCTTCAGGTTGTGCTTGCCAATCAATCCCCCAGTGCTGGTTCCGCCGACCACCTGCCCAGTGGAATAACAGGCGTATATGACGCCTCGCCGATTGTAACCCACAAGCCCCCCGACCCGGCTGTTGCCTTTGACATCTCCTCTTGCATAGGAGGACTCAATGTGGCCGCGCCGATCCCATCCAATGAGTGAATCCTGCTCCCCGTTGTTGCCGATCAGGCCACCGACTGAGGACAGGCCCTCCACGTCGCCGCTGGCAAAGCATTCTCTCACGACTCCTCCATCATTCCATCCGATGAGCCCGCCGATGTCATATCCATTGGTGGTCACGTCCGCTGTCGAGTGGCACATGAACAGACTGTCGCCGCGGGCGGCCCTCCCTACAAGACCGCCCACAGATTGAGTACCGGTGACGAGACCGGAGGAACTGCTGGAGACGATGCGTCCGCCGGCATAGCCCACCAATCCCCCAATGGCTATCTCGCCTGATACATCCGCTTGTGAATGGCAGTCGCGAATCTCATGTCCGGCAGATTGCCCGGAACCATCACCCACCAGACCACCCGTGGAAGACGCCCCTTGGACTATGCCCTGTGCAGAACAAGAGGTAATGCTCGCCTTGTTGTAGCCAACGATCCCCCCCACCTGCATCTTCCCTGTAATCCGGCCGGAGAACCGACACGAGTCGACGTCACCTTCACTGTAGGCGACCAATCCGGCAACATACTGCAGCCCGGAGAGAGTCCCAGTCACTGTGCAGGAGACGACCCTTCCGCCATTGCCCGCAACGACTCCCGCGACGGAGTGCCGCCCTGAAATAGCCACATCAGTCAGGTACAGGTTCTTCACAAGCCCTGTCGCTGTTCCGGAACCACCGGTTGATCGGGCAATCCACCCAAACAGCGCAATGTAACTCCGTTCCCCCCCACGAATCGCCAGCCCGGAAATCGTGTGGCCTGCGCCGTCAAAGCTACCTGCAAAAGGTGTGCCCTGGAAGCCGGGTGTATCGGCGTCTGGATCTGCCGCGACCAGCGCGCGGTCGAAAATCCGCCCGCCGGGCAGATTTGGGTCCAAGTCGATGTCGTTGACGAGGATGAAGCACTTGTCGAGCAGATTCGGGTCCGAGCCGATGCCGATGAGCTGCTCGGCGGTGGCGATCTGGTACGGATCATTGGCCTCGCCCGTCCCGCCGGCGAATTCGACACCGGAAGTAATGCTCGCCAACAGACAAATGGCCGTCATGCCTACAACCCACTTCGATGTCGCAAAGTTCTCCGTCATCATGGCAATTTCTCCGCTACAATTCACCACCTGTCATCGTCACGCTGTTGCAGTCCACGCCTTCCCACTGCAACCTCGGGTAGTCCAAGCCTTCGCAGATCATCCAGGTACTCTCGAAATCCCAGCCCGCGAAGCTCGCTTGCTGCTGCATCTGGCTCATCGTCAATTGCGTCCCCCAGCCGTTGTCCGGCCCGCCACCGTCCGCCACTCCCAGGAAATAGCAGTCGATGGGAGTCGTGGGAGGCGTGGTGATAGTCCCTGTTCTCGTGCTACACGGGATACCCTTGGGGACGACGTACCCCGCCAATCCACCGGTCACGTCTCGTGCCTGCCCTGCGACGGAGGCGGCTGAATAGCAGTCGCGGACCTCGCCGTCGTTGATCCCCACGAGGCCGCCCGTATATCCCAAGCCCAGGACCTCGCCTCGCACATAGGAATCGACGATCGTGCCGCGGACGTTATAGGCCGCCACGCCGCCAGTACGCCCTGGCTCTGCGTTCGGATCTGATGTCTCAGTCTGTGAGTTGCGGACCACCGCATCGACGGAACACCGTTCAATAAGACCCCAGTTCCAGCCGACGACCCCCCCCACATCCCACGCGCTGCCCGACCCAAGCACAAGGCCGGTGACGGCGCACTGCAGCACGACCCCATGGTTCACCGCCGCCAGGGCCCCCTCGGAGGTGGCGTCGGGGCAGAACACCAGGACATCGTCCAGGCAAAGCCCATGAACGAATCCGTCGGCTCCGATGTAATGGAAGAAGCCTCCGCTGCGATAATTCCTGAGGTGGGAGATCCGGTGACCACCACCGAGGAAGACTCCGCCGGAGAGAGTCCCTTGGAACAGGGGTGACAATGATGCAGGCGGTATGGGAAGCAGATCCCATCCGGTCATGTCAATATCCCGAGCCAAGAGGATAGTGACATCTACAAGCAGATTCCTGCCCACGAGGCTCTCGACCAGACCGGGCGTCTCGATTCGAATGAACGGGACGCTCGTGTCGTAGGTCCCCCATGAATCGGCGTCTGACAACGTGTAGACGCCTTGGCTGGCAATGATGTCCACCACGCTGCCCAGGGGCGCCAGACCGACTGGGGATGTCAGAATGGCCCGCTTCTTGGGGATAGCCGAATGATAGTCATAGAGGATGTCCCGCACGACGAATCCGGCCAGCTCCAGCTCGGTTCGGGCCCAATCCAGAGGCAGATCGGCAATGTCCGGGACCGGACGAAGCCCCTCCCAATCGACCTGCCAAGCCAGAACCGGGTAGTCAGCATCGGGCATGTGCCATCGGTCCGCCGTCCCATCGCCACATGAGCCTGCGAATCCCCAGCCCACAAAACTGTCCTGCTGCCTCATCTGGGAGTCCGTCAAGGGGGTCCCCACCCCAGATGTGGACGACCCCGCAAGCACGAGCGGATACGCAATGCCATCAGGAAGCGACTCCTCGGGCTCGCTCAAAAAGTAGCTGTTCAGAACCCAACCATCGTTCCTTCCCACCCAGGTGCCCTTGGTGCTGCCCATCGGGACAGTCTGGGCCAGGTAACACTCGAGGATCAGTGTCGAGTAGGTTGTCCGCGCGGGGAATGATGTGCTGTTGTTCAGGCCGGACGGGGCATAGTTGGAGGCCACCAGCCCGCCGGTCCAGTTGGAGCCCGCGACATCCAGGCGGGCATAACTGCGAGCCAACACACCCGAGTTGCGCCCGATCAGGCCGATGGAAGACTGACTCTGGCTGGCGTCCACAGCGCCCGCGGCATAGCACCCTGTGACAACGCCCTCGTTGACGGCGGCCAGAACCCCGACCGCGTGAGACCCCGCGGCAACGACCGTTCGGACGACAATCGAGGCATCCTCCAATCCCAGGCAACTCACCCGCCCGCCGGGTCCAATCGTCCCAAACACCGCGCCGGAGAACTCAGCCGCGGCCGTCGAGGTTCCGCCAATCTGCACGGTCAGATGCCGCAGGACGTGGCGATTGCCGTGAAAGAAACCGTTGAATGAATCGATGGGCTGCAACAGCATCCCTGCCAGATCGAGATCCGTATCGAGCACAAAGTGCCCCTCGGAGAGACTGGGCACGAGCCCGATCAAGGCAAACTGCTCAGCCGTCCCGATGTGGTACGGGTCCCGAGGCGAGCCGCTTCCCTCGAACCGGTCGGACGGCTGACCCACGATGGGCGAATCCATTGTCCCTTCCCAAACCAGACGCGGATAATCCCGCCCGTCGTCCATGACCCAGTTAGGGTCCTGGTCCCATCCGTGAGCAGCGAAAACGACCGCGTCCATCATCTGGAATGTCATCAATCCAATCCCTGGCCCCTCCGTCATCTGGCCACTGGTCTGGACGTCCCAGAAACTGTATCGAACCCATGCACGCTCTGTGCCAACCAGTCCGCGAACGTCCTGTTGTCCCGAGACGGCCCCCGAGGAATAACTGTTGATGATCACCGGTGCAAACCTTCCACGAAGGGGGACTCTGTCATATCCCACCAGCCCACCGACATAACGTCGGCCCGACACCGATGCTTCAGAGTAGCAACTGCGAATCTCGCCACAGTTCTCCCCGCACAGGCCGCCAACCATGTCGCCACCAGTCACAGAACCCCTGGCACAACAAGCCTTGACCACGCCCCAGTTGATTCCGACCAGAGCCCCTGTCGCTGCATTTTGCACGTCACCGCGAATCGTGGCGTTCTCAACAGCAAGATTGGCGACGCGGCCAGCCTTTCCGATCCGGCCGAACAAACCCAATGCGCCTGTACCGCCTGTGCGTGCCTGGATGGTCAGATTACGTACCCTGAAACCCCGGCCATCCACGGTACCGACGAAATTGGGATCAACGACGTCAGGCCATTCCTGACCACCCGCGACGACTGGGCCATCAAACACCCGCCCGCCCGGTAGATTCGGGTCCAGGTCGATGTCCGCGATGAGGATAAAGTGCTTGTCGAACAGATTCGGGTCCGAGCCAAGGGAGATGAGCTGCTCAGCGGTCGCGATCTGGTAGGGATCGTTCGGCTCGCCCGTCCCTCCGGCGAATTCGACGCCGGACAAGGCACTGGTGCAGCACAGGACGACGACAGCGCAGACGATCCCCCTCGCAATGGTCCTTCTGATGCGGTCCATGGCCGTCTCTCCGAATTCTGGATCATAGCAGCAACGGCGAAGGCACATACCTTCAGCCACTAATCCAGGGATGTCGGACCGGCACACGTAGGCCGTGGTTAGCCCCTCTTGGGCAGGTACGCGCGGCGCGGACCCGCTCCAGGGCACGGCGTGAACGAAATTGACACTAAGATGACTTACCTATACGTGCAACCGGTACTCTCGCGAAGGCCGGACCGGTATGATGTGACAGATAATATATGATAGCGAACAAATATGATAAGACGGCACTTCTTGGCCCGCCTTCGCACCATCCATTATAGGTCCCGCCCCACGGGATGCAAGAGCAAATCCGCAAAAAAACAGGGAAGTCGGGCTCATCCGATTTTCACGCATTTCCGCGTACGCACCATCCATGGTGATCCCAGGCAAAAAGACAAGGTGATCCCTGCAAATTGTGCGTGGCTCGCTCAGAATGCACAGATGCAGCCCGGCGGGTCCTGTCTTCGGCGGCGAACCTCGCGGGCGAATTCGCGCAGAATTGACACAATTGATCTTGCCATCGAGCCGATAATGGCGTATACTTTGTGCTTTCTCGCTTCTGGTGATGGCCGGCGAGGGACGGCTGCCTACCAGTCACCACACTCACGGTAGTGCTCGCAGTATACAACGGACCACTGACCGACAGGCGAGGTGTACAGAGATGGATGGGAACAGAAGGTGGGTTCCCTTCGCCCGGTGGCAAGGCCGTTTGGCAGACGGGCGAGATGCAGGTAAATGACGGTTTAGTAAAGAGTTATGGAAAAGATCGGTAAGATTCGCAACATCGGTATCTCGGCGCATATCGACTCGGGCAAGACGACTTTGAGCGAGCGCATTCTCTTTTATTGTGGACGGATTCACCGCATGCAGGAGGTCCACGACGGCGACGGCAAGACCGGCGCCACCATGGACTTCATGGAACTCGAGCGGGAGCGCGGCATCACGATCAAGTCGGCCGCGACCCAAGTCTCCTGGAGGGGCAAGAGCATCAACCTGATCGACACGCCGGGCCATGTGGACTTCACCGTCGAGGTCGAACGGTCGCTTCGCGTCCTGGACGGCGCCGTCATGATCCTGTGCGCCGTCGGCGGCGTCCAGAGCCAGTCGTTCACCGTCGATCAACAGATGAAACGCTACCGCGTGCCGCGGATCGCGTTCATCAACAAGGTGGACCGCACCGGCGCGGACCCGGAGAGAGTCCGACGCGACATCCGCGAGAAGCTGGGCCTGAACGTCGTGCCCACCCAACTGCCCATGGGCACCGCCGAGAGCTTCCAGGGCGTCATCGACCTGATCACCATGGAGGCCCTGACATTCGAGGGCGACGATGGGGAGGACGTCGCCCGCAATCCTATTCCTGCGGCCTACGAGGCCGCCGCTCAGAAGGCACGTCAGGAAATGCTCGATGCCCTGAGCATGTTCAACGACGAAATGATGGAGATGCTCCTGGAGGACAAGCCCGTCAGCGAGGAGATGATTCGCCAGACGATCCGCGAGGCGACGATCAACCGGGACATTGTGCCCCTGATGATGGGCTCGGCGTTCAAGAACAAGGGGGTCCAGCCCCTCCTGGACGCGGTCTGCGACTACCTTCCCAGCCCGCTGGACCGCTCCTACTTCGCCCGCGATCACAACAACGCGGGCACGGAAACCCCCTTGGCCAGCGATCCCGAGGCCCCGCTGGTCGCGATGGTCTACAAGATCACCGATGAGCCGTTCGGGCAACTGAGCTACATCCGCGTCTATCAGGGTCGCATCGCCAAGGGCGGACAGTACCTCAACGCCCGCACGAACCGGACGCTCCGTGTCGGGCGGATCGTCCGCATGCACGCGAACGACCGCCAGGACATCCCCGACGCCGGACCGGGTGATATCGTCGCCCTGCTGGCTGTCGATTGCGCCAACGGCGACACCCTCTGCGGCGAGGGCGTCAACTACTCCCTCGAGAGCATCTTCGTCGCCGACCCGGTCATCAGCCTGTCCGTCATCCCGGCCAGCAACGCCGACCAGGAACGCATGGCCAAGGCGCTGAGCCGATTCATGAAGGAAGACCCCACGTTCCGCGTCTCGACCGACCCGGAGACCAGCGAGACCGTCATCGCCGGCATGGGCGAGCTGCACCTCGATGTCTACGTCGAGCGGATGCGCCGCGAGTACAAGGCGAACGTGACCGTTGGAGCCCCGAGCGTCAGCTACCGCGAGGCGCCGACCGCGGAGGCCAAGTACGATTATCGCCACAAGAAGCAGACCGGCGGCTCGGGCCAGTTCGCCCATGTCGTCGGCCGACTGGTCCCCCTGCCGCCCGGCAGCGAGGCCCCCTACGAGTTCGAGGACAACATCACCAGCGGCCGCATCCCCGGCGAGTATATCCCCGCGGTGAACAAGGGATTCCAGGCGGCGATGAAGAAGGGCCCCTTGGCCGGCTACGAGGTCGTCGGATGCAAGATGTGCCTTGACGACGGCTCCTTCCATGCGGTAGATTCCAGCGAAATGGCCTTCCGCATTGCGGCTCGCGACGCCTTCAATGAGGCGTTCCGCAGGTCCAAGCCCTGCCTGATGGAGCCGATCATGAAGGTCGAAGTCGAGATGCCGAGAGAGTATCAGGGCGCCATCGTCGGCGACCTGAACAGTCGTCGCGGCATCATCCACGAAACCGAGGCCCGCGACACCTGCACCGTCGTGCGGGCGGAGGTTCCGCTGGCCAGTATGTTCGGCTACGCCACGATCGTTCGCGGCCTGAGCAAGGGCATGGCGACGTTCTCGATGGAGATGTCGCACTACGCCCGCGTCCCGGTCAGGTTGGCCGAGGAGATCATCAACCATCGCCGCGAGAAACAAGCGGCCAGGAAGTAAATCCGAACATCGAAACTCGAAATCCGAAACAGGCACGAATGATCCAAACTCAGGAACGGAAACGGACGGTCCGCACAGCGACGGCGTTTCGCACTCTGGAGTTTCGTTCATTCGGATTTGTTTCGGATTTCGGATTTCGTGCTTCGGGTTTCCTTGGCAGCAGGTCTTGCGGCTCACCCTCTATTGTTAAGGATATTCAATGCCATTCACGAAGTTCGGTCTTTCCGACCCGCTGGTCCAGGGAATCCTTGCGACCGGCTACACGGCTCCGACGGAGATCCAGTCCCGGGCCATTCCCGCCGCGGTGAGCGGCCAAGACATCATCGGCTGTGCCCAGACCGGAACGGGTAAAACCGCCGCGTTCGTACTGCCCATCCTCAATCGGCTCGGCCACGAGCGGGCCCCCGGCAAGAAGATGGTCCGCTGCCTGATTCTCACGCCCACGCGAGAGTTGGCCGCCCAGGTCGAGCAGTCGATCCGCGACTACGGGCGTTTCCTGCCCCTTCGCGCCGCAGCCGTCTACGGCGGCGTGAATATCAAGGGCCAGTTCGCAGCCCTGCATCGCGGCGTGGACATCGTCGTCGCCACCCCCGGCCGGCTCATGGACCACATGCGACAGCAGACCATCGACCTCAAGCACGTCGAGGTGCTCGTCCTGGACGAAGCCGACCGCATGCTGGACATGGGCTTCATCCTGGACGTGCGGAAGATCATCTCCGCCCTGCCCGCGAAACGCCAGACGATGCTCTTCTCCGCAACGATCTCGCCGGAGGTCAAGGCGCTATCCGCCGGGATTCTGAAGGACCCGGTGACAATCCAGATCGGCGTCCCGCGAAATCCCATCGACACGATCACACAGCACTTCTATCCCGTCTACAAAACGGCCAAGATCGATTTGCTCCTGCACATGCTCCACAACAAGAGGATGGACTGCGTCCTGGTCTTCTCGCGGACCAAGCACGGAGCCGACAAAATCCACCGCAAACTGGAACACGCCGGCATCCGATCCGTCGCCATGCACTCCGACCGCAGCCAGGGTCAGCGGCAGCGCGCGATGGAGGGCTTCAAACGGGGCGAGTTCCGCGTCATGGTCGCCACGGACATCGCCGCCCGGGGGATCGATATCGAGGGAATCTCGCACGTCATCAACTTCGACGTGCCCGCCTATGCCGAGGACTACATCCATCGCATCGGCCGGACCGGACGCGCGACCGCGTTAGGCGACGCGATCACGTTCGTTTCCCCCGACGAGGAGCAGAACTTCCGGCAGATCGAGAAGTTCATCGACCGCCAGTTCGAGTTCGAGACCTGTCCCGGCTTCGACTGGGCGGCGCCGGACATGCCTCGCCCGAAACCCGTGGAGAAGCCTTCTCCTCTGCACCGCGCCCGAAGGGCCGGCGGCCGAAAGCGAATGCGCTCCGGCCTGCGACGACGCTAAAGAGAAACTCGAAATCCGAATCTCGGCTCATCCGGTTTTCGCGTACTTCGGCGGTCCTTGGGGACCCATGGTATGGATAAGAGGGCGACGCACCCTGCAGGCGGAGTCGGCATACCCTGTGCAAGCGAGCACGAAGCGGTCTCAGCGGGGTTCCCGCCGACCGATCCAGAAAGGCCCAAGACATCCGCACCGGCGTGCCGTGCCGCCCGCCCGCCATGCTATTGGCGGAAAGCGGAAAATCTCCCTTGCACGACCGTTTCGGGCGTGCCTGGCCGGCCGTGTCGTGTGGCACCCCCGCCCTCGGGGGTAATTCCTGCAACGACCCAGCCGGGGGCAACTGCCACGATTCCCCAGGCAAGGGCGGCTCCGAGGGTTCCCCAGCCGGGGGCGGCTGGGCTACAGCGGACAGGAGCGTCTCATGAGCCAGGCGCTATGTCACGACATCGGGGTCACGTCTCAACTATTAACTATTTGAACTCTTTGCGAGTTCTGTGCGGATCTGCGTCACAGCCTCTGTCAGAGCAGAGTCTTTGGCCATCCGTTGTGCGAGGCGATCATGCTGCAGGGTGATGGCGGCGCCGGAGATGCCGCCGAAGCGCCGGCCGAGCTCCCGGCAAGGCAGTCCACTCATCTCCCGGCACAAGTAGATGGCGACGTCGCGTGCGTGGTTGCGTTTGCGGCCCGGCGTCACGATCTGCTTCGCATCGACCTGCCATGCCTTGGCCACGGCGGAGACAATCGCCGCCACGGACGGACCATGCCGGATCCTCTTGAGCTCCGGGATCTCCGGGTCCGCCGAACGCGCAGAAAGGAACGTGTCTTTGACCCAGCGGAGGAAAACCTGGTTCCCGAGAACCGAACTCGCGGCCGCTTCGGCCAGAGGATTGCTCACGTCGGCTTCGGACAGATAGGCCGCGTAGCGTCGCTGAGCCGCTTTCTTCCTGACGCTGAAGCCGCCCAGAATACGATCGACCTCCAGCCACGCGGGGACCGGCGCGTGGCCGACGAAGCACCGACAACTGCTCCACTCATAGTCCCACGCACAGGACACCAGGCCCGCCCGCACGGGATTGAGGTGAAGATAGCGGGAGAGGGCCTCCAGATACGCGGTGGCATCCACCAAAACGGATTTGAAGCGGCCCTGGAACACATGTCCGCTGCACTGGTGCCGGCGGTTGTAGTACGCGGCGTAGGCGACGTTCAACCACTGCACCGCGCGGCTGAGATTGCCCTCGGGAGTCTCCAGAATGAGGTGGTAGTGATTCGTCATCAGGCAATAGCCGTGAATCAACACGTGAAACCGGCCGCTCAGTCTCCCCAAATCCGACACGAAACGCTCCCGGTCCCGGCGGTCCAAGACAATCGGCTCCTGCCGCTGCCCGCGATTCATCACGTGATAGAAGGCTCCCGGATACTCGATGCGTAAGGGTCTGGCCATGGCCCCAGTGTAGCCGAACCCCACACCCCCGTCAACAAGAACAGTTAATAGTTGAGACGTGACCCTCTTCCCCTCCTTGGGGATGTTGTGCGTCTACCTTGATCAGCGTGGCGGCGCCACCGGAAGGAGGCTTTCGTCCCTGTTTCCATCCTTGCAGCGTGCGCGTCGAAACGTCCAGAAGCTGGGCGAATGCGTTGTTCCACCCATCTCCGCGGGCGAACCATACATACCCGCGGGCGTGCGACGCAGACCTGGCGCTTTGGCCAGCGACACGATGCCGGCAGAGCCCGGTTTGGCGGTATGGACAAGGCCTTGTGGCTTGCACGTCATGGGCTTTGGGCCGGGTCCCGAGATGCGTTTTTCGCTTCTGAGGCTTCCAGCAGAGATGCTCCGCCACGAGGGGGCCTGCGCGCAAGTCCGGCCGAAGCTGGCCCGGATTGTCGCGCGAAATGAGAAGCAGGAGTCCACTTGATCGCGTGGAGCCGCCTTATTCGGCGTTTCTGCTGGAAGCCCGAAACGCGCTAAACGCAACCCTCGCGGGCGAGCCAGCGTACGGTAAGAGAGAGGATCTCAGAGGAGGATGTGTAGAACAGCGAGAGCATTTCGCCCCCCCCCCCCCTTGGGGCAGACCGTGAAAGCGCCGGCGAAGACCGGCGGAGAACCGCCTACGATCTGGCCGCAAAGAAACATATCATACCATTTTTGCTTTTCATGAAACATACAGACCTCTCGAAGCGTCTTACCAGATGAGGCCTGTCTTGGCGGGCGGCCGATCAGGCGGGATCGGCTCATCGAGCCTGGTCGCAGCCGTTGCTCCATTCGGCCATCATAGCCGCGGAAGAGGGTCCTGTTGCATTCCTGCTTGTCACACGTGACAAACGAAGCCAATTCGAGGAGAGTTTCAAGTGTGAAGTGTCAAGTTCGAAGTGGGACGGATATGCGAAACGAAGCCAATTTGGGGGGAGTCTCACGTGGGAAGTGTCACGAATGTGCGAAACGAAGCCAATCCCGAGAACCCCGGCGGTGGCAAATTGGGTTCGTTTTCTCCGGCCATGCCCCGATGCCAGTCATCCATAAACCCATATGGGCCAAACACTTGCGGCCTATTTGGCCTGCCGGCAAATTGGGTTCGTTTCGCAGTGGATGCAGCGATTCAGAGACGAATGGGATCAGGCCGCGATGAGGTCCCAGACGCGGTTGAGCGATTCCGCGGTGTTTCGCACTGCCGTGTCCGGCTCCAGCTTCCGCAGTTCCTGGTCGAACGGTTCGACCTCGACCGGGCCGTCGTAGCCGATCCTGACGAGCGAATTGACGAAGCCCTTCATGTCGATCACGCCGGTCGTCACGGGCAGGCCGCGACGATTGTCCACCTGCTGATCGACCGCCACGCCGGCAGGGGCATCGTTCACATGGACGTGGACGATGTCCTTGTTGGAGAGCTGCGTCAGCTCCTCGACCGTCCCGTGCGAGGTGTACCAGTGCCAGCTATCGAGCAACAGGCCGACGTTGCCCGTGCCGATGGCCGCGACAAGCTCCATCATGTCCCGCTGGGCGCAGGCGAAGGGGTATCGGAACCGAGAGCGAGAGGTTCGCGGCCCGACGAACTCCAGGCCCAGGCGGATGCCGTGGTCGTACAGTATCTTGGCCGCCTCGCGCAGACGGCTCTCGTGCTGCTTGAAGTTCTCCAGGTACGTCAGCTCGTTGCTGCCGGGCAACAGCCACGTCGCGACGCGGGTCACGCCCAGTTGCTTCAGAAGGGCAGCACGCTTGGGGTACTGGGCGATGTCGCTGCGGAACTTGTCGTCGTCCTTGCGAAACTCGACCGACAGTCCGGCGGCGCCGTAGCGAACGCCCTTGTCCCTCATCACACCCAGCCACTCGCCGATCTCGGCGGCGGACTTGTTCTCGAACTCGCCCTCGCTCGGGGCGATACCGGCGAATCCGTACTGGACCGCGTAGCCCAATGCTTGCCGCTGATCGGCCCGGACGCCGATGTGTCCAGGCGAGAAGTTCTTGAAGAACTTGACGCCGCCCTGCGACTCCGCGGCCCGGGCAGAAGGTCTCGCCCAGCCGACTGTCGCAGCCGCAGCCATCGCCGACCCACAGAACGCACGTCTCGTCATGTCATGAGTCATTGTCGTCTCTCCACTTCAACGTCACGCGATTCGCCTTCGCTACGCAACCGGGCCGTAGCGCGGCCCGAGAGTCGAAGCCAGCTCTTTGCCATAGGCGAGCAGTTCCTCTCGCTCCGCGTCCGTCAGTGGCTTGTACTGCTTCGCCAGCTCGACGTTCCGGATCGCCTGCTCCATCGTGAACGGGCCCACGTTGGCGACGCTGACGCCTTCGAGGTCCAGCGCGTAGGCGAGAGCCTTGCCCATTCTCTCCGGCGGCGTATTGCAGCCGACCCAACCCTTGCGGTGGTTGGGGAAGCCGCCCTTGATGCCGGCGTAGACCTTCATCGCGACGACGCCCACGTTTCGCTTGCGGCACTCGGGCAGGACTCTGCCCTCGAAGTCGTAGATGTTGCGATCCGCGTAGTTCATCACGGGCATGACCACGTCGATCTGGTCCGTTTCGAGCATCTTGACGAATTGCGGCGGCCTCTCGTGGCCCGACATCCCGATGAAGCGGGTCTTGCCCGCCTGCTTCTGCTTGAGCAGGTATTCGAGGATGCCGTCTTTGGCAAGGACCTTGTCGAGGTTCTTGTTGCCGATGTTGTGGATGTGGACGAGGTCCACGTGGTCGGTCTTGAGCATCCGCAGCGATTCCTCGAACATCTTCTGGGCCTGCTCGCCGGAATCGGTCCAGCACTTGGTCACAAGGAACACCTTGTCCCGGCGGGTCCCAAGCACCTGGCCCAACGCCTCTTCCGCGATGCCATAGATCCGCGCGGTATCGACGTAATTCACGCCGCGGTCGATCACCTCGCTGAAGATATTGACGGCCTCGCCCATATCCCCGCGAGCCTCGCCAATCGGCGCAGTCCCCAGGCCAAGGATGGTCACCTTGGCCCCGGTCCGGCCCAGCACCCGCATCGGCAGTTCCGACCCGTGCCCGGCCGTCACGCTGGTCGCCCCCACCGCCAATCCGGCCCCCGCCAGCGCCGTCCTCTGCAAGAACTCCCGACGACTGATCTGCGAATCACACGCAGTCGACTCTTGATGACGGATTGTCGGCTGGCTCATCGTTCAGGCCTCCTTTCGATGAAACACCCCAAGATTCCATACCTTGACCACAGCAATCTAACAGAAACACAGAGGAGCGTCCAGATTCCACCATGGAGGTCAGAGGCATGAGGCTAATACTCCACTTCTACGATATCCAAACCGAATTCAGCCTCCTTCTGCTCGGCCTGATACAGAATAGGGCGGGGTTGTCTCGCCTTGCACCATTCCACCACGCGAGACTTGTCCTCCGCAGCAATCCTGCATCCCAGAATCACACCACGCAACACTCTCGCTGGGAACTGGCGAATTCCGCTGCCATTCTCGATGTCAATAATCCTCCATTCGTGTTCGTATGCCCATTCCTTCGCCTTGGTCAAGCGGCCTTCGATGAGCGAATGTACACCTTCGTCCTCGTTGGCGAGGACGTTCACGCTCGGGAGGTTACAGGCGTACTTGACGGGAAGTACTTCCGAGAAGAAGGCGTCGTCCGTCTTGAATTCCAGACAGAAGCCTTTATGATGGTCGGCATAGTGTGACCACATCAGGATATCGTCTTTCTTCTCAGTCAGACATAACACGCCCATATTGCGACGCGAGAAGTTGCGTTTCATGGCATCAATGTGTTTAGCATCGCCGCGACCTGCTATGAAGTTCCGTTCGCGTTCGAGCCGTTGCCTTTTCTTCCTTGGCAAATCGTGAACGTGGTGGACCATCTCCTCTCTCCAAATCTTCTTTCTCTGTTGCTTTGAGCCCTCGCATATGAATCTGATGACGGAGTCGAATGGATCATTGAGACCATCTGGGGATGAGAAGTGCAGTTCGTTGTTCTGGAAGATACTGGGCGTCCATTCGTCGAAGGCACGGTACTTATAGAGAAATTTGGGGGGGGTAGCCGCTTGACTCTGTGGGTTGTCAACTACCCTTTTGTATTCCGCCATATTCGTTCCCCTGTGAATGCGCATCCACCCTTTGAGGCCGAAAGGCCTCAATCCCGCCAGCAGATCGGTTGTCGATCTCAGGGGCACTGCCCCTGAAACCCCGGCATTTTGCGCATTGAACCAATAGCATGGCGGAATGGCAAGCCCGCGATTCATAAGGGTGTGTTGATAACCCCGAGATTCTTATGCAGACTGCTCAACTACGGCGGATAGGCAGTCCCCGGCTCGCCCTTCATTCCATGCTGCTGGCTCGAAGCGGGAAATGCCGGGGGTCTGGGGGCCGGCCCCCAGCGGAGTCACGCCGTACGTCTTGAAATGTGGGCCGGCGCACCGGCGGGTGGCCTGTTCGGAGTTCCGCGTTTACGCGGTCCTGAGCCGCCTGAAGGCGGAACTCCAAACCGCGTCCGCGAGCTTCACCCACTACTCTCGGGCGGACGGCGTACTACTCAAGACCGGTGAAGAAGCGGCCGATGCGGGGTTGATACTTGTCGGTGATGTCGAAGGAGATCAGGACCGCACGAGCCCGGCCGAGGATGGACTCGCGAGGGACCAAGCCGAAGTAGCGGGAATCGCGACTGAGGTCACGGTTGTCGCCCAGGAGGAAATACTGGCCCTCCGGCACGGCAATCGGCCCGAAATCCCGCATCGCGGCGACGCGAGGAACGGTCATCACCGGGTGGGCGGCTTCATCGAGTTTCTCGATGGCGAACCGACTGCCGGCCGCATGTTCCTGGGGTATCTGCTCGGCATAGTTCAGGTCCGTTTCGCTGTAATCGAGCGGCCGGCCGTTCAAGAGCAGGACGTTGCGCCGCATCTCGACGGTATCGCCCGGCTTGCCGACGACCCGTTTGACCAGGCGCTGGCCGTCATCGGGCGACAGGCAGACCACGATATCGCCCCGTGCGGGCTCGGACCAGTGGGCCAAGCGGTGCAGCGTCAGCGGGATTCGCAGGTCGTAGGCCAGTTTGTTCACGAAGATCAGGTCGCCATCCAGGATGGTGGGGTTCATCGAGCCGGTGGGGACCCAGTTCCAGTCGGCCAGGCTGGATTTTATCGGCACGACCACGAAGACCACGAACAGCACGGTCAGCCGCCAGTCGCGCCACAGCCTGCGACCCACCTGGCGGACACCGCCGCTTCGCCACTCCGCCAACAGCCCCTTTCGAGCCTGACCAGTCATCATCCACTCCTGTGCCTGAACCCATGTACGAGCCGAGGCGGCGCAGATACGAGCCGCCGCCCCTATCCTCGTTAGACGAGCCAGACACAGGAAAGTTTCGGGCCATTTGTGAAATCGTGCTGGAAACCGCCTCGGCTCCATCACGTTTGTGCACGGACCCGCCGGGCGGCAGTCACCATGTTCGCCAGTGCCGGCTTGACTTCGTCCCATTGACGGGTCTTGAGGCCGCAGTCGGGGTTCACCCACAGTTGCCCGACGTCCAGGACCGTCGTCTGCTGCGTGATGGCCTCCACGATCTCCTCGACCGAGGGCACACGCGGGCTATGGATGTCGTAGACGCCCGGCCCGATGTGATTGGGATAATCGAACTCCACAAAGGCATTCAGCAGTTCCACGCCGGAACGTGCAGCCTCGATGGAGATCACGTCGGCATCCAGAGCTGCGATGGCCTCGATGATGTCGTTGAAATCGCCGTAACACATGTGGGTATGGATCTGCGTGGCGTCGGCGACGCCACTGGTGGCCAGGCGAAACGCCCCGACCGCCCAGTCGAGATACTCCGGCCAGTCGTCCCTTCGCAGCGGCAGACCCTCGCGCAGGGCAGGTTCATCGATCTGAATGATCCTGGTTCCCGCGGCCTCCAGGTCCGCCACCTCGTCCCGTATGGCCAGAGCGATCTGGAATGCCGTGTCCCGCCGGGGACAGTCCTCCCGCACGAAGGACCACTGCAGAATCGTGATCGGTCCGGTTAGCATGCCTTTGACGGGTTTGGCGGTGAGCGACTGGGCGTAGCGAATCCATCGAACGGTCATGGGCTTCGGCCGGCTGACGTCGCCGTAGATGATGGGCGGTTTGACGCAGCGGGAGCCATAGCTCTGGACCCAGCCGTTGCGGGTGAAGGCAAATCCGTCGAGCATCTCGCCGAAATACTCGACCATGTCGTTGCGTTCCGGCTCGCCATGGACGAGCACGTCGAGCCCGATCTGTTCCTGGATACCGATCGTCTGCTTGATCTGCCGGCCCATCTCCGCGTCATATTGCTTCTGACTCATGGTTCCCTGCTTGAACGCCAGGCGCGCCTGGCGGATGGCCGGCGTCTGGGGAAACGACCCGATGGTCGTTGTGGGGAGCATCGGCAGGTTCAGACTCTCCTGCTGACGAACGAGCCGGTCCTTGAAAGGACTTCTGCGAGCAAACATCGCGGGCGACAACCCTTCCATGCGGGCCTGCACCTGCGGATTGTGGATACCAGCCGACTGGGCGATTCGTTCGAACAGAGCTTCGTTCTCGTCGAGGGCCGGGCGGACGGCCTCCCGACCGAGCGTCAGAGCCGTTCTCAGAACGGACAATTCCTCCAGCTTCTGCAGGGCGAAGGCCAGGCGGCCGCGAACCTCCTCGGGCAAGTCCGACTCGGCCTTCAGGTCCACGGGACAGTGCAGCAGCGAACACGACGGCGCCAGGATCAGCCGGTCGGGTCCCAGGACCTGCAAGGCCTCCTCCAGGCCCGGAAGGACATCGAGGAAACGGCCCCTCCAGACGTTTCGCCCGTTCACGACGCCCAGCGAGAGCGACTTGTCGTCGGGCACGCGGACCAGGGCGTCCTTCAGTTGCTCGGGCCCTCTCATGAGGTCCAGATGAACGCACGCCACCGGGAGCTTCATCGCCAGGTCGAGATTCTCCCCCAAAGGCCCGAAGTACGTCGCCAGACAGATCGATATCCGGCCCGCCGCGGAGGCCAGCGTCTCGTACGCACGGACGTACCCTGCGGCCGCCGTTCTGTCCCGATCGAGCGTCAGGACCGGCTCGTCGATCTGGACCGAGCTGACGCCCGCGGCCGCCAGGCGGCCCAGAACCGACGCATAGACCGGCAGAACCCGATCCAGTAGCGACAGCGGTTCCAGGCCGGCAGTCCGGGCCTTGCTCAGACGCAGGAAGGACACCGGTCCCAGGAGCACCGGACGGGTCGTGACCCCGAGTTCTTTGGCTTCGACGAATTCATCGACCACCTTGGTCGACGCCAGGCAGAACTGCTGGCCGGCCTCCAACTCGGGGACAATGTAGTGATAGTTTGTGTCAAACCACTTGGTCATCTCCATCGCCTTGACCGCTTCGGCGCCGCGAGCCATGGCGAAATAGGTGCCCAGGTCCATCGGGCCGCCTGCATGCCGGAACCGGGCCGGGATCGCGCCGAGCATGACCGATGTGTCGAGAACATGGTCGTAGAACGAGAAGTCGTTGCTCGGGATGACATCCACGCCCAACTCGCGTTGCAGCGTCCAGTTCAGTTTGCGGATCGCCCGGGCGGCGTCGCGCAGTTCCATCAGGGTCAGCTTGTTTGACCAGTACGACTCCAGGGCTTTCTTCAACTGCCGGTGCGTCCCGATCCGGGGAAATCCGAGGTTGGCTATCTTCACGGTCATGATCGATCCTCCAGAATCTGTATGTGAGAGGGCATTTGCGGTTGTTGCGGCTCAGGCTCCATCGCGTCGAACGGAAGACGCTCGGGATGAGTCGTCGCCGATGGCTGCACCGGCTCCCCGCCTGCCTTGCGGCACAGCAGCAGACGATAGGACTTGTATTTTCTGAACGCTTCACCCGTCCTGGCGCCGGTGAAGTACTTCGTATGAAGCTTGTCGATTCGCCTGCGGAACGACCATTTCAGGATTCTCGTCGCCAAAGGATGCCTGTCGCTCAGCAGACGCTCGCCTAGGTGGATGGTGGGATGCAGAACGTCCCGCAGCAAGCAATCCGCCACATCCAGCGTGGGAGCCACCTCCCCAGTCAGGTCGAGGTCTTCCAGGATCTCCAGGCGATGCGCCCCCAGCGTCCTGTAGAATTTGTCCAGCATATGGCCGCCTCCGATGGGGCTCTTTCCGGGCACATCCTTGCGGAAGAAATCGCAGATCAGCAAATAGCCCGGCGAGGCAAGCAGCCGCAACGACTTCTCGACGGCCTGTTCCGGATTGACGTATTGAAAACTCTCGCTGAACAAGATCAAATCATACCGGTTTGACGTTTCAAATTGCTCGTAGAGACCGTCGAACACACAAGATCCGTCGCCCAGAAGCAACCTCGCCTGGGCGTTGAGACAAGGACTCGGTGAAATACAGTCCACGTGACATCCCGCATGAGTCAGCATCTTGGCCAGTTGCCCCGAGCCGCACCCCACGTCCAACACTCTGCGGACGCCCGGCGGGACATGGGACAGTAGCAGCGAAGCGTAGTTCTCCTGAGCAGTGCGCAGATTGGTGAAATGCACCTCCAGTCCGCCGGGCCAGTAGCCATAATGGAGATGATTGGACTTCAATAGGTTCCGGGCCAGGATCAAGCCAATCTCCAGACCCACGTCCCGAGAAACCTCGCTCTTCCTTCTCTTCTTCATGATGAGCACACCGACAGCGATCCTCTCCGTATCGTCCGCCCCGTCACATTCTCGGGACAGTGATCTGCGTCTGATTCTGGTACTTCCCGGCGCGGTCCGCGTAGGACACGCTGCACGGCGTGTCCGACTCGAAGAACAGGACCTGGGCGAGACCTTCGTTCGCGTAAATCCTGGCCGGCAACGGGGTCGTGTTCGAGATCTCCAGGACCGCCCGGCCTTCCCAAGCCGGCTCGAACGGCGTGACGTTGACCACGATTCCGCACCGGGCATACGTCGATTTGCCCACGCAGATCGTCATCACGTTGTTCGGGATGCGGAACCGCTCGACGGACAACGCCAGCGCGAAGCTGTTCGGCGGGATCAGGCACACGTCGCTCTCCACCTCGACCATGCCCTGCGGATCGAAGGCCTTCGGATCGACTACCGCTCCGTACACGTTGGTGAAGACGCGGAATACGCGATCCACCCGCACGTCATACCCATAGGACGAGGTCCCGTAGGAGATCACGGGCACGCCGTCGCGAGTCCGCACTTGTCGCTCCTCGAAGGGATCGATCATCTTGTGCTCACGGGCCATGCGAATAATCCAGGTATCAGGCCGAATGGACATGGACAGCTCCTTCCTGTGCTCTTGATGTCTTCGTGTGCCCTGCCGATGCTCGCAGAGCGGGATCGCATGCCAGGTCGGCACGGAACTTCTGGCGGACATGCTTCGCGTGCGCCGGCAGGAGGCTCACGATTTCCTCCAGATCCTCCTCGGACAGCAGCGAGGGGACGACGGTCGTGCGGAAGTGGTGCGGGACGCTGCAGGCCGCCAGAACGCCTATGCTCTCTTCGATGGTGCGCCAATCGACCTCCGCGCCGGCCAACGTCGCATACAGATGCGGCGGGGCCTTGACGTCCATGGCCACGTAATCGATCAGCCCCTGGGCCAGCAACTCCCGGAGCACAGAGGGCCGACTGCCGTTCGTGTCGAGCTTCACCAGGAAGCCCAGGGCCTTGACGGACGCGCAGAACTCCGCGAGATCCGCCTGCAGGCACGGCTCGCCTCCGCTGACGACCACGCCTTCGAGCAAACCACGCCGTCGGGCAAGACGCTCCAGGACATCCGGTTGGGGGACCGAACCGCCTGTCATGGCAAGGAGTGGGCCGTTGTGGCAAAACGGACAGCGGAAGTTGCACCCCTGCGCGAACACCACCGCCGCCTGATGCGAGGGGAAGTCGCACAACGAAAACGGCAGGAAGCCTCCTATTTCCATGTGCCGGCCTCCACCAGGAAGGGTTTTCGCGTACGAAATTCGGCCTGCTTGCCGTCGTTCCATTGCACGACGGGACGCAGATAGCCGACGACCCGCGAGTAGACCTCCGTCTCACGCCCGCAGTTCGGGCACACGGTCTGTTCCCCCCGCAGATATCCATGCTCGGGGCAGATGGAAAAAGTCGGCGTCAGCGTGAAGTACGGCAGGCGGCGCCTGTCGCACACCGTACGCACGAACGACTTGACCACCTCGGGATCGGCGACCGCCTCGCCCAGGTAGAAGTGCAGGACGGTGCCGCCGGTGTAGCGGCATTGCAGATCGTCCTGCAAATCCAGGACCTCGAACGGGTCGCTGCTGTAGTTGACCGGGAGGTGCGAGGAGTTCGTGTAGAAGGGCTTGGCGCCGCCGACAACGTCGCTCTCATTCGCGACCTCAATGTCGGGGTAGCGCCGCTTGTCGATACTGGCAAGCCGGTAGCAGGTCCCTTCGGCCGGGGTGGCTTCGAGATTGTACTGATGTCCGGTCTGCTTCTGGAATTCCTCCAGGCGGGTCCGCATGAAGTCGAGGACCCGCAGCGCGAAGCTGCGACCGGCCGGGTCGCCGACGCCGCAACCGAAGAGATTGCGGCAGGCCTCGTTCATCCCCACCAGTCCAATCGTCGAGAAGTGATTGTCCCAGTACGTGCCGCGGGCCTGCTTCACCGAACGCAGATAGTGCTTCGTGTACGGATACAGACCCCTGTCGGTGAACGACTCCAGGACTTTTCGCTTGGCCTCCAGACTCGTCCTCGCCAGGTGCATCAGATGGTCGAGCCGCGAGAGGAAATCGGCTTCGTCGCTTGCCAGATGGCCCAGGCGAGGCAGGTTCATCGTGACCACGCCAACCGAGCCGGTGAGCGGGTTGGCGCCGAACAGTCCGCCGCCGCGACGACGCAGCTCCGAGACGTCGAGCCTCAGGCGACAGCACATCGAACGCGCATCGTCCGGCGACAGTTCGGAATTGACGAAATTGGCAAAATACGGAATGCCGTAGCGAGCGGTCGCTTCCCACAGCGGCTGGAGTTGCGGATCGTCCCAATCGAAGTCCCGCGTGATGTTGATCGTCGGGATCGGGAAGGTGAAGACCCGTCCCTTCGCGTCGCCTTCCGCAAGAACTTCCATGAAGGCGCGATCGAACATGACCATCTGCTCGCGGAACTCGCCGTAGCATCTGTCGATGGGCGCGCCGCCGATGATCGCAGGCTGATGCGCCAGCGTCGCAGGGGGCGTCAGGTCCAGCGTCACATTCGTGAACGGCGTCTGGAACCCGACCCGTGTCGCGACGTTCAGATTGAAGATGAACTCCTGAATCGCCTGCTTGACCTCGGGATAGGACAGGCCGTCGCGCCAGATGAACGGCGCCAGGAGGGTGTCGAGACTGGAGAATGCCTGCGCGCCCGCGGCCTCGCCCTGCAGTGTGTAGAAGAAATTGGCGACCTGGCCCAGCGCCGTGCGGAAGTGTCGGGCGGGACGGCTCTCCACCTTGCCCGGCGCGCCGCAGAAGCCGGTGAGCAGCAGGTCGTGCAGGTCCCAGCCCACGCAGTACACCGAGAGCAGTCCCAGGTCGTGGATGTGAAAATCGCCGCTGAGGTGGGCCTCGCGGACCTCGGGCGAGTACAGCCGATTGAGCCAGTAGACCCGGCTGACCTCGCTGGAGATGTAGTTGTTCAACCCTTGCAGCGAGTAGTTCATGTTGCTGTTCTCTTTGACCTGCCAGTCGAGCCCGTCGAGGTACTGATCCACCAGGTCGAGGTCCGCCTTTTCGACCATCTCGCGGATTCGCGCGTGCTGGTCGCGGTAGAGGATGTAGGCCTTGGCAGTCCGTTTGAACGGGGAGGCCAGCAGGGCTTCCTCGACGATATCCTGAATCCGCTCGACGGTCGGCACCTCGTCCGCCAGGGACACCTGCGCCATCGCGAGCACGCGCAGAGTCAGCTTGCGGGCGATGGACTCGTCGAATTCTCCGGTTGCCTGACCCGCCTTCAGGATCGCGCCGGTGATCTTGTTCGCGTCGAAGGGGACGTGTCGTCCGTTGCGCTTGCGAATGGTGAGAAACGTTGCCACGGGGCGATCCATCACGACCGACATGCTTTCCATCCTTTCATTCATATCATAGGAAGGAGCCTGCCGCCGGAAGAAACGCAAGGGGACTCGGATTGCCGCGACGAACCAATGCCTGAGGCCGATGGGCACACCGCCGCTCTTTACGCGAAGGGCCCCGATATGGAATCCATATCAGAGCCCGCAATGCTGCGCATCAGAACGGATAGTCTGCCCCGATCAGCCCCTCGGCTTTCGACACTCCATCAGGACCGACCTGCACCGAGATCCTTTGCGTCTGAAACCGTCTTCTGGCTTCCGGATCCACCCGTCGACTCGTCTTCCCATTTCGCCTGGGGCAAAACAGTGACTTCATGAGGCGATGGTCCCCGGTTACAGCGGCGGGCCCGCCAGGGATTTTCACCCTGTTCCGTTATTTCAGAACTGTCTGCTGTATACGGCAACGTCACGCAACCGTCAAGAGTTATTCTCGCAGAAAAGACACAGAGCCGTTCAGAGGGTCGCCAGGTCGAAGCCCGGCCGGTAGGACTCCTGGACGAATCGCTGAGCGTCGGGATCGTTGGTGACCTTCATGTTCGGACCATCCCACAGGATCTTCTTCCCGGCGCGGACGGCGACGTCGCCCAGCAGGACGAACTCGGTCAGGCGCGCGCCATAGCTGAAATCGCTGCACGCCTTCGGGCCGCCTTTGCAGGCGTCGAGCCAGTTTCGATGGTGGCCCGGGCTGCGAGGCAGCTTCTGCGGCGGCTTGCGGCCATAAGCTGTCATCTTCGCTTCCGGAATGATCCGCGGCGATCTGCTCCAGCCGCCGCCCATGATCGTGCCCTTGCTGCCGACGATCAGGATGCCGTTCTCGCCTTCGCCCATGCGACGGCCGGGCTCGAGTTCCGCCGGCCGGGGCGGCTCCAGGGAGCCGTCATACCAGTGGACCGTCACCGGGCCGTGGCCTTCCTCGGGTCCGAACTCCCAGATCATGTGGTTGTCTTCGCCGATGACCTCGGAATCGACGAAAGCGGTCTTCACCGCTTCGACGCTGATCGGGTGTCCGAGCTTGAGCGCCGCGAACGCGGGGTCCAGGTTGTGCACCGCCATATCGCCGACCGCGCCGGTCCCGAACTCCCACCAGCCTCGCCAATTGTAAGGGGCATATGCCGGGTGGTAGGGACGATCCGCCTTCGGACCGAGCCACAGTTGCCAATCGAAGCCCTTGGGAATCTCGGGCTGACCCGTGGGCCGGCCGCGACCGCTGGCCCAGCCGCCGGTGTTGCTCCAGGCATGGACCTCGCGGACCTCGCCGATCGCGCCGTCCCAGATCAGTTCGCAGGTAACCTGGTTGCCCTCGTCGCTGCGGCCCTGGTTGCCCATCTGCGTCGCGACGCCCGCATCGGCGGCCGCCTTGGCCACCGCACGCGCTTCCGCGATGTTGTGCGTCAGCGGCTTCTCGCAATAGACGTGCTTGCCGCGACGGATCGCCGCCAGCGTGACGAACGCATGCCAATGGTCCGGCGTCGCACATAGCACCGCGTCAAGGTTCTTCTCCTTGTCCAACATCTTGCGGAAATCGATGTAGTCCCTGCACCGGAACTGCGGATTGTCCTGCTTGTAGCGTTCTTCGACCTCGGCCTTGACCGGCAGCCGGCCTGCAACGCCCTTGTAGTACCACTCCTCGTAGTCCGCCTGGTCCCTCGGGTCGGCGACCGCGACGATCTGGGCGTCCTTCTCGCCAAACAGGCCACGGGCATTGCTTCGTCCCTGCCCGCCGCACCCGACGATGGCGATGTACACCTTCTCGCTTGGGGCAACGAACTTCGCCCCGCCGAGTACGCATCGCGGCACAATGGTGAACGCAGCGGCGGCCCCCGCCGCCCTGCCAAGAAACTGCCTTCGTGTAACTCCCCGATTCTGTGTCTTCATACATATCCTCTCGATAGAAGCCCCGGCTGCCGCTCAGCCATCCACGACACGTCCGCACGTCGCGGCTCCGCCAATCGACACCGCCGGCCATCATACCATCGCCGGATGGCGCCGCCAAGAACAGACCTCAGGTACAGAGCGAACGGCTCCCCCACAGAATTGCGGCATGAACCGCAATCCGAGCCGGCCGTCGTCTGATTCCTTCCTGCCTGCACCAGAATGCGAATCGCGATGCGAACGTATGTGCACGTTCACCGAGAGGATGCCCCGCAATCATGCACAGCACCTATCCACAGGCGATTTTGGGCTTGCTTTTTTCTCCGTTTTGTGCCACGATGAATCACGCTGAGTGAAGGCAGTCCGGTTTCTGCACAGGACTGTTTCTCCAGCATCGTGAGGGCCACGGGCCAAGCGCCTTTTGTCTTCGTGGAATGCCCATTCGAAGGAGGAGCATTATGTGGGAGGCCGACGCCTGCTGCATCGGCTCGGTCGACGACTTCCGCATCTCCAATCGCGTTTCGTCCGAAGCTGAGGCGCGTTCCCTCGCGGGTCATCGATAGAGCCGTCCGGGATCGCGCCGGCGATATCGGAATACCGTGACACCGGCAATATGCTTGTATCGCAGACTGTTTTCGGTTACGCTGGTTGTTCGATCGCGCATCGGTCAGGACAACGGCGGATCAACGCTGGAACCGGCGAATCCGGGACTGTTTGTTGGAGGATAGTATGATGAAAAAGGCGAGCATTCTGATTGCAGTCGGTCTGGTCCTGATGACAACCCCGGCGGCGTTTTCCGTGCCGTACAAGGTCGATTCCCACACGCTTCACCTGTATCACTTCGACGGCGACACCCTCGACAGCGTAACCACAAACCCGATTGACCTGACCGTGGACTCGGGGGCCACCGTGACGGACGCATCGTATCCGGGCATGGGACAGGCGCTGCACACCTATGAAGGGACCGCCTCGACCAACGTGAACCTGCCTTCTGCGATGGCGTCGGCGGAGCAGGCGATCAGCAATTTCGTCGGCGCCGACGGGGCTTTCACGTTCGAGGCCCTCGTCTGTCCGGCGTTCAACCTCGGATCGATCCCCAACAACATGCAGATCATCTCCGGGGAGCACAATTCGGCCCGCGGATGGCAGTTCCGCGTGGAATCGGCGGGCAACCTGGTCTTCACCAAGCTGACAGGAACCGTCCAGGACAATATGCGCACCGCCCTTCCGAGCAGCGGGCCCCATGCCTTTGCCGCGAACAAGTGGTTCCACGCCGCGGTCACCTACAACGGCCTGGAGGACACCGATGGAAACCTGAAACTCTACTGGACCGCGATCGATTCCGGGGTTTCCGAGCCGGCCCTGTTGGGCTCGTTCAGAATGGCCGCCGACCTGACCGCCACCGTGGCGCCCAATTTCGTCATCGGCAACGAGGGACGCAACAGCAATGGGAGAACCGAGAACTGGGAAGGCTGGATCGACGAGGTTCGCATCAGCGACATTGCCCGCGCGCCGAGCGAGATGGTCACGGACGTCCTGGCGGGACAGGCTACACGACCCAGCCCTGCGAACGGGGCAACGGATGTCCCCGCAGACGCGCTGTTGACCTGGACGGCCAGCGAATCCGCCGTGTCGCACGATGTCTACTTCGGGACCACCCTGGCAGACGTGGAGACGGCGGACCGGGACCATCCGATGGACGTGCTCCGCATCGAGGGCCAGAGCACCGCCGCGTATGCTCCGCAGGGGCCCCTCGACTTCGGTCGGACCTACTACTGGCGAATCGATGAGGTCAACGCGGCCTCGGACAACCCGGTTGTCCAAGGGGACGTCTGGAGTTTCACCGTCGAGACATACACCTATCCGCTCAGCGGCGACCGCATCATGGCCACCGCTTCGAGCGCCTGCGCGAACATGGGACCGGAGAAGACGACCGATGGCTCGGGACTCGATGCCCAGGGTCGCCATTCCACGCGGGAGACCGACATGTGGCTCAGTGTGAAGGACGCGCCGGAACCCGTGTGGATTCAGTACGAATTCGATAACGTGTATAAGCTCGATACGTTGCTCGTCTGGAACCACAACTCGCAGGCCGAAGGCTTCATTGGCTACGGCGTCATGGACGTCACCATCGAGTACAGTGGAGACGGCGATATTTGGACTTCGCTGGGCGACTTCGTGTTCGTCCAGGCCCCCGGCGACGACACCTGCGCCGCCCAGCCAGTTGATCTCGGCGGCATCGTGGCGAAGTCTGTCCGACTGATGATCCACACGAGTTGGGGCGGCTTCCTTGCCCAGTACGGCCTGAGCGAGGTGCAGTTCCTCTACATCCCGACGCGGGCCTGGGACCTCCGGAACGAGGGAACGGGCGCCGAAGTGCTCCTGACGTGGCGGGCGGGACGAGAGGCCGCCTGTCACCGGGTCTACATCGGAACGGATGAGCAGGCCGTGGCCGAGGGGACCTCGTGGGTCCAGACCACCGAGGACAACCGTCTCGACCTCGGCACGCTCCAACTGGGGACCACGTACTATTGCAGGGTGGACGAGGTCAACGAGGCCGCCGTCCCCAGCGTCTGGCAAGGCGACGTCTGGAGCTTCATCACCACGGAGTTCCTGGTGATCGACGACTTCGAGGGCTATAACGACGACGACAACTGCGTCTTCGACACCTGGGAGGATGGGTACATCGACAAGAGCAGCGGCTCGCAGGTCGGGTACACCGACTCCACCCGCGGGACCTTCGGTGAAACGACCATCGTCCACGCCGGCGATCAGTCGATGCCCCTGTTCTACAACAATGCGGATTCCCCCTACTACTCGGAGGCGACTCGCACGTTCGCATCTGCTCTGAACCTTTTGTCCAATGGGGCCGACACGCTGGCCCTGTGGGTCCACGGCGATGCGACGAACGCGCCGGCCGACGTGTATGTCACCGTCGGGGACAAATCGGGTAAGACCGCCACGGTCACGGATTCGACCCTGCTGACCGCAACCGAATGGGCGCTGTGGAAGATCCCCTACAGCAGCCTGACAGGCGTGAACGCGGGAACGGTCACGAAGCTGATCGTCGGCGTGGACAGTCGCAACGCAGCGACCAGGGGCAGCGGCGTACTCTACATCGACGACGTCGGCTTCGGCCACCCGGCAGATGAATAGCACGCCGGGCCGAACACTATGGCGCTTCTCCCCTTCGAAGAGTCATTGATTCCGATCACTTGTCATTATGCTTGAGCAAAGAAGAAAGAGAAGAAAGAAAGGAGACACGCATGAAGAGGCTTGCATTCCTGTTAGTGACTGTCGCTCTGGCGTTGGAGGCACAGGCGGCCATGCCCGTGCCCAAGAGCATGTGGGAGTTCAACCGGCCGGACCCCAACGCCGCGACGATCGGCGTCCCCCTGCAACTCGTCGGCTCGGCCGAGGTGGTCGCAGGCATTAACGCCGACGACGGCGCCATTCAAATCGGCCAGGGCAGTTACTACGTGTGTACGCATGGCATCGCCCCCAACGGCGGCGGCACCAAGGTAAACGAATGGACCCTGCTGATTGACTTCAGCTACCCGCCCAGCAGCCGGTCCGACCCCCCGAGCGGCTACAACGATCTGTTCCAGACCAATCCGACGAACGTCGATGACTCCGACTGGACCATCAATTCCTCCGGGGCGATCGGAATCGGCGCCGTAGGCTACACCAGTGCTCAGGGTTACACCACGGTGGGCGACACGTGGTATCGCATGGTCGTCGTAGTCGACAACGGCACCCGACATGACGTCTACATCGACGGCGTGGAGATCCTCAAGGGCACCCAACAGGGCGTCGACGGCCGCTTCAGCCTGGCCTCGACCCTTCTGCTGTTCTGCGCCGGCAACAGTCAGGACGGCGACGACGCCCCGATCAATGTATCGACGGTCGCCATGTGGGATACTCCTCTCAGTGCCGAGGAGGTCGCGGCGCTGGGCGGAGCCGGGGACAAGCTCTTCATCGAGACGCGTGCCTCGCATCCGGCGCCGGCCGACGGCCTGGCTGATGTGGCCGTCACGACGGATCTGGCCTGGGTTTCGGGCGAGTATGCGGCCGGACACAACGTCTATCTCAGTCTCTCGCGGGAGGACGTCGCCGCCGGGGCCGCGACGGCTCTGATCGCGGAAGGGCTGGCCGGGGAAATCGAAAGCCTGGAAATCGAGCCCCTGGATTTCGGTCAGACCTATTATTGGCGCGTGGACGAGGTCAATGCGACCCCCGGCAGCATGATCTTCGAGGGCAACGTCTGGACCTTCACCACGGAGCCTTATGCCTATCCGATCCAGAACGTGACAGCCACCGCTTCGGGTGAGGAGAGCACCTCGCCGGCCAGCAGGACCATCGACGGCTCCGGACTCACGGATGGCCGGCACTCGATAAGTCCCGACGACATGTGGGTTGTCAAGACCGTGCCGGCCTGGATCCAATACGCATTCGACAAGGAGTACGTGCTGCACGAGCTGCTCGTGTGGAATGCCAATCCGCAGTTCGAGACCTGGATGGGCTTCGGGGCCAAAGATGTCACGGTCGAGTACTCCACGGATGGAGAAACCTGGACCACGCTCGAGAACGTGCCTCCGTTTGCCCAGGGAACCGGCCAGCCAACCTACGAGGCGAACACGACCGTCAGTTTCGGCGCAATCACCGCCAAGTACGTCAAGCTGACCATCAACACGGTATACGCCGCCTCGCCGATCGGCACCAGTCTCAGCGAGGTGCGGTTCTCCTACATCCCGGTGCGGGCGTTCGCGCCCGATCCGGCAGACGGCGCCACGCAAGTCGCCCTCGATGCGGAACTGAGCTGGCGTCCCGGGCGCGAGGCGACCTCCCACGTGGTCTGCTTCGGGACGGACGCCGCCGCGGTGGCCGAGGGGACCGCGCCGGCCGAGACCGTGACCGGCAACAGCTACACGCCCGGCCCGCTGGGCTTCGGGACCACCTACTACTGGAAGGTGGACGAGGTCGGCGACGTCGGCACTCGCGAAGGCGACCTTTGGAGCTTCACCTCCCAGGAGTACGAGCTGCTGGAGGACTTCGAGAGCTACAACGACACGGACAACTACATCTACGACACCTGGATCGACGGCTACCTGGACCACAGCAGCGGCTCGCAGGTCGGGTACTTGGACTCCAGCAAGGGGACCTTCGGCGAGACGACCATCATTCACGGCGGTCGCCAATCGATGCCGATGCTCTACGACAACACGAGTTCTCCCTACTACTCGGAAGCCACCAGGTCGCTCGCGTCCGCCCTGGACCTGAGCGCCGACGGCGCCGACTCGTTGTCGGTGTATTACCGCGGCATCGCGCCGTCTTTTGCCGAGAGTTCCGACGGCGAGATCCTGATGAACGGTCTCGGCGCCGACATCTGGAGCACCGCGGACGCCTTCCGCTTCGCCTTCAAGAACCTCAGCGGCAACGGCTCGATCGTGGCTCGCGTCAACAGCCTCTACGGCAGCAACGGTTGGGCCAAGGCCGGCGTCATGATCCGCCAGGACACGACGGCCGGCGCGGCAAACGCCATGATGGCCAAGACCTTCCTCAGCGGCAACGGCGCCGCCTTCCAGTGGCGGCCGACCGCGGCCGGCACCTCGTCGAATGCCACCGCTGCGGCGGCGGTCGCGTCCCCGTACTGGATCAAGCTGGAGCGGACCGGCAACAGCTTCTCCGCCTACCTCTCCCCGGACGGCGCCGCCTGGACGCGTCTGGGGACAGCCCAGACGGTCACTATGACCGATCCGGTCCTCATCGGCCTGGCGCTCACCAGCCATGACGCCAGCATCCAGACCCATGCGTCGTTCTCCAACATCACAACCACCGGCAACGTCACCGGCAGTTGGCAGGTCGTGGACATCGGCGTCACGCAGCCGACGGGCAATTCGGCCGAGCCGATCTACCTGACGGTCAAGGACAATTCCAGGACCGTGACGCTGCTGAACCCGGACACGGTGGCGACCGCACGATTCGACTGGCAGCAGTGGCTGATCCCGCTGAGCGACATCACCTCGGCGGGCGTGAAGGCCACCGCGATCAAGTCGATCACGCTCGGCGTGGGCAACCGGACCAGCCCGACCGCAGGCAGGACCGGCACAGTGTACTTCGACGATCTCGCACGCGGCAAGCCGGCTCAGTGAGCCTCGGCGCAGACGCACACAAGGGCCCGTTTCCACATGGAGCGGGCCCTTTTCGTTTTGCCCCCGGTCCGTCGCGATCTGGCGTCGGGCGGGGAATAAAGCGTCAGCCGATTGACGGGCTGCTCCCGCCGATTTACCATCCATTTCGTGTGTCGTGCATCGGGTGAGCCGACGACGACGAATGAACGGTTCGATCCCACGGTTGGGCGGTGACAGATTCGAGAAACGGGAGGTTTCTTATGAGCCGAAGGCCACAAGACGTTGTTCTGCGTTGGATCGTTTTCTCCCTGCCGGTGGCAGTCCTTCTGGCGGCCTGGCGCCCAACCGCCCATGCGGCGCCCGCTCCGGCAAGTCCGGCGCCCGTGGTGACGCTCCACGGCGACCGCCTGGGCCAGCCGATCAGCCCGTTCATCTATGGACAGTTCATTGAGCACCTGGGTCGCTGCATTTACGGCGGCATCTGGGCCGAGATGCTCGAAGATCGCAAGTTCTATTTCCCCATCACCGCGGAATACCGGCCCTATCGTTCATTGGAGGATTCGCCGTTTCCCGTGGTGGGCGCGTCGCCCTGGCAGATCATCGGCTCGGCCGACGCCGTGAGCATGGTCGAGAAAGACGCCTTCGTCGGAGAACATACGCCTCAGATCAAAGCCGGCGCGGGCATCCGCCAGCGGGACCTGGCTTTGATCGCAGGCAAGGACTACATCGGCTACATCTGGCTGGCGGCCCCCAAGTCCGCAGCGTCGGTGAACGTCTCGCTGGCATGGGGCAACAGCGAGAATGCCCGGCAGACGATCGCCATCAAGAAGGTCAAGAACAACTACCAGAGATATCCGCTGAAGTTCACGGCCGGCGCCAGCGTGGACAAGGCCATGCTCGAAATCCGCGCCCTCGGCGGCGACGTCCTGGTCGGCACCGTGTCGCTCATGCCCGCCGACAACGTCCGCGGGATGCGAGCCGACACGCTGGACCTGCTCCAGCAGCTCGGCGCAACGATGTACCGCTGGCCCGGCGGCAACTTCGTCAGCGGGTACGACTGGCGAGACGGGATCGGCGACCGGGACCGGCGTCCCCCTCGCAAGAACCCCGCCTGGACCGGCGTCGAGCACAACGACTTCGGACTCGACGAGTTCATCGATTTCTGTCGCGAGGTGGGGGCCGAGCCGGTGATTGCGGCCAACACGGGTTTCGGCGACGACTACTCCGCAGCCCAGGAGGTCGAGTACTGTAACCGCGGGACCGACACCATTGGCGGGAGCTGGCGGGCGAAGAACGGCCACAAGAAGCCCTACGGCGTCAAGTACTGGTGCGTCGGCAACGAGATGTTCGGACCCTGGCAGTTGGGCTTCATGCAGTTGAGCCATTACGTGCAGAAGCACACCCGCGTGGCCCAGGCGATGTGGAAGGTGGACCCGTCCCTGCAACTGATCGGGGTGGGCAGCCTCGGGGAATTCAATCGCCGCAACGACCCGGAACAGAAGGTCGGCTGGACCGAGGGCATGCTGGCGGAGTGCGCCGCGTACATGAACTACATCTCGGAGCACTTCTATCGCGGGCGGACGCCCTGGGCGCCGGAGAATCCCGACATCGTCGGACACGTCGGCCTGCTGAAACAGTCGATCATCCAGAAGGCCGAGGGGCATCGCAAGCTCCAGAAGGAGCTGGGCCTGCTCGACACCCGGCCCGTGCCCATCGCGATGGACGAGTGGAACTACTGGCATCAGCCGTACGTGTACGGCGAACTCGGCTGCCAGTACGACCTCGCGGACGCCCTGGGCGTAGCCGTCGGACTGCACGAGTACTACCGCAACAGCGACATTATCCAGATGGCCCACTACGCCCAGACGGTGAACGTCATCGGCTGCATCAAGACGACGAAGACCGCGGCGTTCTTCGACGCCACCGCCCTGCCGCTGATGCTGTATCGCCATGAGTACGGCTCGATCCCCATCAAGGTCACAGGCGACCACACGGCCTCGGCGCTCGACGTGGCCGCCGCCTGGACCGCCGACCGCAAGGCCGTCACCATCGGCGTCGTGAATCCGAACACCGAGGCCAAGGCCATCGAGCTGAAACTCGACGGGATCACACTCGGCGCCAAGGGAACAGGCTGGCGCATCCAGGGAGACGACCCCAAGCTGCACAACGACGCGGAGAACGAGCGACTCCAGATCATCGAAGTGCCAGTGCAGTGGGATAGCCCGATGAAGGTGGCCCCGTTGAGCATCACGCTGGTGCGATTCCCCGTTCGCTGAGGTGGCTGCAGGTGTGGACGATGGCTTCATCTGACGGCAAGAAGGCTATTGCGACCGCTGTTTTTCTCGTCACCGTATCCGCGATCGCTTGTGTCGCTGCGGTCCCATCCGAGGGACCGGAGGGAGGGTCTGTCCGTCAGATTGTCGCGTCGCCACCAGGCGGCAAGGCAGTGCCTCGCGACGTGATGGAGCGGGTGTACGAGCAGGTGAAGACCCCGCACAAGTACGGCGTAATCCTCTCCGGCGAAAACGGGGTGATGGTCGATTGCCCCAGCGTCTTTCGACACGGAAGTCGCTGGCACATGATGTACATCCAATTCGACGGGACAGGCTACGAGACGCTGCTGGCCGAGAGCGAGGACCTGCTCCACTGGAAACCGTTGGGCAAGATCCTGCCCTTCCGCGACGGGGCATGGGACGCACGACAGGCCGCGGGTTTCGTCGCCCTGCAGGACCACGTCTGGGGCGGCTCCTACAGACTGGGCACGCACGACGGGAAGTACTGGCTCTCGTATGTCGGCGGTGCCTTGGAAGGCTACGAGACCGATCCGCTCTCGATCGGCCTCGCCTGGACGGACGACCCAGCGAAGCCGGCGGAGTGGAACCGCCTGGACGAGCCCGTCCTGTCGCCCGCGCAGCCGGACGTGCGCCCGTTCGAGAGGATCACGCTCTACAAGAGCAATATCCTCCACGACCAGGCCCGGACGCTCGGCTATCCCTTCGTCATGTTCTACAATGGCAAGCAACCCCAGCGCGAGTGCATCGGGATGGCCGTCTCGAAGGACCTGCGGCACTGGCTGCGTTTCGGCGCCGACCCGGTCATCGACAACGGCAACGGCATCTCGGGCGATCCGCAAATCGTGCGGATGGGCGACCTGTGGGTGATGCACTACTTCGGCGCCTTCTGGAAGCCGAAGGCCTTCGACACCTTCGCGTGCTCCTATGACTTGGCACACTGGACCAAGTGGGATGGTCCGCACCTGATCGAGCCCTCGGAGCCCTGGGACGAGACCTACGCCCACAAGCCGTGGGTGATCCAGCACGAAGGCACCGTCTATCACTTCTACTGTGCCGTGGGCAATCGCGGGCGAGTCATCGCCCTGGCCACGTCGAAACCGCTGGATCGCCGGGACTGACAGGCGCCCGCCATCGTTTTGCGACAGGCGTTGAAAACCTGCCCGCCGACAGTGTATACTCTGCCCTGTTGTGATTTCTCACGCAACACGCAGGTTCGGATCGACAACACAGACCTGTCGAAAGGAGAAGAGGCATGAATGCGGCTCGCTGGAATCTGTCGTGGCTTCTGATCTTGGCAATCCTCACGGCTTCTGCCAACCCCGCAGGGGCGTCCGGCCCATCGCCCTTCTATGACATTCGCGATTACGGCGCGCTGCCCAACGACGACGTCAAGGACACCGACGCGATCCGCAAGGCAATCCAGGCGGCCGTCAACGCCGGCGGCGGGACCGTCTACTTCTCCGCGGGTCGGTACGTCAGCGGGTCCATCCACATCCAAAGCCATGTCACGCTCTATCTCGACGCCGGCGCGGTGCTGGCGTTCAGCCAGGACTTCGACGACTACCTGCCGATGGTCCCGTCCCGCTGGGAAGGGACGGAGTGCTTCAACTTCTCGCCGCCGATCTACGCCTACCGGGCCGAGAACATCGCGATTGTCGGTCGCGGCCTGATCGACGGGCAGGGAAAGGCCTGGTGGGATTTCCACCGCAAGCTCCGGACCCAGTTCCAGCAGAACAAGAAGATCGCGGAGCCGTCGAAGTGGTCGAAGCTCTTCGTGGAGAAGAACGCGGCATCCTACCTCAAAGAGCGATGGGAGCCGATGGGCGACTTCCTGCGCCCGCCGATGATCCAGCCCTTCGAATGCCGCAACGTGCGGATCGAAGGCATCTCGCTGAAGGACCCGCCCTTCTGGACGATCAACCCGGTGTACTGCGAGAACGTGACCGTGACGGGCATCTCAATCAAGAACCCCGACGACTCTCCCAACACGGACGGGATCAATCCGGATTCCTGTCGGAATGTGCACATTTCCGATTGTCACATCAGCGTGGGCGACGATTGCATCACGATCAAATCGGGCCGGGATGAAGACGGACGGCGGGTGGGCCGGCCCTGCGAGAACATCACCGTGACGAACTGCACCATGCTGGACGGGCACGGCGGGGTCGTCATCGGCAGCGAGATGTCCGGCGGGGTCCGACGCATCGCGATCAGCAACTGCATATTCGACGGGACCGAGCGGGGCATCCGCATCAAAACGACGCGCGGCCGCGGCGGGGTGATCGAAGACATCCGCGTGAGCAACGTCGTGATGACCCGGATCACGAGGGCGCCCTTCGATTTGAACATGTTCTACGCGAAGATGCCGGACGAGCCCGTCTCGGAGCGGACGCCGGTCCTGCAGAACCTGCACTTCAGCGACATCACGGTCACGGACTCACCCGCGGCGGGTTTCATCCTGGGCCTGGCGGAAATGCCGGTGGGCAACGTCACCTTCAGCAATATCGCCATCGACGCGGAGAAAGGGTTCTCGTGCAGCAATGCCAAGGCCGTCGCCTTCCGGAACGTTCGGATCAGCACGAAGAAAGGGCCCGCCCTGCTGGGCGAGAATCTCCATGGTCTGGAAATCGAAGGCTTCCAGACACTGACGCCGCACGAGGACAGTGCCGTGATCGATCTGAAGAACGTCGCGGACGCCTACGTACACGGCTGCCGGGCGAGAACGGGGACCGGCGTGTTCCTCGGTCTGCGCGGGGAGAAATGCCGGGACATCCTCGTGCAGGGAAACGATCTGCGCGGCGCATCGTCGCCTGTCTATGTGGGCGAGGGATGCCCGACCTCAGCCTGGACTCACGACTCGGATCGGAGAACGCCATGACCTCACGGGAACGTGTGCAGAAGGCATTGAACCACCAGACGCCCGACCGGGTCCCCATCGATTTCGGCGGGTTCCAAACGGGGATTCACAGGCGGGCCTACGAAGCCCTGGTCAAGCACCTGGGACTGCGAGAGGAGATCTCCATCCTGGACCCGGTTCAGCAGTTGGCCAAGCCGAGCGAGGCAGTGCTGGAACGATTCCATGTGGACACGCGTTACGTCCTGGCGCACGGGCCGGAAGGCTTCGACGGCACGATCCGCCGGAACCGCCGCAACGGCCGGTTGTGGCATGACCTCAAGGACGAGTTCGGCGTCGTCTGGTCCATGCCCGACCCGCAGAAAGAGGCGAATCGGGCCTACTTTGGGAGGGAAGAACCTCCCTCTTCGGTTCTGTACATGGACATCTCGCACCATCCGCTCGCAGCCGCCTCGGTTGCGGACCTGGCGGACTACCCTTGGCCGGATGGCTCAGACCCCAGCCGCTTCACCGGCGTCCGCGACCAGACCCTGACGCTCCGCAGGGAGACCCCCTACGCGCTGGCCACCGGGATCGCGGGCGTCGTCTACGAGTACTGCTGGTACCTGCGAGGCCTGGAGCGGTGGTTCATGGACATGGTGGAGAATCCCGACTTCTGCGCCGCCCTGCTGGACCGCACCCTGGCGTTCTGGATGGACTACATGACCGGATTCCTCCGGGAAATCGGCGATCTCATCGACGTGGTCATGATCGGCGACGACCTCACGGGCCAACATGGGCCGCTGTTCTCACCGGTGTTCTATCGCAAAGTGGTGAAACCCCGTCAGAAACAGCTCGTGCAGCACATCAAGTCATTGACCGGCGCAAAGGTCTGGTATCACACCTGCGGCAACTGCGTCGAGTACATCCCCGACCTGCTGGACAACGGCGTGGATATCCTCAACCCGGTGCAGACCAGTGCCGCCGGCATGGACCCCGCCCGGCTCAAGCAACAGTACGGTCGCGACATCGTCTTCTGGGGCGGCGGCTGCGACGCCCAGCACGTCCTGCCCTTCGGCACGCCCGGACAGGTCCGCGAGCAGGTCCGTCGGAACCTGGAGGTCTTCCAGCCCGGCGGCGGCTACGTCTTCAACGGCATCCACAACATCCAGGCGGATGTCCCGCCGGAGAACATCGTCGCATTGTTCGATGCGGCCTATGAGTACGGCGGCAGCGTCGAAGCGTAGGGGCCTTGTTCACCGACGGGAGACCATGATATTTTTCGATGGTTTCGTTGACCTGCATGGTATAATAGGAGGTTGGAGCACGTCGCATTTTGTGTGCCGCTATGGCGCCAGTGCAGCAGCATAGAGACCACACATAAGGAAGGAGGATTGGCAGCATGTCGAGGCAGTTCATCACCCTGGGTGCGATCATTCTGTTGTTGGGCTGCGTCGGGCCCCTTCGCGCCACGACGCCCTTCGATCTGATGCCCACGTTTGACGTCGAGATCGGCAACGACGGGTCCATGGGCCCTGGCAGTTCCAGCGAGACCGGAACGGGAATGGGGATCCGCAACATCTCGACGAGACGGCGCGTGTCCTTCGCAACGTACGACATCTCCGGCATCCGCGGCCCGGGGCAGATCTTCTCCAACGTCAGCCTCAGCAACTTCGGACACGATCCGGGCACCGTGAACGTCTACGGCGTCCTGGAGTCCGTCGAGCACCTCGTCGCCACGGGGATCACATGGAACAACGCCCCCGGCGTCCAGAACAATCCGGTGCCCGCGTCGGATTCCGATGTCGCGCTCGACATGGCGGACCTGACCGGCATCTTGTTGACGTTCGACGCGCCGTCGCGGGGGACCCGGGCCTCAACGGACACCAGCGAGGCGCTGGCCGAGTTCCTCAACAGCGATACGAACGGGTTTGTCGCCTTCCTGTTCGCGCCGGAGGGCAGCGCCAACGCCATCGTCCGAACCATGGAGTACACGGCAGGTCCCGGCGGCACCCGCCTCCAGGGCGAGGTCGGAGGACAGGCCGTGGCCGCTCGCGATCCCAACCCGGAGGACAAAGCCGCCGACGTCTATCGTGCCGAAGTCCTGAGCTGGACGCCGGGGACGTATGCCTCCACGCAGAACGTGTACCTGGGAACGTCTTTCGCCGACGTGAACGCCGCCACCGCGGACAACCCGCTCGACGTGCTGGTCGGCGCCGAGCAGGACGCCGACAGCTTCGATCCGGACGGCGATTTCGCGTTCGGGCAGACGTATTACTGGCGAGTCGACGGAGTGAACGCAGTCGATGGGACGGTCTATCGGGGTCCCGTCTGGTCGTTTACCACCGAGCCGGTTGTTTACGTGATGCAGAATATCACCGCCACCGCCTCCAGTTTCAATACCGGGTACGGACCCCAGAACGCCGTCAACGGCTCGGGATTGACCGACGACCTGTACCACGGGACCGACGAGACCACGATGTGGCTCACCAGCAAGACCGACCCGCTGCCGGTGTGGATACAGTTCGAGTTCGACAAGACCTACCGGATCGAGGAGATGTGGGTCTGGAACTACAACGTGACGTTCGAGTCCGTTCTCGGCCTGGGCATGAAGGATGTCACGGTCGAGCACTCGCTGAACGGCACGGACTGGACCGTCTTGTGCGAGACGCAGTTCGCCGCAGGCCAGGGAGAGACGAGCTACGAGCACGACACGATGGTGGACTGCGAAGGCGTCGCTGCGAAGTACGTCCGGCTCACCTGCCAGGACAACTGGGGCGACGCGTCCACGCAGTGCGGCCTGAGCGAGGTGCGGTTCTTCTACACGCCGACCCACGCGAGCCACCCGGCGCCGAGCCTCGCGCAGGCGGACGTGAGTCCGGATGCGTCGCTGCGATGGCGGCCCGGCCGGGAGGCGGTCTCCCACAAGGTCTTCTTCAGCACGGACCAGCAGGCCGTCGCCGACGGCGCCGCAACCGTCCAGACAACCACCGACGCCAGTTACGATCCCGGCTCTCTGCTGCTGTCGGAGACCTACTACTGGAGGGTGGATGAGGTGAACGAGGCCGCCACCCCCAGCCTCTGGGAGGGGACGCTCTGGAGCTTCTCTACGAGCGAGCACATCGTCGTGGACGACTTCGAGAGCTACACGGACAACGAAGGCAGTTGGATCTATGAGTTCTGGATCGACGGCTGGGGCATCGACGAGAACGGCTCCCAGGCGGGCTACACCGATGCGCCCTTTGCCGAGCGGAACACCGTCCATGGGGGCAGACAGTCCATGCCCCTGATCTATGACAACAGCACGGCCGCCTACTCCGAGGTCGTGCAGACGTTCGAAGACGCACAGGATTGGACCGACCACGGAGTGACCACCCTTTCCCTGTACTTCTATGGGCCTGCCGAGAACACGGTCGGCCAGATGTATCTGAAGATCAATGGAACCAAAGTGAACTACGCAGGCCCGATGGACGATCTAAAGAGCGGTCAGTGGCTGCCCTGGACCGTCGATCTGTCGTCGTTGGGCGTGAACCTCAAGAAAGTCAAGACTCTGTGCATCGGTATCGAGAACGCAGGGATTTCCGGCACGTTGTTTGTCGACGACATTCAACTGCTTCCATAACCGGATGCACGAAATAGACATTTGGATCATTCGGTATACAGAGGAGAAACGTCATGCGCAGGACACTGTGGCAAATCACCTGTCTGGTCTCATTCGGGCTGACCGTCTCCGCCATCGCGGCTGAACCCTTCCAGCAGGACGGCGGCGCCGACGGGATCGTGTCCATGGAGGCGGAGCACTACGACAACAAGGTGGAGACCAGCACCAACACCTGGTCGGTGGTGACAACGGCGGCCGGATTCACGGCGCCCGAGGGATTCAGCGGCGGCCAGGCCATGCAGGTCCTCCCGGCCACAGCCGCCGGCGGCAAGACGGTGAAGACCGGCTACGCCACGAACAGTCCGCACCTGGATTTCCAGGTCAACTTCGTGAAGACCGGCACCCACTATGTCTGGATCCTCGGTTTTGGCATCGACGGCAACGGGGACTCCGCCCACGCGGGTCTGGATGGCAAGGAAATCGCTACGTGCGACAACATGTCCGGCTGGCAGGTGGCCTACAACTGGTCCAAGACCACGATGGACGGCCCCTCGGCCACGTTCGAGGTCGAGGAGGTCGGGGTCCACACGGTGAACATCTACATGCGAGAGGACGGCATGGTGTTCGACAAGATCGTCGTGACGACCAACACCGACTACACCCCGACGGGCCACGGTCCGGCGGAAAGCTCTCGCGGCATTCCCGACTATGCGACCAGCCCGGTCCCCGCGGACGGCGCCGACGACGTCATTCGGGAAACCTCGCTGGCGTGGACGCCCGGACCGTCCAGCACGCTGCACGACGTGTACTTCGGAACGGTCCTGGCCGACGTATCCGGCGCCGGTCGGACCGATCCGCGAAACGTGCTGGTCAGCCAGGGCCAAGATGCGAGCGAGTATGAGCCCGCCGCTCGCCTGGAATTCGACACGACCTACTACTGGCGAGTCGATGAAATCGGCGCGACGAGCACGTCCGTCGTCAAAGGCAACATCTGGAGCTTCACCACGGAGCCCTACGCGTATCCACTCACAGGCATCACCGCGACGGCCTCCAGTTCCGACGAGGGCGTCGCACCCCAGAACACGATCAACACCTCCGGCATGGATGGCGACGGGCACTCAACCAACAACGCCGCGATGTGGCTCAGCAGCAAGACCGCGACGGGACCCGCTTGGATTCAGTATGAATTCGGCGGGGTCTGCAAACTCTATGAGATGTGGGTTTGGAACCACAACGTCTTGTTCTCCGACCTGATCGGCTTCGGCTTCAAGGACGTGCGGATCGAATACTCCCTCGACGGCGAGAGCTGGTCGGTGCTGAGCGACAGCACGGAGTTCGCCGCAGGTCCCGGCGCCGAGAACTACGCCCACAACACGACGGTCGATCTCGGGGGGATCATAGCCCGATACATCCGCCTGACCGCGTTGAGCAACTGGAGCGGCACGAGACCCCAGTACGGTCTCAGCGAGGTGCGGTTCTACTACCTGCCGGTGAGCCCGCGTGAGCCGCGGCCGGCCGACGGCGCCGCGGACCTGGCGGTGGACACAATCCTGAGTTGGCGAGCCGGTCGGGAGGCCGGGTCGCACACAGTCTATTTCGGCACGGACCAGCAGACCGTTGCAGACGGCACGGTTCCGGCCGAGACCGTTTCCGTCAGCAGCTTCGATCCCGGTCCTCTCGATCTGGGCACGACCTATTACTGGAAGGTGGTCGAGGTCAACGAGGCCGAGACGCCCAGCGCCTGGACGTCGGACGTATGGACTTTCTCCACGAAGCAGTACGAGGTCATCGACGACTTCGAGAGCTACAACGACACGGACAATTGTATCTACGACACCTGGATGGACGGCCTGATCGACAAACTGAGCGGCTCAATGGTCGGCTACATGGACGCCATTGAAGGGACGTTTGGCGAACGGACGATCATCCATGGGGGCAAGCAATCGATGCCCATCAGCTATGACAACACAGGCACATACCGCTACAGCCAGGCCGAACGAGCCTGGGACACGCAGCAGGACTGGACGGCCAACGGGGCCGACACCCTGACGTTGTACTTCCGCGGCAACGCGGTCGGCTTCCTCCAGCCCGCGCCCGACAGCATCACCATGAGCGGCGGCGGTGCGGACATTTGGGACGTCGCCGACCAGTTCCGCTTCGCCTTCAAGAGCCTCAGCGGCGACGGCTCGATCGTGGCCAGGATCGACAGTCTCGGCAACAGCGACGTCTGGGCCAAAGCGGGCCTGATGATTCGAGACAGTCTCGATCCAGGCGCCAAGAACGCCATGGCCTACGTCACCCCGGACGGTCGCGCCGGATGGCAGTGGCGACTGCTCGCCGCGGGCACGTGCGACAGCACCCGCAGCGACCCCGGCGCCATCACGCTGCCTCATTGGCTGCGTCTGACCCGGACCGGCGCCACGATCAAGGTCGAGCACTCGAGCAATGGGACCGCCTGGGAGCCGATGATCGAGACAGCCAATCCCACCGAGCCGACGTTCCGCGACATGTCGCTGAGCCCGACGGTCTACATCGGTCTGGCGGTGACCAGCCATACCACGACCGCCCTCACGACCGCCGAGTTCTCCGGCATCGCTACGACCGGAACAGTCACCGGCGCCTGGCAGGTCCAGGAGATCGGCCTTTCGCAGCCCGTGAACGATGCGGCTCCGCTGTACGTTGCGGTTCAGGACGCCGCCGGCAAGAAGAAGACCGTCTTCCACGACGATCCCTCGGCAACGCTTCTGACGAGCTGGCAGGAGTGGCAGATTCCGCTATCGCAGTTCACCGCAGGCGGTGTGAACGTGGCCAAGGTCAAGAAACTGTACATCGGCGCGGGCGACCCGGCCAGTTCCGCCCCGGGCGGCGCCGGCATCGTGTACATCGATGACATCGGCTTCGGCCATCCGATGCCGTAGGAGGAGTTCTGCTTCCAGAAGAAGAAAACGGGTGCCCGGCATCCACGTAAGCCAACGCCATGGCAGTCGCTCCGCGAGCTGATTCACGGAGCCACCGCTTGCTCTTTCCGATTGCAGGTACACACCGATTGTTTGTCTCATTGGTCTGAGTCCGGTGATATCGTTTTCTACGTATAGGAGGATCGTCATGAGCAAGAGACTTGTTCTCGGATTGTCGTGTGCAGGATTCGTAGTGCTGGTCATGGGAACGGCCCAGGCCGGCATCAGCTATCTGGACCCTGCGGGCGGATGGACTTACCTCTACGCCGGCGATCAGTGCGCCACGGCCTACAACGCGTGTCTGGACGGAACGTGGCATCACTATGACGCCGGATCGGGCGGCTCCGATGCCTGGGATGGCTCTGCGCCCGGGCAGGCGGGCGCCGCTGGAGTGGCGCCGGCGCCGGGCGGAGCCGGCATCTTCACAGAAGGCGACACAGCCTTCCTTCGTATTCAGGACTGCGGAGATCCCCGAGACACCGGCTGGGGCGATCCGAGCAACCGCAAGATCACGTTCGCCCACAACATCACGACGGAGGTGTCCAACGCGGCCTCCCTTCTCAATGACGGCGTCACGCTCAGCTTCCGCGCCCGCATCCCCACCACCGCTCCCCTGGACCCCATCTATCCCGACGGCGCCGCCGGCCCGCAGTCCTGGATCACCAGCGGCTACAACATCCACGACGACGGCTACGGCGTCTTTGGCATCAAACAGGGAACGACCGGGCTGGGCATCGTTTGTTTCTCCCTGGCGATGGACTCCGACGAGGGGGACATCACCGGCGGCGGCCTGACCATGAACAAACGAGCCGGCACCGCCGCGAGCGCCAATGTCGATTCCTACGACAGCGGCGGCACCGAGAACACCCTCACGGGATTCGATCCGACCACGTGGCACGAGTTCTGGATTCAGATCGTGGGCGATACGTCCGGCGGCGGAACCCACAAGGTGACCATCTGGATGGACGGGGATATCGAAGCCCCGCAGACGTTCCACGTCACCGCAGGCACCAAGCATGAGGATACAGGCGGCGGCTGGAGCGGCTATCTTGTGATGAGCCTCGGTCGCACCAACATCTACGGGTCCCAGGATATCGACTTCTTCGGCTACAAGGCCGGCCTGCACGCACCGAAGCCGGCCAGGAATCCGGAACAGGCCGCCGATCCGAGCCCCGCCAACAAGAGCACGGAAGTCCTCTTCCGCGAGATGCTCTCCTGGTCGCCAGGCGAATCGGCCCAGACGCACGACGTGTATCTGGGGACGAGTCTGGAGGACGTGAACACGGCCAGCAGGGCCAATCCGATGGGCGTGCTCGTCAGCCAGGATCAGGACGCCAGCACCTATGATCCCGCAGGCGCGCTCGCCTACGGCCAGACCTACTACTGGCGAATCGATGAGGTCAGCGCCGCGCCGGGGTCGGAGATCTTCAAAGGCGACGTCTGGTCGTTCACGGTCGAGCCATACGGCTATCCCATCGAGAGCGTGAAGGCCACCGCCTCCAGCAGCCAGCCGACCATGGGACCCGAGAACACCGTCAACCGCTCGGGTCTGGACGACGAAGATCGGCACTCCGCACAGGCTCTCACGATGTGGCTCAGCGGCGAAACACAGCCTGGCTGGATCCAGTACGAGTTTGACAAGGCCTACAAACTGCACGAGCTGTGGGTTTGGAACTCCAACCAGGAAGTGGTGGAGTCCTTCGCCGGTTTCGGCCTCAAGGATGTCACCATCGAGTGCTCGGTGGACGCGAACACCTGGACGCCCGTGCCGGACGTCCCGGAATTCGCCCCGGCGATGGGCCAGTCCGGGTACGTTCACAACACGACCGTCTCTCTCGGCGGCGTGCTGGCGAAGTACGTCCGATTGACCGTGAACACCACGTGGGGCGGCGGAACTCGCTGCGGCTTGAGCGAGGTGCGATTCTTCTATATTCCGCTCGTGGCTCGCGCGCCGAAGCCCCAGGACGGCGCGACGGATGTCGAACTGAACGCCGTCCTGAGTTGGCGGCCCGGGCGCGAGGCCGCATCCCACATGCTCTTCTTCAGTACGGACGCGAACGCGGTCGCCCTCGGCGCACTGGACGGCCAAATGGTCGACGATCACAGCTACGATCCGCCGTCCATGACGTATGGAACCACCTACTACTGGCGGGTGGACGAGGTCAACAACGCCATGGACCCCGGCCTCTACGAAGGTCCCGTCTGGAGCTTCACCACGCGTCCGTATGCGGTCGTGGACGACTTCGAGAACTACAACGACAGCGACGACTGCATCTTCGACACCTGGGTCGACGGCGTGGCCGACAAGAGCAGCGGCTCGATGGCCGGGTACATGGATTCCCTCGGCGGAACGTTCGGCGAGCGGACCATCGTCCATACCGGCTCGCAGTCCATGCCGGTGACCTACGACAACACGAGCACGTATTCCTTCTCGGAGGTCACCAGGACGTTCGACACCGCGCGGGACTGGACCGCCAACGGCATCCGAAGCCTCTCCCTCTACATCCGCGGCGCCTCCGGCAACACGGGCACATGGTACCTGAAGATCAACGACAAGAAGGTAGTGTACTACGGCGAGGCGACCGACATCGCCGCGACCGCGTGGCTGCCCTGGAATATCGACCTGTCCACCGTCAGCACGAACCTCAAGAAGGTGACGAAACTGACGATTGGCGTCGAGGGTGCGGGAACGTCGGGCATCTTCTACGTCGACGACATCCGCCTGTACGGCAAAACGCCCGAGTTCATCACGCCGACGGAGCCCGGCGCCGCCGGCCTGCTGGCCCAGTACGACTTCGAGGGCAACGCGAACGACAGCTCCGGCCGCGGGCTCAACGGAACCGTCAAGGACGGGCTGTTCGTCAGTCCCGGCAAGCTCGGCCAGGGAAAGGCGGTGCAGCTCAACGATGCCGGCTATGTGGACCTGGGCAATCCCCCGTCGCTCGACTTCGGCACTGCGGATTGGTCCGTCACCGCCTGGTTCAAGACCAACGTGACCGGCACGGGCGACGAGAACAAGGGGACGATCTTCGCCAAGGGCGGGGACAACACCGGCGGCCATCGCTATTGCCTGATCATGAGCGAGACCACCGAGGGCGTCGTCTCGCTGGTCACGGACGACGACGTGACCAAGGTCGTGGTGAACGCGACCAGCGCGACGAACAACAACGAGTGGCACTCGGTCGTCGGACAACGTAAGGGCACGCTCCTCGAGATCTACATCGACGGGCAATTGCAGGGTTCTGCCTCCGTAGCGGCCGCCTACAACCTCTCCGGCACGTCCCAGCACAATGCGTATATCGGCGCGATCACGAATCACGCCGACAGCACCCTCTATAAGCTGTACATCGGTCTGATCGACGACGTCCGCATCTACGACCGGGCCCTGTCCGAAGGAGAAGTCCTCGGTCGTGCAGGTCGAACCGCGCCGATGGCCAAGCCGTTCTGAGGTTCAACCTCGGCCCAAGGGGCCGGAGTTCATCACGACAGGCATGTTGAACGGGGCCTGCGTCCACGCGACGCAGGTCCCGCGTTCTGCGCAGAGGCTTTGTTCCCGTCGGGATCCGCGTTATAATCCGTCCCCAGAAGAACCCTCATCACACGATGGAGAATGCTATGAAATCGAAGGTATGGGTCGTGGCAGCCGTCGGGCTGCTGTCGGTTTGGTGCAATTCTGGGACGCTGTCGGCACAAACGCGAGGACAGGGGATTCTGCCTGCGCCGGTGAACGATTCACAGATGGCTGCCCGCACGGATGTGGACCCTCGGGTCCGGCGGTACGTGATGCCCGCCCGCGTCGTGTGGCACAGCGGCGACAAGACCGTGGAGAAACCCGAGGCCCTGCTCGTCCATCGCAGCGGACAGGTAACGCTCGACGCCTCGAATCCTTGCGTGCTGCGAAACAGTAGAAACGAGAAGGCGGGCGAGTCGGAAAAAGCCGGCTCGGGCCCGACTCTCGACGCGCAAGGTTCGGAGTTCCGCCTTCAGGCGGGTCAAGACCGCGTAAACGCGGAACTCCGAACGGATCTGGCTTCTTCCGACTCACAGGCGGGCGTCCTGCTGGACTTCGGCAAGGAGCTGCACGGCGGCGTCCAGATCATGGTCTGGCACACGAAGGACAACAAGCCCGTCCGCCTGCGGGTCCGGTTCGGCGAGTCCGTCAGCGAGGCGATGGCCGAGTTCGGCGGCGAGAAGAACACCACGAACGACCACGCCATCCGCGACCAGAGCATCCTCGTCCCCTGGCTGGGCACCGCGGAGGTCGGCAATACGGGCTTTCGATTCGTCCGAATCGACTTGGAGGGCGACGACACCTTCGCGCAGATCAAGATGGTCCGCGCGGTGTTCCTCTATCGCGACTTGCCCTATTTGGGTTCGTTTCGCTGCAGCGATGAGCGACTCAACCGGATCTGGGAGACCGGCGCGTACACCGTCCATCTGAACATGCAGGACTACCTCTGGGACGGCATCAAGCGCGACCGGCTCGTCTGGATCGGCGACATGCACCCGGAGACGATGAGCGTCTGCGCGGTCTTCGGCGCCAGCGACGTCGTGCCCAAGAGCCTGGACCTGATCCGCGACGAGACCCCCCTGCCCAGGTGGATGAACGGCATCAGTTCGTACTCCATGTGGTGGGTCCTGATCCACCACTCGTGGTACCTCCACACCGGGGACCAGGCCTATCTCCAGCAGCAGCGGAGCTACCTCACCAGCCTGCTGGACCTGCTGGCCAGCCAGGTCGGGCCGGACCATCGCGAGACCGTGCCGCCCGGACGGTTTCTCGACTGGCCCAGCAGCGGCAACGATCCCGCCATTCACGCGGGTCTGCACTCGCTGCTCGTGATGACGCTGCGAGCGGGAGCCGAGTTGTGCGAAGTCATCGGCGAACCTGCGACGAAGGGCAAGTGCGTTGCCGCAATCGGGAAACTCCAGAAGCACGTCCCTGACCCAGCGGGCAGCAAGCAGGCGGCGGCACTGATCGCCCTGGCGGGCCTGGACGACCCGTCGAGACTCAATCGCGAGGTCATGGCGGTGGACGGACCGCGTCGGATGTCTACGTTCTATGGGTACTATGTGCTCCAGGCACGGGCCCTGGCGGGCGATTACCAGGGGGCGATGGACTGCATCCGCCAGTACTGGGGGGCCATGCTGGACCTGGGCGCGACGACGTTTTGGGAGGACTTCGACCTCGACTGGACGCAGAACGCCGGGAGGATCGACGAGTTGGTCCCCGCGGGCAAAAAGGACATCCACGGCGACTTCGGCAACTACTGCTACAAGGGCTTCCGGCACAGCCTCTGTCACGGCTGGGCCTCCGGCCCAACCGCGTGGCTCTCGGAGCACGTCCTGGGCGTCGGGGTGGTCGAGTCGGGCTGTCGCGTGGTCCGGATCGAGCCGCACCTGGGCGATCTCACATGGGTCGAGGGGACCTTCCCCACACCGATGGGAGTCATCAAGGTCCGCCACGACAAACAGGCCGACGGCACAATCCGCAGCGACATTCAAGCACCCGCCGGCGTGAGGATCGCGAAGCCGTGAGATGGGATGGTGCGTGATGCGCACCCTACAAACGACGAGTGGCCCGCTCGGAGTTCCGCGTTCACGCGGTCTTGACCCGCCCGAAGGCAGAGCTCCAAACGCAGGAAGGAGTCGTACACGATGAAACGCACGATACAGGCATCGTCTCTGGTGGTTTCTCTTTTGATCTCTGTGACGACGGGCGCCGATCGGATCGACCTGGCAGGGACGTGGTCGGTCGAGCTGGATCGCCAAGATCGCGGCGAGACCCAGAAGTGGTTCGAACGGGACCTGCCGGGGAAGATCTCGCTGCCCGGCGTGCTGACCGCCCAAGGGTATGGGGACCCGCCCTCGATGCAGACGCCTTGGGTCGGCAACATCAAACAGGTCTGGTTCAAGGACCCCTACTACAAGCAGTGCCAGACGCCGGGGAATTTCAAGATGCCGTTCTGGCTTCAGCCGGACCGGTACTATGCAGGCGCCGCCTGGTACCAGCGCCGGATCGAGATTCCGCAGGACTGGCAGGGCAAACGCGTCCTCCTGTTCCTGGAGCGATGCCACTGGAAGACGACCGTCTGGCTCGACGGGCAGCTCATCGGCTCGAATGACAGTCTGGGCACGCCGCACGTGTACGAGTTGGACGCAGGCGTGAAACCCGGCCGGCATCGCCTGACGATCCGCGTGGACAATCGCACGATCGTCCCGGTCGGCGTTGACGCCCACAGCGCGTCCGATCACACCCAGGGCAACTGGAACGGCATCGTCGGGAAGATCGAGCTACGAGCGACCGATCCGGTCTGGATCGACGACGTCCGCGTCGATCCGAACACCGCGGACAAGACGGCCACCGTGGCGATCAGCATCCGGAACCTGACGCAGAAACCGGGCGACGGAACGGTGACCGTCGCGGTCGCCGGGCAGGGCCAAGCCGCATCTTATCCCGTATCCTGGTCGGCCTCCGGCCGCGAAGCCATGTGCAAGTACAAGATGGGCGACGACTGCGAACTGTGGGATGAGTTCCACCCGGTCACGTACCAAATGACGGTCAGCCTCCAGGGCGATGGCTATGCAGATCAGGCAATCGTGCAGTTCGGCATGCGTCAGATGGGCACGCAGGGCACGCGGATCACCATCAACGGCAAACCGACGTTCATCCGCGGCACGCTCGAATGCTGCATCTTCCCGCTGACCGGTCACCCGCCAACCGACGTGGACTCCTGGAAGCGAATCATCCGCGTGTGCAAAGCCCACGGCCTGAATCACATCCGGTTCCATTCATGGTGCCCGCCGGAAGCGGCCTTCATCGCGGCCGACGAGCTGGGCTTCTATTACCACGTCGAGTGCTCCGCCTGGGCCACCGTCGGCGACGGCGGCCCGTTCGACAAGTGGCTCTACCAGGAGAGCGAGGCCATGGTCAAGGCCTACGGCAACCACCCCTCGTTCGCGATGATGGCCTACGGCAACGAACCCGGCGGGTCGAACCAGAACCGCTTCCTCGGTGATTTCGTCTCCCACTGGAAGAGAAAGGACCCGCGCCGGCTCTACACCTCCGCGGCGGGCTGGCCGCTGCTGGCGGAGAACGATTACCACAGCACGCCGGCCCCGCGCATTCAACAGTGGGGCCAGGGCGTGAACAGCCGGGTCAACGCCAAGCCGCCTGAGACGATGACCGACTACAGCGAGTTCGTAAGCCAGCACAGTGATGCCCCGGTGATCAGCCATGAGATCGGGCAGTGGTGCGTCTTTCCCAACTTCGACGAGATGAGCAAGTACACCGGCCTCCTGAAGCCGCGGAATTTCGAGGTCTTCCGCGAGCAGCTCGAACGCAACGGCATGTTGCACCAGGCCCGCGACTTCCTGATGGCCTCGGGCAAGCTCCAGACGCTTCTCTACAAGGAGGAGATCGAGTCGGCCCTGCGAACGCCGGGCTTTGGCGGCTTCCAGTTGCTGGATCTGCACGACTTCCCCGGCCAAGGCACTGCCCTCGTCGGGGTCCTGGATCCCTTCTGGGACTCGAAACCCTATGTCACGCCGGAACAGTACCATCGCTTCTGCGGACCGACCGTCCCACTCGCCCGGCTCCAAAGGCGGATCTTCGAGTCGGGCGACCTGCTCGAGACCCGCATCGACATCGCGCACTTCGGCCCTGCGGACCTGGAGAACGCGGAACCGTCCTGGACGCTCCGCGATTCGACCGGCGAGATCGTCGAAGAGGGCCGCTTCGCCCGCAAGACCATCAAGACCGGGCAACTGAGCGCCTTGGGCGAGGTGCGAACCCAGTTGTACGTCGCCAGGCGAGCGGACAAGTTCAATCTGGAAGTCACGCTGACCTGCGACGGGTCGGAAAAAGACGGATCGGGCCTATATTCTTCAACGAAATCTCGCAGTTTGATTTCGTTGAAGAATGGAAGTGCCAAAGCCCTCGGCGCACGACCGGAGTTTGAGAGGGAAAAACCGAATAACGAGGTTTTTCCCTCTCAAAGCAGGCCCGATCCGCCTTTTTCCGGCAGCTATACCGCGAACGACTGGGACATCTGGGTCTTCCCAAAGAACGAACCGGACCAGCCCGCCTCGGATATTCTGATTGCGACGGAACTGAGCGATGAGGCGATCAGGCGCCTCGATGCAGGCGGCAAAGTCCTGCTGCTTCCGCCGCCGCAGACAATCAAGAACGACGAGAAACACCCCGTCCAAATGGGCTTCTCGAGCATCTTCTGGAACACGGTCTGGACCAACTGGCAGGCCCCGCACACGTTGGGCGTCCTGTGCGACCCGGCGCATCCCGCGCTGGGCCAGTTTCCCACGGAGGATCATTCGAACTGGCAGTGGTGGGAACTGATGCACGGGGCGGCGCCGTTCCTGCTCACGGAGCATCGAGATATCAAGCCCATCGTCCAGGTCATCGACGACTGGGTGACCGCAAGGAAACTCGCTGTGGTATTCGAGGCCCGCGTGGGCGGGGGCAGGCTCCTGGCGTGTAGTTGCGACCTGACGAACGATCTGGACAAGCGTCCCGTCGCCCGACAGATGCGCCGCAGTCTGCTGGCCTACATGGCCGGCGGAGATTTCTTGCCGCAATTCAGCATGACGATCGCGCAGGTGGCCGATCTGTTCAGAGAACCCAGCCCGCTCCAGAAGCTCGGCGCCGCCGTCAGCGCGGACAGCCAGCATCCGAGCCATGCTCCCGATCTGGCCATCGACGGCAATCCGACGACGATCTGGCACACGAACTGGGAACCGGCGATCCCGATGCCGCACTATCTTATTCTGGATCTGAAGCAGCCTGTTCGCGTGCAAGGCGTGACATACCTGCCTCGCCAGGACATGACCAACGGTCGTATCGGACGGTTCGAGCTTCACCTGAGCCGCGACGGCCGCCAGTGGGGCCCGCCCGTCGCAGCAGGTCAATGGCCCGACGACGGGTCATTGAAAACCATCCGTCTTGACGCCGCTGTGGAAGCCCGATTCATCCGTCTGACCGCTCTGAGCGAGGTCCGAGGCCAACCCTTCGCCTCCGCAGCCGAACTCGATGTGATTCTTGAATGACGGTGCAATGACAACGTAGTGCGCCGTTCACGTTAATCTGGGGATCGGCCAAGTCTGTGTCGAGGGCAGGATGCCCGCGACACGTTACGCTAATCGTGCCCAACATTTGAGGAGGGACGCCGTACTACCCGCCCTCTCATCTTCTCGGTTCTCTGTGTACTCTGTGCCTCCATGGTAAGGCTCCTACGGCGTCGTGCCCGCCAGAACGACCTCGATCTCGGACAACTGCATTGCGTACTTGCCGAAGAAGCGGGTCTTGCGGAGCCGCGTGCCTTCGATCTTCACGTAGCGGACAGACTTCTGCTCGAACTCGAAGACCTCGGGGCCCGTGACATCTTTGGGCTTGCGGTCGGAGTCCTCCGGACCGGTGGCCGGACGGCGGAAACGCTCCTTCTTGGCGACCTCGTCCCAGTTGGTCCCATCCACGGAGACCAGGATGCGGAAGTCGAGCGGAAAACCGTCATAGGACTGGTCGATCTCGCTCGATTCGACGAACGGCTCGGAGCAGTGCGTGTGCTGCCAGGCGTCGCCATGATCGAGGGGCCAGAGGCGAATGGTCTTGGTGTCCACCGCCTGCCCGAGGTCCACCTGAACCCATTCGGTGTGGGCTCCGTCGTCGTACAGGTTGCTGGTCCAGCCGCGATGGTAGCTTCGCGTGGTAATGCGAACCCCGTCGGTCAGCTTGGCGATGTCCCAGTTGCCGGGTTCCTGCTCCGGCTTGAAGTTGCTCGACGCGGTCACCGGCTTGTTCAGGGCCACGTTCCAATAGGGCTGCGGGCCGGGCAGTCCTTCAGACGGCGCGACGGTGTACGTCTTGCCCGCCTCGGTCGCGAAGGTGCAGATCTGGCCGTAGGGTCGCTGTTCGACGGAGATTTCGGGCTTGTTGCCCTGACCGTCGTCGATGGCCAGGGTCCGGCCGGGCCACGGGTTGAGCAGACTGCACGGCCTGCCCTTCTCGCTGACGATGGTGATCGGCTGGCAGACGTTGTCCTTCTTCGTCGCGGAGACGAGGAACGCACCGTTCGCACGGATCGTGACGAACTTGGCCTGCGGGTAGTGCCAGCAGGGGAACAGACGCAGGAAGCCCTCCTGGCTCTGCAGGAGCATGGCGTTGATGCCTTCCGCGACGCCGGCGCCCTCGACGTTGCCGCCGCCGCTGCGGAAGTTGTTGACGCCGATGCTGCGGAAATAACCGCGACATCGTCGGATGATCTCCGGCGGGTGGTGAGCAAGACGGGCGGCCATGGAGAAGATCTGCGGCGGATTGTTCAGCCACTCGACGTAGTACTGCGGCTTGACGATCAGCGTGTTGCGGGCCACCGACAGCAGCTTCGGGTCGGAACTCAGGCTCACCTGCTCGCCCGGAAAGACCGGATAGAGCACCCAGTCCTGCTCGGTCAGGAAGGGGTTCAGGGTCGCCTCGCTCCAGGCGAAGACCTTCCGGCCGTAGGCGTGGCTCATCGGGTACTCCGCCATGTTGACGAGGAAATCCTTCCAGCGGGCGATGTCCGCGTCGCCGTAGCCGGTGTCCACGCCCGCGGCCTTCAGCTCCTGCGTCATGTCGATCATGCCCTGGTAGAACCGTCGCAGGAAGGCCAGGCCGGTGATGCCGTTGTAGCTGTCGTTCGTCGAACCTTCCATCGGCTTGCTGTCTACGATCACGTACCGCGGCGTGCCGTTCGGACGGGTCTCCTTGTTCTTCTCCAGATCGCTGTCCCAATAGGCGGCCACATCCTTGAAGAACGGGTACATGGTCTTGAGCCATTCCAGATCGTGGGTCAGGTAGTAGCGCGTGACCAGGTTCAGCGAGGCCTCGACCGCGTGCGTCCGCTGGCCCAGGGTGACCGGCTCGTTCAGATGCCCGGGCCCGGTGGCCATGAAGAAGACGGTGCCCGGGACGCCGGTGGCCTTGGCGTGTCTCTGGCCAAAGACGTTCGCCTCCAGAACCGTCCGGTCATACGGCTCGGAAAGGTCCACCCGGTTCGTCGAGTACGCACCGTAGAACAGCGCCTCGTTGTTGTAATTCCAATGGTAGTCCCCGCCCCAGGGGACGCTGTCGTTGACGGGGAATCCATTGCATCCGACGGGGTATTTGCCGATGCGGACGCAGCAGCCGAAGACGTACATGCAGCCGTAGTAGGTCCGCTCGAGGATCGGCTCGGCATCCAGGCGGATATAGGACCTCCGCCAGTAGGCGTCCCACCACGCGCGATGGGCCTGGACCTGTTCCTCGACCTTGGCTCGCGTCAGGGCCATCAGAGCGGCCATCGCCTCCGGCTTGGGATCGGCGGGGTCCATCGTGATCGGCAGGCCGGTGCTGTGCACCTTGGTAACAACCAGCAGGCTCCGACCGGGCTCAACAGCGAGCAGTTGGGCCGCTTTGACCTGCAGATCGTTCTTGTCGTAGTCGATGGCGGTGTCGATCTCGGTCTTGCACTCGGCGTCGAAGGGCCGGGTGGCCGAGACCGCCCACATGCGGAACTGCTTGCTACCGAAGTCGTTGTGATCGGGCGGAACGTGCGTCTTGCGGCTGGCCCACGTCACGATCGGGCTCTCCATATCGAGCCCGGCGGCCACCTCGAACGGCTCCGCCCGGACGGCGAACTGGTCGGCGCACGTCTCGATCCGCAACACGAGCGGCTTGGCGCCCCGATGCTCGATCCAGTTCACCAGGATGTTGTCCGACTCGTGCGGCACCACCGAGCGGATCAGGGTGACTTCCTGGTCCTTGGTCAGCGTCGTGGTCACCTCGGCATGGTGCATGTCCACCGACTGCTGGAACTTGGCGCCCGCCATCTCGGGCATCACGAGGTTCACGTACCCCGCCAGGACGTTGCTGCTCTGCTTGAGGGCCTTGTCGGCGCACTTATCCCGCCAGAAATCGGTCTTGCCCAGATGGAAGGTCATGCACTCGGGCATTCCCGAGAGGGTCACCATGAGATTGCCGTTGCCCATCACGGGGAAGGCATCCATGACCGCATAGGTGGAGACCGACGCGGCCAGCTTGGGCTCCGTGCTGGGGGTCACGCAGCGGTCCAGGATCATCTTCACCTCATCTTGATCCGCCCCCAAGGCGACCAGAGCGGGCAGCAGACAAATCGAGGCGAGGATGCAGCAGTTGTTTCTCATGTCGAACTCCTCTTGTGTACCCGGCAAATCCAAGACCCAGCGACGCGAGAAGCGTAACGGATCCGCACCCAAGGACAGGTCCTTACCGCCTGCCAATCCCAGATGGCTCCGCGCGGACTTCGTGCATTCCTCTATATGCCTTCACGGACCCCCGTTTGTCAAGGAACTTGTGGTCCGTCGCCACTTCGAAGCGCACAACCCGCCGGAATCGAGGGGAATTCGCCGCGCGATCCCCCACGTCGAGGGGGCATCACCGTGATCGCAAGGTTCGGAGTAGGTTCCCAAACGCGATGCAGTGCGTTTGGGGTCCCAGTTCCGCCTTCAGGCGGCTCGAGACCGCGTAAACGCGGAACTCCAAACGGCCGCCTTACTTCTCGTAGGAGATGTGGTATAATCCAGGTGGCGGCAGCATACAAGCACGAAAGCGACGACGTTGTGGACGGCAGCGAGGCAAGTGCCCAATGCGAAAGGACGTGCGGTGACACACCCGAGAAAGCGGAAGACGCTGGCTGTGGTTTCCGTGGCGGCGTTCCTGGCCGTCGGGTTCTTGACTTGGCGCGTGTGCCACCCGCCGGCACTCTACCGAATGACCATCCTGCCTTTGCACACACACGCCTGGAGACTGAACGACCATGGGCAGGTCGTAGGCTCAGTCTACGAGAATGGCTGTGATCGCCCCTTTCTCTGGGATCGCACACACGGCATACAAGACCCCGGTCTTGGCGGTGTTTACTTGGGGCTGACGATCAACAATGCCGGGCAGATCGCCGGAACGATGCGGACAGACCCCAACAGTGATGAGGCCTTCCTGTGGGAACCCGGCAAAGGCAGAACCATGCTCGGCACCCTTGGGGGCAAGAGGAGTCTTGCATTCGCAATGAACAACCATGGACAGATCGTCGGGGTCTCCCTCGATGCAAACGACTTCCTGCACGCCTTTCTCTGGGACAAGGAAACAGGGATGAAGAAGCTGCCTATCCCAGATGGGATTCGGTGTATCCCTCAGAGCATCAATGACGCCGGACAGATTCTCGTGATGGCAATCAAGCAACCGCTTGTACTGCCCGGCCCGTGGTTTCTTCTCGATCCGAACGGGTCCAAACCGGTTGCCCCACTCCCGCCGGACACATGGCTCCAGAGCATGAATGCTAATTCGTGCATGGTAGCCATCGACGGACACGGAAGCTCCAAACCCTATCTGTTCCTCAGGAACGAGCAAGGAGAGATCAAACGCCTGTTTCCCTTCTGTGGCGAATTTGAATCCGCTACGCGGCTGAACAACAGGAACTAGATTGCCTGCACGCTGTTGGCCAATGACCTCTGGGAGTCTCTGCGGATTCGATTCTCCCGACGCAGCCCTCTATCTTGCGAAAGAGAATCCTATCTGTAGGACCCAGTCCGCGGGCGAATCCCGCTCGACCGATATCTGAAAGGCGTGGAGGGATTCCGCGTCGAGGACTTGAACAACAACGGCTGCATCGTGGGGTTCGGTACGACAGAAGATGGTACTCCGTGTTCGGTCCTGCTGGAGCCGATCCCTGAACGCTGGGGCAGGTGATCTCTCGCACGCTGCGGGAGAGACGGACTGATCCGCATGCGCGATGGGGTTAGTTTCTTGCGTGAAGTGGCGTTTCTCTGGTCTAATGGCCGCCGGTATGATGCGCGAAAACCGTCGGCCAACTGCATTTAGGAGAGTGCCATGAACCGGACCGTGCTGCATCTCTGCGTCGTCGCCATCCTGAGCATCGTCCTGTGCTCGACAACGCTGGGTCAAGTCCAACTGACCGTCCGAGCGGACCAGCCGGGGGCGAAGATCAGTCCCACGATGTACGGCATCTTCTTCGAGGACATCAACTTCGGCGCCGACGGCGGGCTCTACGCCGAACTGGTCAAGAACCGCGCGTTCGAGTTCACCGAGGCGCTGATGGCCTGGAGCGAGGTCAAACCCGCCGGCGTCGCAGGCTCGCTGGAAGTCCTGAAACAGGACCCGTTCAATGCAGCCAGTCCGCGGTACGTCCGGATCAAGGCCGATACACCCGGTTACGGCATGGTGAACGAAGGTTTCGCCGGGATGGGGGTCAAGAAGGGCCAGGAGTACATCTTCTCCGTCTACGGCCGTGACGCCGGAAGCAAAGTGGTCCTGCGCGTCGAGCTGATTTCGCCGGACGGGCGGGTCCTGGCGAAGACGACAGTGAGAGGTTTCGGCGCCGCCTGGGCGAAGAAGTCGGCGACCCTGCGACCCTCCGCGACGGAGGCCAAGGCCCAGTTGCGGGTCCTCCTGGACGCGCCCGGCTCAGTGGACCTCGACATGATCTCGCTGTTCCCCGACGAGACCTGGAAGGACCGATCGAACGGCCTGCGGGCCGACCTCGTGCAGTGGCTCACGGACCTCAAGCCCGGCTTCCTTCGTTTCCCCGGCGGCTGTATCGTCGAGGGCCGCTACCTCAGCACACGGTATCAATGGAAGAACACGATCGGCAAGCCCGAGGACCGCAAGCTCATCATCAACCGCTGGAACGACGAGTTCAGGCACCGCCCTGCCCCCGACTACTTCCAGACCTTCGGTCTGGGCTTCTACGAGTACTTCCTGCTCTGCGAGGACATCGGCGCCGAGCCCATGCCCATCCTCAACTGCGGCATGGCCTGCCAGTTCAACTCCAAGGAACTTGCCCCGCTCGACGAGCTCCAGCCGTACATCCAGGATGCGCTGGACCTGATCGAGTTCGCCAACGGTCCCGCCACCAGCACGTGGGGCGCCAAGCGGGCCGAGATGGGCCATCCCAAGCCGTTCAACGTCAAGTATCTCGGCGTCGGCAACGAGCAGTGGGGACCGCAGTACATCGAGCGGTACGTCCCCTTCGTCAAGGCCCTCAAGAACAAGTACCCCGAAGTGCAGTTGATCGGCGCCACCGGCTCCGACCCCCAGATCTTCCCGAACGGGCCCAAGGAAGTCGAGTTCCTTCAGATGAAGCTGAAGAAACTCAAGGCCGACATCATCGACGAGCATTTCTATCGCAACCCCGACTGGTTCCTGGACAGCGCGGGCCATTACGACAGCTACGAGCGGAGCGGATCGAAGGTGTTCGTGGGCGAGTATGCGGCCCAGAGCGTGGGCGTCGCCAGTCCCAACAATCGCAACAACTGGAAATGCGCCCTGGCGGAAGCAGCCTTCATGACCGGCCTGGAGCGCAACGCGGACCTTGTCACCATGAGCTGCTATGCGCCCTTGTTCGGGCACCTGGACCGCTGGCAGTGGACGCCGGACCTGATCTGGTTCGACAATCTCCAGTCGTACGCCACGCCGAACTACTACGTCCAGCAACTGTTCAGTCTCCATCGCGGCGACGTCTTGCTCCCGGTCGAAGTCACCGGCCAGGAGCCGCCGACGAGCAAGCAGCCGGGTCTGTACGTGACCTCCAGCCGGGACGAGAAGGCAAACGAGATCATCCTGAAGGTGGTCAACGGCGCCCCGCAGGCGACGACGGTGCAGGTGAAGATCGAGGGCGTTCGGCAGGTCCGACGCCGCGGCACAGCAATCGTCTTGGCCGCGGAGAAGCTCACCGACGAGAACACCCTCGCCGAGCCGAAGAGGATCGCCCCGGTCACGAACCGGCTGACCGGCGCGAGTGCATCGTTCGAGCACACGTTCCCGGCGTACTCGGTGACCGTGCTGCGACTCAAGACGAAAAGCTCAGGATAAAACTCGAAATCCGAAACAAATTCAAAGCACAAACCTCAAATGACGGAAACGCTGACGCTCGCCGGATGGCCCGTTTCGGATTTCGAGATTCGTGCTTGCGCCCTATGGTTTCGGCATGATCTCCAGGTTCCGGCGGATCAGGTCGATCCGCTGCCGCACGCAGGCAGCCGAACGGAGCGGGTCCGCAGGCGTGTGCATACAGTAGTCAACCAGCTTTTCGACCGTCGTCGTCGCGACGTGGCAGCGGGTGTCGCTGGAGGCGTAGTAGAGGAAGATCTGCCCGTTGGGTCGGGCTACCCAGCCGTTGGAGAAAGTGACATTCGAGACGTCGCCCACGCGCTCCTCGCCTTGGGGGGCGAGCAGGTACCCGCCGGGCTCGTGGGTGAGTTGGCTCGGGTCTTCAAGAGAGGTCATGAACGCATAGAGCACGTAGCGCAGACCCGCTGCGGTGTTCCGCACGCCGTGCGCCAGGTGCAGCCAGCCCTCCGCGGTCTTGATCGGCGCAGGTCCCAGGCCATTCTTCACCTCGTTGATCGTGTGGTACTTGCGGTCCTGAACGATCTTCTCCTGCGCGAGGACCGCGTGCTCGACGTTGTCCGCGAGGGCCCAGCCGATCCCGCCGCCGGAGCCGGCCTCGATGAACCCGTCCTGCGGGCGGGTGTAGAAGGCATATTTCCCGTGGACGAACTCGGGGTGCAGCACGACGTTTCGCTGCTGCGGCGAGCGGGTCTTGAGATCGTCGAGCCGCTGCCAGGTCTTGAGGTCCTTCGTGCGTGCGATGCCGCACTGGGCGACCGCGGAGGACAGGTCGCCTCGCGGGGCCAGCGGGTCCTTGCGCTCCGTGCAGAACAGGCCGTAGATCCAGCCATCCTCGTGGCGGACCAGACGCATGTCGTACACGTTGATGTCGGGATCGCTCGTCTCGGGCATCACGATCGGGTAGTCCCAGAACCGGAAGCGGTCGACGCCGCTGGGGCTCTCCGCGACAGCGAAGAAGCTCTTGCGGTCCACGCCCTCGACGCGAGCCACCATCAGGAACTTCCCGTCGAGCTCGATGGCCCCGGGATTGAAGGCGGCGTTGATGCCCAGCCGCTCCATCAGGTGCGGATTCGTCGCGTAGTTCAAGTCGTATCGCCAGAAGACCGGCGCATGCTCAGCGGTCAACACCGGGTACTTGTATCGCTCGAAGACGCCGTTATTGATATCCACGGGCCGGTTGGGCCGATTGATGAGGGCCTCATACTCCGAGAACAGCTTCCGCACGCGTTCGTTGAATTGCTCGTGTGTCATTGCATCTCCCTTTGGGATTGACTATTGACGATTTACTATTTGCGATTGGGTCTTGAGCCTTGTCGCATAATCAAATCGTAAATAGTAAATCATAAATTGTTGTGGATTCGCCTGATGATCTCCAGGCAGCATCGCCCGTTGTGGTAGGGCCCCTTCCAGGCGGAGACCTTGGGCTGGGCCAGGTCGGGCGTGCCGTCGGGCCGGATGCACCAGAACCACTCGCCGTGCTGGTGGTCCACAACCTTGTCCTGGATGAACTGCCAGCACCGTATCGCGGCGTCGCGAAACGCGGGGTCGCCCGTGAGCTGCCAGGCGTTCCAGAATCCGACGACCGCCTCCGCCTGCGGCCACCATTCCTTGCTCGGATTGATGATCTGCCCGTCACGTCCCTCGTAGAGCAGCCCGCCATCCCGGTCGAGCCCTTCATTCATCGTCGCGCGGGCCATCTTCGTCGCCAGGCTCCGCACCTCCGTTGTCAGTCTCGTAGCGTGGGCATCCTTCTCCTGCTTCTCCGCAGGGGAAACCAGGGCATCCCGCACGTTGGAAAGGCCTCGCGACAGGAGCACCTCCGCCGCTTCGCACAGCAGCCAACTGCCCTCGATGTCGTGCCCGAAGGTGTAGCTGTCCGACCGGGGGGTCCAGACCTCGTCGAAGAAGTGCTGGAAATGGGTGTGCTCTCGATTGACGATGTGTCGTCGGAACACGTCGATCAGGTCCTGGAGGCTCGCGGCGAGGACAGCGCGTCTTCGTTCCTCCTTCTCGAAGCCGCCCGCCGGACGGCCTCGCGACGAGGGCGACCATACCCGCAGCAGATTCGTGTAGCCCTCCAGGACGTGCAGATGGTTGTTCATCGACTTCTTCTCGTTCATGTCTTTGTCGCTGAGCCGCATGTCCTCGCAGGGACACCAGTCTCGCGACATGACCTCGAAGTACCCGCCATGTTCCTCGTCGTCGGCGTGGGCCTCCATGAGATCGAGGACCTCGATCGCCTGACGCAGCGCGCGGGGCTCGTTGAACGTGCGGTAGTGCTCCGCCAGCGCGTAGATGCAGAATGCCTGGCCGTAGATCTTCTTCTTGTCGTCGAGCACCGCCCCGCTCGGATCGAGTTCCCAGAAGTACCCGCCGTGCTGCTGGTCCAGGAAGTGGTCGGTCAGGTACTCGTAGGCCCGCTGCGCCAAGGCTCGGTCTTTCTCCTCCTTCGTGTAGCGATAGAAGGCGCTGAACGACCACAGGATGCGGGCGTTCAGGATCAAGCCTTTGGGCGCGTCCTCCTGGATCCGCAGGTCGTTGGACATCTGCCCGATGAAACCGCCATGCCGACTATCGAGGGTGCGACCGCGCCAGAACGGCAGAATATCTTCGAGCAGCTCCTGGCGAACGCTCGTAGCGAATTGCTCGTCAGTCCACTCGCCCATGATCGATCTCGACCCTCGAAAGCTGTGCCCCGGACAGGAACTCGATCTTCACGTAGTTGCAGTCGTTTGTAGTGACGCCGTCAGGCGTTCTCTTCTCCCCTGGAAGATGTGCTCTTACGGGCACACTACAAACCTGGGCTTTCCACGAGCCGTAGGCGTCATCGCCCTGAGTCGCAGTGCCCTGAGTCGCGGACTCCACAGGCTGGAACGTCCGACCGTCCTTCGAGAACAGGATGCGAACGGCCGGCTGATCGGACTGCGTGAAGAAGAATGCGCGGACCGCGCTGACGCCGCCGGGGGCGTGGTAGATAATGGCGACCTGGGGCGCGCCTGCGAGCCGGTGGCAGTCCTCCTTGAACTTGCGGGCCTCGTTCTCCGCAAAGGCGAGCTTGCCCTCCTTCGCAAAGATCCGCGAGTCGTTCCACAACTCATCGACCAGCGTGCGATGCGTCATGCGGACCGGTCCGACCCCATTCGACGGCTCGGACGATCCCGCGGTGTTGTGCGCGACGACGCGGTAGAAGTACTGCTTTCCCGGCTGGAGCGAGGCGTCCACGAACAGGGGTCGATACTGAACCTGCGCTTCGCAGACACCCGCGCCGACGGTGGTCCAGGGCCCTTGCGCAGCTTCCGCCCGCTGCACGTCGTAGGATTCGGCGCCCACGGCGCCCTGCCAGCACATCAGGCCACCCTCGGTCACCGACAGCAGTTTCGGCGCCGCGGGCTTCGGCAACGGCGGCACCGTCGCGCCCTGGATCGCAAACGCCCGCTCGCGGACGAGATGCATGAACCGGCGCTCGTCGTACTTCTCGCCGATCGGGAAGCCAGGCCAGTGGTAGGCTTTGAAGAGATCGCCGCCGTAGGGCTCGTGATGCCAATAGAAGCCGCCCTCGCGAGATCGGTACCGCAGGCTCCAGAGCAGCCCTCCCGCCAGGTTCTCCCGGTCAACGACATCCATGACCGCACAGAGGGCATCGGTGCCCAGGAATCCGAACTCGCCCAGGAAGTAGGGTTTCTTGCCTCTGGCCATCTCCGCGCTCTTGCGGACATTGTCGATCATCGCACGCGGGTCGTTCTCGTAGTGGTGCGTCGTGACGAAGTCGATGTTCGGATCGTCCAGCGAGGATTGGTGCAGGACGCTGCGATGCGTGCCGTCGAGGACCAGGTGGTTCGAGTCGAGGCTCTTGATATGTGCGGCGATCTCCTTCACCCAAGCGGCGGGCGACTTCAGCTCGTTGCCCGTCTCCCAGGCGAGGATCGCCTTGTCGTCGCGGTAGCGGACCCCTGTGACCGTGTTCACGCGATTGAGCACGTACGTGACGATGTCCTTGAAGTCCTGGATCAACTGCGGATCGGTCCAGATCTCTTCGGCCTTCTTGCCGCGAAAGCCCGCCAGCTCCGCAGTACCGCCCCACCAGCTCCATTGGTCCACGAAGGGCAGGATCAGGCGGACGCGGTGGCGGTGGGCCGACGCGATCACCCGGTCGAGGGTCGCAAACGCCTCCTCGTTGAATTGCCCCGGTCCGAGGATGTACCGCGGCAGATTGGGCGGGTCGCCGGGCTTCCTGATCGACAGCGTGTAACTGCGAACGACCTGCCCGCCCATCTGCTCGATGGTCCCGAGTGCGTCGTCGATCTCGAATGGATCGGGCAGGCGAAAGGGCATGCCGCAATCAAAACGCATGTCGTCTTCGACGTAGTGCAGATTGGGGATGTTGAAGGAGAGGAACCGGAACGTGCGGTCCCCATCCTTCAGGACGTCGCCGTCCCGGCGGATGAAGTTCTCGAATCCCTGGGCGCCGCCCTGCCGCTGCGGCTGGGCTGTGCATGACAGGCACAGAGCAACAACCAACAGCACCGACCATTGAGCCGATCCTGCGACCGGCCGACATCGTCCGAACACATGGCTACGCGACATAGGCACGCCTTTCCATTCCAGAGTGGGCGGTGCGTGGTACGCACCCTGCGAATCGCGCGTGGCGGCAGGGTGTGTATCACGCACCATCTTCTACGCACGGACCATCAGCCGGCCGGGGGTTCTTCCCTGTCCAACCGATCGTACCAGCTCTTCTTGAGAACTGCCGAGGTCACGACGATGACGCCGACGACGACCGCCGCCGCAGGCCAGTTCAACAGCACGACATACATGGGCAGCAACACCAGCGCCGTCTGCCAGATCGTGCCGACAACCACGTTGAATGCGTCGCGACGGAAGCTGCGGTTCACCGGGAAGCTCGGGTCCTGAGCGAGGACCTTCGCGCGGATCGGTCCCCAGAAGCCCCACGGCCGGACGTTGCGATAGAACGCGATCAGCGTCTTCTCATCCGTCGGCTTCGTCGCGTACGTGCCGATCAGGCAGCCGATCAGCGACAGCACGAACAGCACGGGGAAGTAGTACAGCGGGAGCATGTCTTTGAACGGCGAGATTCGCGGGAACAGCAACGCCGGGACCAGGCCCGCGAGCATGCCCCAGAAGTACCCATGCCCGTTGAACCGCCACCAGTACCATTTGAGCATGTTGGCCGCGACGTAGGCGCCGTAGAGCCCCGAGACGATCCACTGGAGCATTCTGTCAACCGTCCTGGCGTCCGGAGCGAACATCCCGATCAGGATGGACACGGTCACGATGACGATGCCGGTGGCGTAGCTCATGACGCTCACCTCGCGGTTGCCCGCGCGAGGCCGGAGGTACTTGAGATAGAAATCGTTCATGATATAGGCCTGGGCGGCGTTCAGAGTGCCGGCGAACGTCCCCAGGAAGGCCGCCAGGAGCCCGGCCAGCAGGCATCCCATCAGGCCGACCGGCACGAACTGACTCATCGCCGCCGGCAGGACCTTCTCGAAATCGACCTGATTGTCCACCAGCAGCCCGCCCTGGATCCGGCTGTAGTGCAGCAGGCCCAGGACCGCGAACCCGACGACCAGGAGATACCGCACAGGGAACAGAACCACCGAGACGAAGCCGCTCATGAGAGCCGCCTGGCGCGGGCTGCGGGTCGAGAGGATCTTCTGCATGTCGTAGTTGGGGGCCGGGCCCGCGGAACTGGCCATGATCCCCTTGAAGAGCATCAACATCATGATGATGCTGAACCACGAGAATTGATCCGCTGCAATCTTGCGATTGGCCTCTTCGATGATGCCGGTCCAGTCCAGGCCCAGTTTCCAGCCGAAGAACGGGTTCAGCCAGCCGTCGGGCACATGGAGAACGCCCGAAGACAGATGGTGCATGGCGATGCCCGCGACGGCAATCGCGGAGACCGTCATGATGGCGTACTGAACGACATCCGCCAGCACGATGCTGGTCATCCCTCCCAGGACGGTGTAGACGACCGCGGCCAGAGTGAACACGATGCCATAGAGGTGCGGGACGTACCGGTCGGGCACCGCGAAGGGCACGTACGGCGAGACCGTCTCCCACGGAATGAATTCCTCCATGAACTTGCCCAGCCCGACGAAGCCATAGACCATGAAGCCCAGGCAGCCGATGATGGCGAAGACCACGACGACCGTGTGGGACAGCCGGGCCCCGGCGCCCTGCCCGAACCGCGTGCCGATCCACTGGGCGCCCGTCGTGACGTTCGATCGCCGCAGCCAGGCGGAAAGGAACATCATCAGAAAGATCTGGTTGAACGTCGGCCACAGCCAGGGCAGCCAGACGCTCTTGAGGCCGTAGATGAACATGATGGCCACGAGCCACATCGTGCCGGAGATGTCGAACATCCCCGAGGCGTTCGACAGACCCAGCAGGTACCAGGGCAGCTCCTTGCCGCCGAGGAGATAAGAGCTGAGGTTCTTCGACGCCCGCCGGCTCAGGAACACGCCGATCAGGGTGACGCTCAGTAAATACGCGAGCACGATTGCGATGTCGATGCCATGCAGCTTCATGCGAAACTCCGTGGTCCTCGAAGGTCGATTGTTGAAACGAGGTAATACCCGCTTTCACCGTCGCCGTCAATCTCTGAGCACCCGGAGGACAGCGACATCCTCGGGGTCGAGCGTCAAGGCAATCCGACCGTTCGTCAGGTCGATCTCTCGCCCGCCGACGAGGTCGGTGACGACATCGTCGGCCTTCATCTCGACCGTGACGGAGACGGCCTGCCGCCGGTCGGTGTCGTTGAAGACCGTCAGGTACCGGTCGCCATACCGTTCGACGTGGACCCCTTCGCAGTCCGACCGGGCGAGCGTCGCCGGCTCCCAACCCGCCTCTGCGATGAGTTTGCACAGCGGGACGTACTTCCTGAAGAGCGGTCGATCCCGCTCATAGAGCTCGGGCCGGGTGAAATAGTGGCCCTGGGAGGCGTTGTGACTGAAGAAGCCCGGGAACATGCCGTAGGCGAGGCACCGTTTCATGTATCGCTCGACGTGGTCGTGCGAGAAACGCTCGAACTCGCTGTTCATCAGGAAGCAGTAGGGTTTGCCTTTGCACAAGGCCCGCCTGTAGAGCAGTTCGGAATCGGACATGGGACGCCAGGAGCCGCCGGGGTTCCAGTCGGTCTCCGTGCCCAGCACGTCCAGCATGGGGGCAAGCCAGCACAGGCCGCCCGGCGTTGCGTTGGCCATCATGTACCGGCCCATCCCGTGGACGTCCCGGGCGATCGCGCGGACGTACTCGAACGCGATCAGGCCGCGAAAGACCGCGGGCTTGCGCTCGTCGAGCGAGAAGACCAGCGGCGTCTGGGCGGCAAGGAAATGCTCCCGACGGAAGTCCAGCTCGTTCGTGACATATCCTTCGCTCGAATCGATGTACTCCCCGTCCAGGTTCGAGCTGCGACCGGGACCGTACAGCTCGTCGCGGAGGCGCGGGTTCCACTTGTTCTTGAAGTCCGTCGCATCGCCCATGACGCCGGGCATCGAGTTCATGCTCCAGACCGCACCGTTGCACCACGGCGTATCGAGCAATTTCGCGGCGTACTGGCCCGTCTCGTCGTGGAAACCACTCGTGAACAGGGCTTGCGCGTGCGGGTCCTTGCGCTCGTCGGCAAGCCGCTTCGCCTCCGCCAAAGCGGCCTCCAGGTTGCGCGGCACGTCCTTCTTCATGGACATCCACCAGGTCATGGGCTCGGTGTAGCGGAACGTGAGGATCTCGTGCCGATCGTCCCAGGCGGTCTCGTCGTTGCCCTCCTTGAATCGGAAGCCGAAATCCTGCCAGCCGTTCACGTCGCTGATCTTGGCGAAGGGCATCCACAAGCCCTGCGTCGGAATGCGACAGGCGAATTGCTCGGGGAACAGCTCGTAGAACCGCGCGAGCGCGCCGCGGAAACCCCATGTCGCGTCGAAGCGGAACTTGCAGAATCGCAGACGAGCGACCGGCTTCTCGGGGGCAAGACCGATGTCGTACGCCAGGAACAGCTCGTGCGTGCCGGCGTTGAATCCCACGCGGAAGAACGCGGGCTGCGCCATGTCGATGCCCAGAGCCATGCCCCCCTCCGCGCCGGCCACCGCCCCCAGCGGATAACGGGACATGCGGCCGTTCGTACCCGCGGCGTACCTCGTCGTATCGAGATACTCGCGCCCCTCTGCGATGGACACACTGCAACGCGGATCGCGAAGCCACCGACAATCCGCGGCCGGCAGCGGCACCGAGTAGACCAGCGTGACGGCGCGATCCTTGCCCGACGTATCCTGCAACGTCACGTCGAAGAACGTGGCGCCGGCGTCTTCCTGACTTTGGCAATCGAGCTTGAGGTCCAGGGCGCTGCGTTCGATGAAGACAAAATCCGTCCCGGCGGCCGCGTCGCGGACCTGGAACCCTTCGTCCGCCCCCACGGTCGGCTCGATGGGGACCCCATCGAAGAGAAAGGCGCGGACCACCTTCAGTTCGGCACCGCGGAACCATGCCTTGCCGGCGTGTCCGCGAAGCAGCATGTAGAAGGACACCGACGCCACCGGCTTCTCCGGGAACACGAGGACCTGGGCCTTCTGCCAGTCGTGCGTGCCGACGGTCCAGGAATCCACCTGGCCCCACAGGGGGGTGCCGTCGGTGTACTGCAGATCGAGGTACAGGGAGTAATCGGAGTCGCGGGCGCCGCCGACGCCTTCGGCCTTGCTCCAGGCGACCGCGACGATCGGCTCCGGCGTCGTCTGGTTCAGGATGACCGTCTGGCAGATTCCTCGCTGGACCCGGGCGTCCGCGCCGTTGTCGCAGAGGAAGAGATCGCCCTCGCGGACGAAGCCTTTCTCGTAGGGTCTCCAGGCAGTGGGCTGGAGCAGGTTCTCGCCGGATTGGTCGAACTCCAGGACCTTCTTCACGACGCTCCCGTCGCGGGCGTCCGGGACCGAGACTCGCTGGCCTGCCAGCGCAGACGGCGTCCAGACCATTGCACCGACGATCAAAGAGACTGTGAACCTCACGCCGGACCGATGCGCCGCCCGTTTCGCCGCCTTGTCGTACTGCATGTTCGTACCGCTCCTTTCACAGGGGCATCATACCAGAATCCGCAGGTCGATCAACTCGTTGGGGATGGCGTTGGACTGTGCCCAACGATATACTCTCGGTGGAATCAACGAAGAGAACTCTACATGCGGCGACAATCGAGGGTGTTGGGACCATGGACAGCGACCGATTCGATGACTTGTTGAGAGATCCGAGGTTCATTCCCGGCGTCTACAACTACTGCGACCGGTGGTGTGAACGATGTCCGTTCACCTCGCGGTGCATGAACTACGCCCTGGGCGACCAGGAGCGATCCGAGGCCTCCCGATCGAAGGACGCCGAGAACGAGGCGTTCTGGGACAAGTTGCAGGAGACCCTCGAGGCCGCCATGGAGATGGTCGAGGAGCAGGCGGAGGAGATCGATTTCGACATCGACGAGGAGAACTTCGAGGAGAGCCTTCGCGAGCAGGAAGAGATTCACGAGGCAATGGAATCGCAGACCTTCTGCCGGGTTGCCAGAGAGTACATCGACATCGTCGATAGCTGGTTCCATGCGAACGAGGGTCTTCTCGACAGGCCGGACGTCCTCGCAGGGGCCACCGCTCACGAAGCGGTGAACTTCCGCGATTGTCTCGACGTCATCCGCTGGTATCAGCCGCAGATCTGCGCCAAGCTCCACCGGGCGGCCGGCGGCGCCATCCGCGCCGAAATGGACGATATCGAGTGCCTCCAGGAAGACGCCGACGGCTCCGCCAAGGTCGCCCTCCTCGGCATTGAGCGATCCATCGCGGCCTGGGGGACCCTCCTGCGCCGTTTCCCCGACCACGAGGACGCCATCTTCGCGGTGGGCACGCTCAAACGCCTGTTGCGACAGGTGGATGCCGCCTTCCCCGACGCAAGGGCCTTCCGCCGGCCTGGGTTCGACACAGAGGAACCGTAGGCGCGGGCGTGACCAGATTCTCTGGCAGACTGCAACTCGATCAGTGGCAATGCACAGTCCCGACTCTGTCATCCTGAACGGTAGCGAAGGATCTGGGCCGGGCAAGAGAATGAACCGCGTTCGCGCTCGTCGCCCAGATGCTTCACTTCGTTCAGCATGACAATCCCAGCGCGGGCGTCAGAAGACCTGGTCACACCTGAAAGCAATGCAGGGATGATCGGAGTACTCTCTTTACTACTCGGTCATTTATTATTCCGCTTGCGTTTCCCCGTTGTCGAGACACGTCGGGGCTTCCGGTTGACCACTCGCCGGCCGGATTGCTTCTCGATCCTTTTCAGGTCGGCACAGATCTCCTTCGGGTTGTAGTCGAATCGCCGAGCATGTTCGTCCCTGGCCTTCCAGACTTCTTCAAGCAGGGGATCGGGGTCTCTCGTGGCACTTGCTCCTTGTTGCGTCATCGGTTTCGCAGCAGGTCGATCAGCTCGTCGGCGGTGAGGGTGTGGGCGGTGTCGGTGCCTTCGAGGAGCGAATCCGCCAGGTCCCGCTTGGCGTGGTGGAGCTGGACGATTTTCTCCTCGATGGTGTCGGCGGCCACCAGGCGGTAGACCGTGACCGGTCGGGTCTGGCCGATGCGATGGGCCCGGTCGGACGCCTGGTCCTCGACCGCGGGGTTCCACCAGGGGTCCATGTGGATCACGTAGTCCGCGGCGGTGAGGTTCAGGCCCAGGCCGCCGGCCTTGAGCGAGATCAGGAACAGGGCGCCCTCGCCATTCTGGAATGCATCGATCCGTTTTTGGCGGGTCTTGGCGGGCGTTGCGCCGTCGAGGTACTGGTAGCGGATCTTCCGCTCGTCCAGGTGCTCGCGGAGCAGCGTCAGGTGATCGACGAACTGGGAGAAGACGAGGGCCTTGTGCTGGTTTTCGAGCAGCTCGTCCACCAGTTCCGCGAAGGCTTCGAGCTTCGAGCCGGTCAGGCCGCAGTTGGGCATGACGAGCCGGGGATTGCAGCAGCAGCGGCGCAGCTTCATCAGCTCCGCAAGGACCTGGATGTGGGCCTGGCCCTTGTCCATGTGCTTGGCGCCTTCGAGCCGCTCCAGGGCCCGCTGGCGGAGCGATTCGTGCAGCGCCCGCTCCTCGGGACTGAGCTCGACCAATCGCATGCTCTCGGTTCGCGGCGGCAGGTCTTCGAGCACCTGCGACTTGGTCCGTCGCAGGATGAACGGCTGCACGATCGCCTTGAGGATGTGACTGGCGTGCGGGTCGTGTCCGCCCTCGATGGGCCGGACGAACCGCTCGCGGAATCGTTCCTCGGAGCCGAGTAGGCCGGGATTGATGAAGCGAAAGAGGTTCCAGAGCTCCGCCAGGCGGTTCTCGATGGGCGTGCCGGTGCAGATCATGCGGAAGCCGCCGGTCAGGTTCATCGCGGCGGACGACCGCTTCGTCGCGGCGTTCTTGATCGCCTGGGCCTCGTCCAGGACGATGGTCGCGAACTGCACGTCCTTGATCGCGTCGGCCTCCTGCTGGAGCAGCGTGTACGAGCAGATCGCCAGGTCGAACGGGCCGAGCGCCTTGAGGACGTCTTCTCTGCGACCCAGGTCGCCGATGCCGAAGCGGACGGGACGCAGAGTCGGCGCGAAGCGCTGCGCCTCGGAGACCCAGTTGGCACAGACACTGGTGGGAGCCGCGACCAGGGTGGGACCCTGCGAAGCCCGGTGCAGGATCAGCGCCAGGGCCTCGATGGTCTTGCCCAGGCCCATGTCGTCCGCCAGGCACGCGCCGACCCCCCACTCGGCCAGGCGGGCCAGCCAGACGAAACCGTCCACCTGGTACGGGCGGAGGGTCGCCTGGAGCGTCGAGGGGATCGCAGGCTGGTACTTCTCGACCGCTCGAATCCGCTCGATGTGGGCGTCGAACTCCGCATCCGCGTGGAACTCGCCGATCTCGTCCTTCCACTGCTCCAGGCCGATGGCTGCCAGCGGGTGTACACGGAGCGTGTTGCCCTTGCCTATGAACTGCCCGCCTGCGGAGAACCACTGGAGCTGCTTGCGAAGCTGGCGGGTCAACGCGATGTACTGGTCCTTGCCCAGGGCGATGAACCGCGTGTCGGCGTTCTCGATCTCGTCCAGCAGGGTCCGCATCTGGACCATGAGGTCCTTGTCCACCTGGACCTCGCCCTTGACTTCGAACCAATTCTGGGCGGAGTGGATCGAGAGATGGAACTGTTGCGGCGAGAGCGATCGCACGGTGATCGGGTCGCCCTTGGGCCACTCGACGGTCAGGACTTCCGGCGGGACCGCTTGCAGGTTCTCCAGCAGCTCCAGTGCTTCCTCGGGATCTTCAAGAGTCCAGACGTAGCTGCTGCAGCCTTCGGCGTCCAGGACCTTGACGGCCTCGAATGCCTGCGAGGCCCGCTCGGTCTCTTCCGCAAGGCGCCGACGGGTTTGGAGGGTCTTGCCTCCTGTGAACTCGACCAGGTGCGAGTTGCCGGCGCCGGGCGGGAACGCCCGCGGAGACTGGTCGCCCAACGGGACAACCACCATCTCCGCCCGCAAACCCTGCTCCAGGCGTTGCAGACGCAGACGCGGGCGGCAGTCCGGCTCGACCGCTTCCGCGTCGCCGGCAGCCAGCGCCACGCCCGATTGGATGGCGACATGGCGGGACAGCCCCTGAAGCCGAGCGAGCGCCTCGTTGGCGCGGTCCTTGGGAATCCCCACCCCTTCCGGACCCAGGATCTGGGCCATTCTCCTATGCACCGGCTCGAACACGATCACTCGCACGCGGGTCAGCGATTCCCGGACGACCAAGCTGGCGGCGCCCTCATCGTGCAGACGCGGATCGGGATACGGGTCCATGCAGATGCAGAGCCTGTCGCCCTTGGGCACGATGTGTACCTCCGGCTGGGCCGACACGATCTCGACCGGCAGATGCGGCGCATCTTCCCAGAAGACGTTCGGGTGCCCCGCCAGGGCCCGCAGAGCGACGCCGCTGTCCAGGTGGTACATCAGATCGAAGTAACTGTGTTTGACCATGATGGCCCCCAGGACAGCCTTGTCCTGGTCCGTCAGGAAATTGAAATCCCGGCTGTTCCGCTCGATCAGTCGAGAGACCGCGATCTCCCGGCCCTTCGTCCAGGCGCCCGTCTTGGTCCGCTTCTGTTCGACCGGCACGACCGCGATCTGGTCGCGACCCCACTGTCGGAGCTTCCACACCAGGCGACGGGAGGAATCGGCAGGCCCATGGGCGACCCGCTCGGCATCGCGGAGGAACTGCTCGAGGGCCGCGACCCGGCTCTCCCAGATCTCCTTGATGGGCCAGAGTTCGGACAGGTCCTTGGCTCCCGTCTCCTGAAAGAAAGCGTCCACCTGAGCCCCCCGGCTGAGGACATCCAGGCCCAGCTTGTTCGCCAGACGTGCGATCTGCATCTCGGGCCACAGAGCCCCGTTTTCCTGGCACTCGCGAAGACAGTTCTCCAGGTCGAATACGAGCTTGCCCTTGTCGGACTTGACCGTCTTGTTCTGCGATCTGTAGAGCTGACCCAGCAGGCGCATCAGATGGGCGCAGACCCAGATCAACGGCGTGCTCTCACGATAGAGGGGCATGCCCCCATCCTGCAGGTCGTCTGCGGTATTGTGGCCTTCATACCACAACAAAAGCGTCGCCAGGAGACGATAGGCCTGGGAGTAGCCGCCGTAGCCCCTGCCCGTATCGAGCCATGTCAGCCAGGTCCGAGCCTGCTGGTGGTCCTCAGGCCGGTCGGATTGAACCAGCAGCAGTGCGTGGAGAAAGGCCGGGAAGCTATTGAGGTAGTCGATCTGTGCGGTCTTGCTCTTGCCGGCTTGGCGCTGGGCCTGTTCATAGGCACGTCGAGCCTCCTCGATCCGACCCGACAGCAGCTCCAGCATCCCGCGGACGATCCAGGTATCCAGGTCCGCGAAGGTCTCCAGAATGGCCCGGGCGGCGGCAAAGTCACCCGCCAGCAGGTCCCGCTCCGCGATGTGGACGACGCATCGCTGCAGAAGGGACTTGTCCAGGCACTGGCGGTTGGCGGCCAGCCAGGTCCGCGCATAGGCGAAGACCGGGTGGTTCAGACGCAGGTAGATCGTCCGCTGGTGCAGGCCGGCAGACAGGACCAGGTCGCGATACTGGGGGATCAGCCGCTCGATGCAGGCCGGCTGGAACGGGTCCATGCAGACGACGAGCAACACATTGACCAGAGAGGTGATCCGGTCATCCTGACTGCACAGCCCGGCCAGACGCTTCAACTCGTCCTGGTCGTTGTCTTCCAGGGCCAGGAACACATCCCGGCACGCGTGATGGAACGAGACGAATCGCCGCCGGCCCCACCGGTAGTCCCAGGAATCCAGGCCGACCAGGGCGGGCACCGCCCGTTGCAGCGCCACGGCGAACCGGCGGAGCCATCCCTTGTTGCGGGCCGTCTCGATGACGGCTGCCCGGACATCGGGCGGGCAGCAAGCCGGCTCGCTGCCCACAGAACTGATCTGGCCGCGTTCCTTCAGACGCTGGATGCACACCCCCAGCTTCTGGATCGTGATGCCCGACCCGTCGCGCATGGTCATCCCGACCTGCTTGAGCGCCCGCGCCAGGTCGTTCTTCGACAGCGGCCCGAAGGACAAGGCATACATCAACAGCGCCGCTTCCTCGATACTCGAGGGCGAGCCCACCTCAAGCAGTTGGGACTTGCCTTCCGCCGGTTTCGAGTCGTGTTGTCCGCCGCGGAACCGATCCGCCGTCACATCCATTCCGAGATCACCTCCAATGCCTGGGATCTCCCGAGCGCCGGGCCGAACATCCGCCCTCCGGGATCGGATTCGGACCGAGGCTTGTGAATCCCGTAATTCTTCAGTCTACCCGAAGCAGCGGCTGCTGTGCAAGGCGTTGGTCGGTCGGGAAAGGCTTTTGTCGCCCGGCCGACGGAATCATTGCAGGCGAGAAGAGACCCCGGCCGAAAGACAATGGTGGCAATTGGTCATTGCACCCTCTTCAACAATCTGGGGTAAATAGCACGATTCCGGCATGGGAAGTTTTACAGTCGGCGCCCAGTGTGATAAGATACGAAGCTGTGTCGGTCTGCGAAACGCATCGTCGTCGCGACCGGTGACAAGGATGGAAGGTTTCGGATTTCGACTATGAAGAAGAGCAGCAACAACGACGAGTATCGCATCGTACCGGCCGAGCGGATCACCCGCCTGCCGCCCTATCTGTTTGCACGCATCAACGCCTTGAAGCTCGCCAAGAGGCAGCAAGGGGCCGATATCATCGACCTCGGGATGGGCAACCCGATGGACAGCGCCCCGCAGATCGTGATCGACAAGCTCTGCGAGGCCGCTCGCGACCCGCGCAACCATCGATACAGCGCCTCCCGGGGGATCAAGAACCTCCGAGCGGAGGTGGCCAAGAAATACGCCCGCAAGTGGGGTGTCGATCTCGACCCGGATAGCGAGGTCCTCGCATGCATCGGGTCGAAGGAGGGGTTCAGCCATCTGTGCCTGGCGATGCTCGGGCCCGGCGACACGGCCATCGTGCCCGATCCGGCCTACCCCATCCACTGTTACGGCGTCGTTCTGGCGGGCGCCAACGTCATCACGATCCCGCTGGGAAACGACCAGGCGTTCCTCGACACCATCGCGATGGTGTGCGAGCGCCTGTTCCCCAAGCCCAAGCTGCTGATCCTGAACTATCCGCACAACCCGACCGCCATGACGGTCGATCCCGGCTTCTTCGAACCCATCGTCGATCTGGCCAAGCACTTCAAGTTCCAGGTCCTCCACGACTTCGCCTACGGCGAGACCCTCTTCGACGGTTACAAGGCCCCCAGCTTCCTGGCGACCAAAGGCGCCAAGGACGTGGGCGTCGAGATGACCACGATGAGCAAGCCCTATAACATGGCCGGTTTCCGCGTTGGTTTCATGGCGGGCAACAAACAGATGATCGAGTACCTGGCGACAATCAAGGGCTACTACGACTACGGCATGTTCCAGGCGATCCAGATCGCCGGCATTATCGCGATGCGCCACTGCGAGAAGGACGTCGCCGCGCAGAACGCCAAGTATCAGCTCCGCCGGGACGTCGTCTGCGACGGTCTGGAGCGCCTCGGCTGGCAGGTGGAGAGACCTCGTGCCAGCATGTTCGTCTGGGCGAAGGCCGCGCCGGAGCACCTCAACGGCAAGGGCACGATCGACTACGCCATGGATCTGCTCGAGCACGCGGAGGTCGCCATCGCCCCCGGCCGGGCCTTCGGCGAAAACGGCGAGGACTGCTTCCGCATCGCCCTGGTCGAGAACGAGCACCGGCTGCGCCAAGCCATCCGCAACATCAAGCGATTCACCGAGCAAAGGCCCATCCGTAAGGCCAAAGTCGCGAAGAAGTAGACAGTCGCGGGGGCCTGTCGCTGCACATCCCATCGCAGGAGTCCTGCCCTCCTCTGGGACAAACGGGGCGAATCAAACCCTCCCTGCCGCCAAGGAGGACGGGATGTGGTCTGCACGTCCACCTCGGCTACGATTCCGCAGGCGTTTCGGGGCGGCTCTCGTTCGCGCGGGTCTGGCTCAGGGCCGCCAGACCGCCCATGGCGCCAAGGTTCATCGTCTCCAGCGCAGAACTGGGCACGATGATCATCGAGCCTTTCTCCTTGAGACCCTCGAAGAGCATGTTCATGCCGCGAAGGTGCATGGCCATGGGATTGGCCTCGTACTGCTTGGCCGCCTGGGCGAACTTCTGGGCGATCTCGGTCTCTGCGGTTCCCAGGATGATTCGCGCCTGGCGTTCCCGCTCGGCCTGGGCCTGCTTGGACATGGCGTCCTCCAGGTCCTTCGGGATGATGATGTCGCGGATCTCGACCGACTGCACGGTGATCCCCCAGGGATTGGTCTTCTCGTCGAGGATCTCCTTCAGACGGTTGCCGAGCTCGCCGCGATGGGTGAGCATGTCCGCCAGCTCGTGCGTGCCGATGATGTCCCGCAAAGCGGTCTGGGCCGACAGCACGATGGCCAGATAGAAGTTCTCCACCTCCAGGATCGCTTTCTTCGCGTCCCAGACCATCCAGAAGCAGATGGCGTCCACGTTCACCGGGACGGTGTCCTTGGTCAGCGTCGATTCGGAGTTGAAGTCCGTAGCTCGGATGCGCATGTCCACCGTTTGCACGATGCTCTCGACGATGGGGACGATGAAGAACATGCCCGGCCCCTTGAGCCGGTGGAACCTGCCCAAGCGGAGAATGACGGCGCGGTCCCACTGGTTGGCGACCTTCAGAGCGAACAAAGCGTAGACCGCGATGAAGATCGTCACACCCGCCGCTACCGGATGGATGACGGTCCACTGTCCTGTGACGTAACGGTTGACGACGAACCCAGCCAGCAGAACCACGATCGCGGCCAGAAACGCCGGAAGGTTCAGCTCCGCACTGGGGATCTTGAAGCTCTCCACGTACTTGCGCGCAGCCGCTACGGGCTCTGTGGTCTTACTCTTGGGTCTCATGGTTTGGTCTCCTTTGCAGGTATTCGACGATGTCGGTGAGCGTCAGGTTGTATTGATGTCCGCGAGCGACCAGCTCGTCGCAGATCTGTCGCAACATGCGTTGCTTTTCTGCGTCGCCGATCTCGACCTGCTGGTGGCTCACGAAGGTCCCGGTTCCCTGTTGGGTGTCCAGGATGCCGAGCAGCTCCAGATCGGAGTACGCCTTTCGCACGGTGTTGGGGTTGATTTCGAGCTGCACCGCCAAATCCCGCACGGTGGGCAACTGCTCGCCGGGCAGGAGGCGGCCGGAAGCGATGCCGAAGCGGATCTGGTCCACGATCTGACGGTGGAACGGCACGCCGCTCTTGAGGTCCAGCTTGAAGTGGATCATATGTGTTCTCCTCGGTTGTACTACAGCCACTAACATATAGACGTTTAGTGTACTATTCTTATAACACATTATTCTCACCAGTCAAGAAAAAAAAACCGGATTCTACACAGATTTAGGGCTCATCCGGTTTTCGCGCACTTCGGCGGTTCTTGGGGACCCATGGTATGGATAAGAGGGCGACGCACCCTACAGGCGGAGTCGGCATACCCTGTGCAAGCGAGCACGAAGCGGTCTCAGCGGGGTTCCCGCCGACCGATCCAGCAAAGGTGCGAGACATCCGCAGGGGCGCGTCGTTCCGATTTCCCCGCAATTCCGTGAGAAGCCAAAGAATCTTCGCCGATGCGAGATTTTGTGCTTGCAGTCTTTACATCTGTAGAGTAATCTCGGCAATGTTAAAGCGAAAGGAGGTTCGTATGGCGACGAAAGATCGTGAACTGACCGAGGCCGAGTGGGAAATCATCCAGGTCGTGTGGGAGCGACAGCCGTGCGCCGCGCCGACCGTCCAGGAGGAATTGGCCGGCCGCAAGAAATGGACCTACAGCACGGTCAAGACCCTTATGGACCGCATGGTCGCCAAGGGCCTGCTCACGACCGAGCGAATCCGCAATCTCATGCTGTACCGCTCGGCGATCAGCCGCCAGGATGCCCAACGGGGCGAACTGATGCGCGCGGTCACGCGGGCCTTCGGCGGGGCCTTCACCCCCATGATGCAGTTCATGCTCGACAGCGACGCGCTGTCCCGCAAGGAGCTCGACGATCTCGAATCGTTGATCCGCAAGAAACGCCGCACCGGCAAGGCGGAAGAGAAGTGATGCGTTCGGTGTGACAAAACGATCCATCAGGCGTCCTCAAAGAGCGGAGGTTCAGCCATGAACACGATAGTCGAAACCATCAATGCGGCGGGCCGGGCATTCGTCGAATTCTCGCTGCCCATGCTGATCCAGTCCAGCGTACTGATCCTGATCCTGCTGGCGGTCGATGCCGTCCTGCGACGCAAGGTCCGCGCCGTCTTTCGATACTGGATTTGGCTGCTCGTGCTGGTCAAACTCGTCCTGCCGCCATCGCTGGGCTCGCCCGTGAGCGTCGGCACCTGGTTCGGCGACAAGCTCGAAGTCCCGACGATGCTGCCGTTCGAACCGGAGCCTCCGTCGGCGGAGCCGTCCCCCCTCGTGTCCGCGATCCTCTCGGCGCCGGACCCGATGTTCCGGCCGCCGCTCGCGCCGCCGGAGGCTGGCGGACCCGCGGCGCCGCTGCCAACCGTCGAAGCAAGCGCGCCGGTCCGGACGCCCATGGTCTCGCTGAGTTGGCAGGGTCTGACACTGCTCGCGTGGGCGGCGGTATCCATCGCCTTGACGCTGTTGCTCGTGCAACGCGCGTTCTTCGTGCGAGGACTCGTCGGGCAGGCGCAAGAGGCGAATCGTGCCCTGCTGGACGCGTTGGAGGACTGCCGTGGTCGCCTTGGCCTGCGCAGGCGGATCGGTCTTCGGCTCTCGCCCAACGCGACCAGTCCGGCGGTGTGCGGACTCCTTCATCCGACGATTATGGTCCCGCAGTCGCTCGCCCCCAGACTGCACGGTCACGACTTACAGGCGGTGCTCCTGCACGAGATGGCCCACGTCAAGCGAGGCGACCTCTGGATCAATCTCGCCCAGACGCTGCTCCAGATCGCGTACTTCTACAATCCGCTGCTCTGGCTGGCGAATGCCATGATCCGACGGACCCGCGAGCAGGCGGTGGACGAAACGGTCCTCGTCGCCATGGGCGAAACCGCGTCGCAGTACCCCGAGACGCTCGTCAACATCGCCAAGCTGGCGTTCCAGCGCCGGCCCGCGTTGAGCCTCCGCCTGATCGGCGTGGTGGAATCCAAGAGCGCCCTGACCGCCCGAATCAAGCACATCCTCGCCCGGCCTCTGCCGAAGACCGCCAGCCTCGGTCTCCTCGGGCTGCTTTGCGTGCTGGGTCTGGCCACGGTGCTGTTGCCCATGGCGAAAGCGCCCCGGTCTCGGGAATCCTCGGACTCGATTTCCCTGGACCAGGAGGCGGATTCGCTCGCGTGCAGCTTCCCGGACCTTGACATTACGTCGGCGTGCCCACGCGTCTCTCGCGCGCTCCTGACGGAGTACCATCTGGCCAGACGTGCCATTGACGAGGCAAAGGGGAGACTGAGCGAGCCTCTTCGGGGTGAGAGCCAACGCACCTTTGCCGCTTTGAGCCAGGTGCCCGGCGCGTTTCCCGTCAGCTTGTACGCGCAGCGATGGCTCATCGTCCTGGACTGGGTCTCGGGCAAGATGGACGGCATTGCGGCAGCCGAGCGGATGACCGCCTTGGCCGACGATCAGAACGACGTCGCACAGTCCCACTTCACCAGGGCATACGCCGCGACGATCCTCGCGAGGGACGGTTGCCTCGACCAGGCCCACGATGTGTTCGTCGGGTGCTCGCCTGCCGAGACGCCGCAATGGGGATGGTTTGCCTCGGAGATGAACAGGCACTTCGACCGCCGCGTGCAGGACCTTGCGCCGGATGCCGATCCAAATGTCGACGAGAAGGCCACACAAACCGCCAAGACTCCACAGGACCGGCAGGCCGGTGAGGCGCGGTTGCTCGCGGCGCAGACCGCCTACGCCGACTACATCGAATACGAGCTGCTTCCCCTGGCGGCGAAAGTCGTCGCCCGCGGGACGGCCGATCGCCACTCTCTGCTGGAGCGCGCCCAGATTGTGGATTCCCTGCAATCCCTGTTGGTCGGGCATGCCCGCTCCTTCTCGCTGGGCGCTGCCGCGGATGCCGTTGAAACGCGGTTTCAGCGACGGATTGCGCCCAAGATTCTGGCCGCCTGGCTCCGCAGCCTGGAGTTGTTGGACGCGAGGCGACAGGCCGGTGAGAAGAAGGGACACGTCGAGGATATCCAGGCCCGATGCGCCGCGTTGAATGTCCCCTCGGACGCGCTGGGGACCTGGTGGCAGCGCATCGGATCCGACGCGGAGAATGCCCCCTTGAACGTCAGGGGCAAATGGGCGGGATCGGGGAGGATGCCTTTCCCCTCCGCGACGAATCCATCGGACTTTGCCGTCACGCTGTCCAACGGCGTGACCGTGGAGTTGCTCGGCGTCTGCGAGCACCCGGGCGAGGGCAAAAGCTGGTGGCGACCGGACGGCGACGGCCTGCTGGCGGAGGTCCCCTATCGCACGGGAAGAACCACTCTCATCCCCTCCCCGGGAGATGTCGCATATGAATTCGCCGTTCGCCTGCATCGCGTTCCCAAGCAAGGACTCGGCAACATCATGGTCATCCCGTCATTGGGCACGTTAACCGGCAACATCCCCAGTGCCGCGACTGGCCGCTTCATCGACGGTCTATCCTGGGCCGAGGTCGCTCTGCCGAGGGGCCGGCAGGAGTGTTCGATCTGCTGCGTTGTCGCGACCGGTGCGTGGGAAACCTCGGCGCGGATTCCCGTGGAGTCTCTGAACGGTCAGGGTGTGACGATCCGAGGGGTGACGTTCTCCTCGCCTGCCGATGACCCGGATATGGATGCAACGATCTCTGTCTCCTGCAACATCGGGGATTGGCTCTCGAGGGTAGTGGCGGTTACGGCCGAGGGTCGCGTCATCGGCATTCCTTCCGTTCGAGACAATCGCCCACCCCAGACTCGGATTCGCCAGGCGATCGTGCAATTCCCGGGATTGACTCTCGCAGAGATCGAGGAGTTCCAGTTCCAGAGGAGGCCCTGGAGGTGGGTCGAATTCGAGAACGTCTCGCTTCAGCCCGGTCACAAGACCGATGTCCGGATCAGCGCGGCGTCGGAAGACGTCGGCGACGCTGTGCCGGAGGGCATGGTCGGCACGTGGCGTCTGGAGAATCCCGAGGGCGATGACCAGCAGATGGCGGTCTTCCCCGATGGTCGCGTCCTCGTGCTGTACCCCGACGGGCACGAAGACCGAACGCACTACTGCAACAGCTTCCTGACGTTGGGGAACCATGGCTGTGTCCGTGTCCAGACGATTCTGGGGGCCAATGGTACGATTCTGCAATACCTCACCGGGGAGAAAGGCGACTTGTTTGCCAGGCGATGGAGACGGGTCGCCGCCCAGCCGACAGCCGGCGCGATCACTCGCGAGATCGTGCTGCCCGATGTGGACCATGAAGCGGTGATGCTCGACCTGGCGACGGGACAGCTTGTGCCGACGCCGCAAGTCGAGCCGCCGGAGCGACTCCTGGAGACCATCAAGGAGCTGGGCAAGGGCGATCTCGTGCTCGACCAACAGTCCCTGATCCTGGTCCGCGGCGCGACCTCGAAGCAGGCCCAAGAGGGCCCGGAAGGCCTCGTCAAAGTCGTCAGAATCGATCCCCCTCTGCCGCAGATCGTCACGGTCGCCACGCCTGAAGGCGGGCAGTACGAGATCGAACTCCTTTCCATCGACAACGAGGCATGCACACTGAAGTACAGACCCATCGGCGCTCAGAGGAGCGTCAGCGGAGGTGCTCCTGCTGAGGCGAAAACGGCCACCGGTCCGCTGGAGTTTCGAATCGCGGCGAGAGTGAACGATCTGTCTCCCGATGTCATCGAGCGTTTCAAGCAATCGCTTGCAGATGGCGGTGGCCTGGCGCTGGGGGGCTTCGTGTGGTTCCCGCTCCGCCCGGGTACGAACGGCTCGCCGGAGATGGTCTCGCAGGAACGTGCGGGCACGACGTATGTGCTGCTCCGGAACAAGCCGCCTCAGGTGATCCTGGCGAGCCAGGACTGGGGACTGGACGAGGTCTACAGGACCTCCGATGCCAATGGCAGGCCCGCCATCGGACTGACCCTGAATGACAAGGGCGCCTCCCTCTTCCACAGCATCACCGCAGCAAATGTGGGACGTCCCCTCGCGATCCTCGTCAACGGCGAGGTGGTTTGGATACCCAGCATCGTGTCACCGCTCGGCAGATCCGCGATGATCGCCGGCAACTTCACCGAACGGGAAGTGGCCGACATGATGGCAGCCCTGCGCAAAGGGATGGAAGCGACCCGACCGCCCGCAAAGCCTGGCGAGACCACCGGCGTCGGCGAGAAACTCGCAATCGCCCAGGTGCAACCGCCGGTCGCGGCTAGGGCCGATGTCACGCTCACGCTGGGCGGCGATGACCCCCTCGGGCTCTTCTACAACGAGCATGGCCTGTGGTTCGAGCTGGACAATCGCAGCGCTGACTCCGTCGAGATCCATCCCCATCCCCTGGATCAGGACGCCGGGCGCAAGGGCGAGTGGGGGTACGTCGAAGTACTCGCGGAAGACGGCAATGCCGTGACATACAAGTGGCGAGACTCGCCTCCCAGCGTGCATCAGATCCTGCCGCGAAGTCGCTACAAGGTCCAGGATTTCATGAAGGGCATGCTCTTGAGGGAGAGCGGTCCCGGCGTCTACAAGGCCCGCCTGACGCTACGCGTGCGGAACGTGCGGACGGATGTCGCTGCGCTCGTCGCGTCGAACTGGCACACGTTTCGCGTCACGCCGGCGGGTCGCTGGCCGGACCAGGCGCAGGGACCCTACGTGGAACTCCGCGAGGCCGAGGCATTCGCGTCGACGTGCGACTACGGACACGGCTCGCACGATGAGGCAATCCAGCGGCTGCTTGCGCTCACGGAGAAGTACGCCGGCACGAAGTACGCGCTGGAGGCGTACTTCACCGCGGCCGATCAGGCGAACACCGCGTCGAACGAGACTGGCGACCTGGCCTATCAGGCCAAGCGGAGGGAGTACCACAGGGAGATCGTGAAACGCTGGCCCGACGTGGTCAATCATCCCACGATCTACGCACGACTGCACACACACTTCGGGATGCCTGAGTCCGAATTCATCCAGTCTCGCCGGGAGACGTACCGCTGGCTGCTCTCGATCACCGAAGAACAGAAGATCGCCAGCATCCGGGACTACGGCGCCTATACGGTCCAGCCATCGGACGAGCCGACGGACGAGAACCTTCGTCAGAGTCTGCTGTCCTTGAATCAGTACATCAGCCAGACGAAGCAGATGCTCGAGACGACCATTCCCGACATCGCGACAGACGCGTCGAAACCCGAGGCTGGATCGGAGAACAGGAAGCTGGCTTCAGGCGAGATTTCCTGGCGAGTGGTTGATCCGGATGGCAAGCCCGTGGCTGGGGCACAGGTGGCTTTGTGCTCGAAGGACAAGGGTGTGATTGTCCGGGCGGGACGACTTGTGCCAACCAGCCGGACAGACAAGAGCAGCGAGATCGTTCAAACGGATGCCGAGGGCCGGTTCTCCTTTGCGTCGGCGCCGGAGGAATTCCATCTGATCGCGGCCCACGACGAGGGTTTTGCGTGGGTGACGAGCGAGGAATTCCGTGCAGGCGAGGATCTGCGTTTGGAGCCCTGGGCGCGGATCGAAGGGACGCTGAAGACCGCCCGGGGACCGGGGGCAGACGAGCGCGTGGACCTCCTCAACTATATCAACAACAATGCGATCGATCAAAATGTCCGCTTCGACTATCAGAGCCAGACCGATGCGGCCGGGCGGTTCGTGTTCACGAAGGTCCCGCCGGAGTGGGTCGAGGTCGGCTACCTGATTCGCACAGGCGAGAACACATCGACCCACACGTGCAGGACTCCGATTCACTTGCTGGCGGGACAGACCCTGCAGATGGTCTTGGGCGGGCAGGGCCGGCCGGTGATCGGTCGGTTCGTGCCACCTGCGGACTACAAAGGGCCGGTCCACTTCGGCGCGGGTCTTCGAGCCTTCAGCACGGCGCGGCCCGAGATGCCCCAGCCCGACAACCACGGCCAGATGACCAAGCGCCAGCGGTCGCAGTGGCGCACGCAGTGGCTGAAGACTCCCGAGGCCAAAGCCTACTACGATGCGATGTGGCACGACCTCAACCGGCGGCATTACGCATTTCGCATCCAGGACGACGGCTCGTTCCGCATCGAGGACGTGATGCCGGGCCAATACGAGTTTGCCGTCTGGCTGGAAGAACAGTTCACCGGGCAGGGTCGCCAGGAAGAGATCGGCGGCTACTCCGGCACGGCCGAGGTCCCTGTGATGGCGCAGGCGTACATGGAAGAGCCGCTGAACCTCGGCGACCTCACGCTGTCGATGCGCAGTCCGCCGCTGCACGTCGGGGACGTCGCGCCGCTGTTCGAGGCCAGGACCCTCGACGGCAAGGACATCCGTCTGGCCGACTACCGCGGCAAGTTCGTCCTGCTGAGCTTCTGGCAGCCCGTGTTCCATCCCGAGTTGGACCGCCTCAAGAGTCTGTGCAAGACTTACGGGACCGCCGGCCGATTGGCAATCATCGAGTTCGCGGGCAACGACACGCTCCAAGAGGTCCAGAAGTACATCGCAGAGCACCAGATCGAGTGGCCCGAGATCTACTTCGGCGAGCAGTGGACAGACAGCATCGCTAAGCAGTACGGCCTTTCCGGCCTGCCGTACATCCTGCTTGTGAGCCCGGAGGGCAGAATCGTCGCGACTTGGCTTCGCGAGGAGAAGCTCACGAACACGGTTCGAGACGCGATCGGGAATGCTCCTGCTGCGGCGCCCGCCGGTGACAGCCGGTGACCGCGGGGAAGAGCGAGCCGAGGGCGGCCTTGCCTGGCAGCGGACGGATCAGTATGTCCCGCCGGACCCCAACGGGCAGGCGATCCGGTGCGGGGGCGGCGCCGTCACCGAACAAGCCGCGGCCCTTGATGAGAAGGCAGGCGTCGCCATCGACCCGCGATTCGCAGCGCCGGACGCCAGAGATTTCTCGCTGAAGGCCGACTCCCCGGCCCAGCAGAAGGGTATCGGCGCCGCCGATCCGATCCCGTTCGCCAGTCCCTGGCCGCTCCAGCCGGAGGAATCGGCCATCATCCCGCGAGGGGACACCCGCGATTCCAAGCAGTGGCGCGGTCCACCCGTGCCGTAGCAGGGCTGCCCCGCCGTACTGACTTCATCCACGAAACGGCCGATCCGGCGGGTGCGACCGTCGACACGGAACTGGACCAAGATCCCAGCCTCTGCTTGCCGCAGCGGACCCTTGAAGGAACCCCGTCGCCTGGATAAGATCGCTGTCGTCGCGGTCATGATGGCTCGTTCTGAAGTTCCGCGGGGGAGACCCCAGCCAAGGAGACGCTATGATATGCTTCGAGAGGATCGGCACGCACGCGGATAACGGCGTGGTTCTTCCCACGCGCCCGTCGCATGAAGCCGTTCGGAGACCTTCGCTGAAGGCAAGCAACGGGATGGCGGTCGCGGCAGTCGTCTGCCTGTTTGTAGCCGCCGCGAGCGGTGCCGATCCCCTGCTCTTCGACACGAACGACGCAGGTGCGACCTCGCGAGACGTCGGGCCCGTCAAGCCGTGGAAGGTCGTGCCGCTCGATCCCGAGTACGGCGGGCAATGGGTCGTCGCCGCCGACCTCGACGCGGATGATCGAGTCGAATTCGTCGCGTGCGAGAACCACAATGTCGGCGATGTCCACTACACGTCCACCGCGGTGGCGCAGGATCTCGACGGCGAAGTCCTCTGGCGATGGGGCGATCCGAACGTCGGACGAAAGCACTGGCATCACGATGTCGCGTGCCAGATCCATGACTGGGACGGCGACGGCAGACCCGAAGTCGTCCTCGCGACGCAAGGCGCCATCGTCGAACTCGACGGGCGGACCGGGCGGGAGAAACGCCGGATTCGAATCCCCGACGAAGCCACCGACTGCATCGCCTTCGCGGATCTCAGCGGGCGAGGCCGGCCCACCGACGTCCTGGTCAAGGACCGCTACCGCAACCTCTACGCGTACGACCGCTCCGGCGAACTGCTCTGGCACGTCACCGATCCCGGCGGCTATCGCACCGCTCACCAGGCTCGCCCGATCGACCTGGACCGCGACGGCACCGACGAGATCGCCGCCGGCTGTGCCATGCTCAACGCCGACGGCTCGATCCGCTGGGTATTCAAGTCCTCCACCATCGATCTGAACCGAGGCCATCTGGATTGCATCCGACTCCTCCGCCGGGGCGAGAGGCCCGAGGATGTCCGCCTGGTCCTCACGCTCTGCGGCGCCAACGGCATCGCCATGATCGACGGCAACGGCAAGACCCTCTGGGAGCGGACAGGCAGTCACTTCGAGTCCATCGACATCGGCTGCGTCACGCCGGAGCGTGCGGGATTGCAGATCCTCGTCGATATCGATCACCAGCCCTTTGGCAAGGGACCGCTGTGCCTCCTCGACGAAGCCGGCGTGCTGTTGGGTCGCATCAACACCGACTACGCCCGCCATCACGACCTGCTCGACTGGGACGGCGACGGCTTCGACGAGATCTTCAACGCCCACAGCGGCGCGATCTACGATAGCGACGGGCGGCGCATCGCCACGCTTGCCGCCCCGCCGGCTGCGGACAAAGGCGAGCGGAGCATCCTGGCCGGCGACTTCACAGGCGACGGCGTCATGGACGTCGCCCTCGTGACGACCACGAGCGTCTACGTCTTCAAGAACGACAAGGGCGTCCGGCGTGCGGGCCGCACCAGCCTGGGAACCGAGCTCAACTTCACGCTCTACTGACCGGGCCGGATCGATGGACTGCCCCCTCTTGGCGGGAAGACACACCCATCGCACCAGGCTGGTCACTCTTTCTTCGCCGTCTCCTGCCGCGATGCGTAGACCTCGGCCCGCCGCTCGGGCGGCCATTCCTTCGGGAAGTTCACTCTCGCGAACTGGCCGCATTCTTCGACGGCCGCCCGGTCGTAGGTCCGGGCCGCCTCAATCTCATCGTTACAGAAGCCGAGCCAGCGATGTGTGCCGCCGAAGTCGCATTGGGCGAAGTACTTGCCGTGCCGTCGGCTGTAGGAGACACCCTTGAACTGGGAGCAGGCGCCGCGCTGCTTGCGCAAGTTGCCCTGGTTCTCCTTGCGGGTGCAGACGCGGAGATTGAACCGGCAGTTGTTGGCCTTGTTGCCGTCCGCATGGTCCACGACCATCCCTTCGGGCGGCTGCATGATCTCGCGGTGCATGAAGATCTGCTTGCCCCTGCCGGACCGTGCAGGGTATCCGCCGCTGGTGACATGCCAGTTCCATCGATTCAGCCACTCGTAATCCGTAGCGTCCACATAGGCATAGAGGCCCTCCGTCAGTGGAATGAGCCGGACGTCGCCGCCGGGCGGATCGGACTTGCGACGGTAGTTCTTGCAGACCACGCCGGGAACGTCGTGTAACTGGCCCGGCCACTGGGGGTGGTTCGCACATCGCGGCACAATCGGCTGATCCAGAGACATCCACCGCAGCCACAATTCCGGATCGAAGACGGAGTAGATGCAATTGTGACAATTCGGTCCCGACATGATTCCTCCTTTCCGTTCGCCGCACGGTTCTCAGTTCTCACGGGTCGGCAAGCTCGCCCGACTCGCCTTCAGCCAGCCGGCCGACGCTCCGCACAATTCATCATCTATAATACGACCCGAATAGTTCTCTGTAAACACAAATATGCATAAGTGAATACTCCCTCGCCTAAAGGCGAGGGCTTCGTTCTTTCGGCTAAAGCCGA
>DAOQWL010000008.1:0-99054 GCA_035342095.1 Sedimentisphaerales bacterium | reverse complement strand
CCGCCGCCCACGCCGCCCCTCCTGCCGCCGCCCACGCCGCCGCCACCGCGCCCCATGCCGCCGCCCATGCCGCCCATCATGCCGCCCATGCCGCCCATCATGCCGCCCATGCCGCCCATCATGCCACCCATCATGCCGCCACTCATACCGCTGGCGGGCGGGCTGACCAAGTCGCTGACGTCATAGACGCGGGTCTCCAGCTTGGTTCTCGGCAGACCATCTCGGGTCGCCACAGTGACCACGCCGCGGTTCACCACATACTCCACCGGGTTGTCCGGAACCAGCGGGTCGGAAATCGCGCGGAGCATGCTATCCAGAGCAGTGCCCAGCCTGGCGCTGGCAGGTCCATCGAACTGGACCGGTGACGCCGGGTCGATGCCGACGTTCTCTTCCAGGTCTCGCCAGAGCACGACGAGGTTCAGCGGAGGCTGGACGGCGCTTCGCAGAATCTCGAACGCCTCATTGGCGGGGGTGTCCCGGGTGATCCCGGACAAGTCCACGGTCTGGTCGAGTTGGTTGTAGACCTCCGAGTTAGCCGCATCCAATTGGAACGGTTCATCCGGCCTTCGCGTCGGCTTCTGGATGATCTCTCGCCAGTCCTTCGGATACGTGATCTCGTCGGCGTAGGGAATCGCCGCCTCGTCCGTGCTGAGCTTGATGTCCGCGGTCTGCCGCTTGTCGAGCTTCTGCTGCTCGAGCTGCTTGCGGTAGTAGATCATGTCCTCGACCATGTCCTTCATCGTCAAGGCATCATCGTTGAGCGAGTCGATGACCAGAAGGGCCTCGAGCTGCCCGAGCGCCGCCTCGTACTGCTGCCGCTTCCAGTGGGCCCTCGCCCGCACCATCAACTCGTCGATTCTCCGCTGCCGGTCTTCCTCGGCCTGAGTCCTGATCCGCTCCTGCTCCGCAGCGGCATCCTGGCGCTTCTGCTCTTCCAACTGCTTGTTCCTCGCCGCCTCGGCCGCACCGATGCGGGTCGAGGCCTCGTTCAGGCGCTGCATGAGTCGCTTGTAGAGCTCCCCTTCGAGATACAGTCGGTACTGGTCGTCGTTGACGACACGGATCGCGCCGCCGATCTGGTCGCGTGCGGACGCATAATCGCCCTGAGCCATGAACTGATCGGCCTGGACGATGGAGTCATTCACGATGCTCTCGGCGTAGTCGCGAATCGTAGCCTTGCGACGATTGATCTCTTCGACAAACCCCCCTTCCCCTCCGGTCGGCTGTGCCGTCAGCGGGGTCACGCCCCTGTCCAGCGTTGTCTGCGACGACAGCGACGGAGCGCCCTGGAAGGCCAGTTGTTGGTCGATCTGGGCGATGTAATCCTGCGGGCGCAATCCCGGGGGGGCCGAGATCAGGCCGCTGCGATCCACTTCCACGAATCCCTCGCGGGCCGCGGCCAGGTCGCCCTGGATGTAGAGTTCCCGACTGCGGTTGTACAGGCCCTGAATCCGCTCGCTTTCGCTCTGTCCGGCGGACACGTTCTGCGCGCGGAGATTGGCCGGCGCCACCACGGCCCCGATCGTGGGCATCGCCTGGGCCGAGACGTCGGCCACTGCCACCGGGCGTCCCACTCCCGTGCCGGCCTGCGCCGCTTCGATCCGGGCCAGATAGTCACGGACCGAGTCCACCATCACCGCGGGCAGTTCGCCGCTTTCGAGGACCTTCGTGAAGCCCTCCTTGGCGGCTTTCAAATCGCCGGCCTGGTAGGCCGTCATGCTCCGATAGTACGTTTCCGCAACGCTGGTCTCGCGCCGTTCCGGCGAGGGCACAGCAATGCGAGAAGCGGCGGGAGCCGTGGACGGATCGCTCTTGCTGAGCAGGTCGCTGATCTCCAGACGCTCCTTGACGCTCAGGAGTTCGCTGTCCTGGATGGCTTCCAGGCAGGTCCGCGCAGCAAGAACGTCCCCCTTCTGGTTCAGTTGCTGGGCGTTGCGCTTGGCCTCGTCGATGCGTCTTCGCTCGACCACCGCCTTGCCCACCCGTGCGCGCAGGACTTCCAGTTTCTTCTGCTCGACCACGTCCAGGTGCTGGGCGTAGTCCTGGGCCTTCTGAAGTGTCTTCTCGGCCTCGCTGTAGGAGCCGCGATCATACTGCTGCTGGCCGACGCTCACGATGTACTGAGCCAGTTGGCGCATCGTGGCCTCGTCGTCCCCCTGCGACGCCGGTGACGCGGTCACCTGCACAAGACATGCCGTGACGAGCAAGACCAATGCCAGAATTGTCGGAACGGTCCCCTTCCGCACAGACTTTGCGTACCCACTTGGCCTGTCCAAAACCTAACCTCCTGCCTATAATGTCGTCACCCTCTTATGGGAAACCTGTTACTATCGCTGGCTATTACAACCTCCATTGGGAAGGATGTAGGACAGAGTTACGACTTCAATCTATTAAAATAGCGAATTTTTTGCAAGGGAAAAATGACACCCCAACTTGTTTGACCGATAAAATCCGAACCGCCTCCCGTAGAACGGGCAGTCGGCGGGCGGCGGTTCACGAATTGGGCCGTCAAAAATGGGCATCTTGTCAGCATGGGAGTTCCCCCTTATGAATGACACCGACAAGCCGGACGCCGACGGGCGAAGGTCCGTCGTTCTGGCCGTGGAAACCTCCAGCCGGATCGGCTCCGTCGCACTCGCAATCGACGGCGCACAGATCGAGGAATCCGTCTTTTCCGGACCTATGCAGCACAGCACCGAGATCTTCCCGGCAATGGAAGCGCTGCTGACCCGCCATGGTTGCACCACGCGGGATATCGACCAGATCCATATTGCCGTCGGCCCGGGGAGTTTCACCGGCCTGCGGATCGCGACGACCCTGGCCAAGGCGATGCACCTGGCTCAGGGAGTTCGGATCGTTGCGGTGAGCTCTCTGGACGTCGTCGCCGCCGGGCTGTCCGATACGCCCGAAGAGGGGCAGGCGCCGGCGCGGCCAACCCCCGTTCCGAACCGGATTGTCGCCCTGTTCGACGCCAAACGCGGTCAGTTCTATGCGAGCGTCTACGAGCGGGTCCCTGTGGGGCAAGAGGCCCCCCAGAGCATCGTCGAAGACGCTCCCCGCTACGAGTACCGCATCCCTGCCCCACAGGGCGCCATGTGGCAAAAGGTCCATCCCGACTCCCTGATGACGGCCTCCGAGATCCTGGAGCGATTCGCCGCAAGCGAGCCGCTGGGCGTCCTCGGCGACGGGTTGCTCTACCATCGGGACGAGTTCACCCGGGCAAACGCGACGATCCTTCCCGAGCGGTATTGGGGTCCGCGTGCGGCCTGCGTCTACCGCCTCGGACGTCAGGAGGCCTTGGCCGGCCGCTTCGCCGACCCGCTGGCCCTGACGCCGTTCTACCTCCGCGGTCCCCAGGTGACCCTCAGATCGAGGCCCTAGGCCGGCGCGGCCGTTCCCGGACGGAGCCGTCCTTCAGAAGACGAAGGCGACGCAGATTTGCCCCAAGAATTCCAGGATGACTATTCCCCTTGTCGCGTGCTTCTGGTATAGCATGGCATAGACGACGGGCATCAGAAGGTATGCCTACGCGGTGAAACGTTGATCTGTGTAGCCGGTATGCCCTCCATATTCAGACCCTACGGAAAGGAAGGTCAATGAACATCTACATCGGGAATCTCACCCCCGACACTACCGAGGACGAGGTGCGCGAAGCCTTCGCACCGTTCGGCGACGTCGCCTCGGTCAAGATCATTCGGGACGGCGCCACCGGCGAATCGAGAGGCTTCGGCTTCGTGGAAATGCCGAGCGAGGAGCAGGCCAAGACCGCGATCAACGACATGAACGGCAAGGAACTCAAAGGCAACGCGCTCCATGTCGAGCTGGGCCGATCCAAGCCGGCGGCCCCGGGCATGGGCGGCGGCGGTCGCCGACCCGGCGGCCATGATCGTGGCGGCCCCCGCGGCGGCGGACGGCCCGGCGGGCGACCGGGCGGCGGTGGTGGCGGCTATCGCGGCCACAGCGGCGGCGGCGGACGGGATCGCGGCGGCGACCGCGGCGGACCCCGTGGCGGCGGCGGAAGGCCTCGCTATTGACCGATCCCACCGGACAGCCGGACCCGATCTGAACGGGTCTGGTCTGGCGTTTCGGCGGGATTGTGTCGCGTGAACGCTCTGTCGCAGGTGGCGAGTCCTATCCAGGGACTCGCCACCTGCGATTTCTTCTCGGGACGCTCAGAGGGATTCCCGGCCTGTGAAGATCATGCCCAGACAGAGTGCCGGATTGCTGATGTACAGGAAGTGACAGGGGCAGATCGAGGTGTTCCTCGTCCATCCCGGCGGCCCCTTCTGGACGGGAAAGGACGTCGGCGCCTGGTCCATTCCGAAAGGCGAGTTCACCGACGAGATCGCCCTCGACGCGGCCCGTCGCGAGTTCCAGGAAGAGACCGGCTTCATCGCCTCCGGCGACTTTCACCCCCTCCAGGCGATCCGCCAGGCCAGTGACAAGATCGTGTACTCCTGGGCATTCGAAGGCGACTGTGACGCCGAGGCCGCGAGGAGCAATTCATTCACCATGGAGTACCCGCCCCATTCGGGCCGGCAGGCCTCGTTCCCGGAAGTGGACCGCGCCGCCTGGTTCGACCTGGCCCAGGCCAGAGAGAAGATCCTCAAGAGCCAGGCTCCCCTGCTCGATCAACTCGAACGACTGCTTGAGGAGCCGACCTGCGACACGTAGCGACAGATTCTCCCAAGCATCCCTTGCCGCCTCCTCGCCAACATCCACGTTACGGCGCCTCCTGTCAGCACCCTGTCATTTCCACCTCGTCCGCCGGATGGACGCGGACGGACACAGGTACACATACGTCTTGCCTTCAGGCGGGACTTCCTCGGGTCGGATCCACTTGCCGTAGCGATCCTGCCCGCCGTGCGCCGTCGTCACCTCGTAGGTCTTGAAGCCGAGATAGGCCCCGCAGGGACCGAGGGCAATCGAAAAGAACGGCCCGATCACCGGGCACCGCAGCACACCGCGGTCTGCCCCGCCGCGCCAGGGGTTCTCGCCGCCGAACGGGTTCTTCAAAGGACGCAGCATGTTCCCGCCGACGAGATCGAGCTTGATGCCGAATCCGTGCTCGTCGTACTGCCGCATGTCGTGGTCGTACCACAACCCTCGCTCGAAACTGCCGAGCGACAGGCTGACTCCGCAGATGCGCTCTCGCGAGCAACCCGCAAGGAGGGGCACCAGCACCAGCAACAGCCATCGGATCTTCATAGCCAGCCTCAAGAGAGCGTCCGGAACGGCAACTCGGCGCAGACATTGTGCCTGCCGGCGGCCCTTTCGCCAAGTGGGAATTTGCCGCGACCCCATTTGCTGGCATCGATTGCCCGAGCGGAGGATCTAGATCGTTCTACGCCGTCGCAGACACCCAGTGAGTGCCGCGCCAAACGCGCCGAGCAGAATCGCGCCGGGAACGGGGATGGCCGTCTCGCTGTCCGGAACGAGGACGTGGTTGAGGATGCTTCCGTCGCTGGCGGGGTCGGTCGGATCGTTGTCATCGACGCCGTATTCCCACCCGGCGTTGTTCAGGGTGTTGTACTGCCCGTCGAACGTGAAGCTCCGAACGTAGATATCGCCCCAGACCGGCCCGCGGTCCGAGTCGAAGCTGATCTTGAGGGTCTTCGGATCGACCGCACTCGTGCAGAACATGATGCCATAAACGCTGCTCGGGAGATTCTGATTCTGCCACGGACTGTACGTGCCGATTTCGGTGCTGGCAAGCCAATCGGTGGGCGAACTGCTCACCACGCTCAGGTCGCTCCAGGTGAACGTGGACGACGTTTCGAGGATCACACAGCGGATGTCGGTGGACAAATCGCCGCCGTCGCAAACCGTGATCGTGTACTCATAGTGCCACAATCCCGGTGTGGTCATGTTGTCCACCCGCCAGCTCACGGATGTGATCGTGGACAGCCATCCGGCGTAGGGCCCCACGCTGTTCACGTTGAGCACCCCGTCGGCGCCGGCGCCCCCATAGGCGAGCTTGCCCACGTAGGAAATGGGCGCTGCCTGCAGCAGGCCGGGACAGAAGACGGCAGCCAGCATGACGACCAGCAGTGTTCGACTCAAACGCATGTTCCGCTCCCCACAACAAACCGCCCCATTCCGCACGATCGAGCCGAACCTCGGCACAGCCGATAGTCCAAGCTCAAACTGTGGTATTTCCCCCTGAGTATTGTCCGGTGCTCCGTCGCCACGGCCGGCCCAAACCCAAGATGGGCAGACCGATATCCCCCAGAGAATTTCCGGGCAAACGAAGCTACAGGTCGATCCCTCACCTGATAACCAACTTCCTTTGTACCACATCTGACATCGAATGTCAAGACAATCTTCGCACGGGGAGCACAAGGTGTCTGTGCAGATTTCACGGCGTCGAGAATGCTGGACTGAGGGCGGTCCTTCCAGTAGCGACGAAATCCGAAACAAACTCGAAGCACGAAACCCGAATGATCCAAACGCCGCCGTGTCGGGAACGGGTCCCCGTTTTGGATCTTGGATTTGGGCTATTTGGGCTTGTTTCGGATTTCGATATTCGTGCTTCGGGCTTTCGTCGGGCTGCGTTCAGTTGCCGCTCGCGGACAGGCCGGCCTGGCGGGTCCCGCCGTAGACGCCCATGTTGATCCGCCCGCCGTTCGGGAGCGGCTCCTCTCCCGCTGGTGATTCCGGGGTGCCCACGTCGATGCAGGGACTGGTCACCGGGCCCACAGTCCAGGTTTCGGAGATCGGGTCCCGGCGGCCCGTCTCCAACATCAGGTGGTAATCGCCAGGCACCCAGACGGCCAGAGGGTCGGTCGCAGGCAGAGCCTTCGCGATACTCGCAGGATCGGCCCAGTACCCCGGCTGCACGAAGAGCGGGTCGGCGTCGAGGACGCCGTCGCCCGGCCAGCCGCCGGCTGCGGCGGTATACGCAACGACAGAATCGTCAGAATTCACCAATCGGATCTGCGCGGGCTCATTCTCCCACACAATGGAGTCCAGGACCTGAGGACATGAGTCACACGACGGTTGGAGCGAGGGATGGACAGACAGGAAAAAAAAGAAATGGGCGGCAGAGGACTTGAACCTCTGACCCCCAGCGTGTCGAGCTGGTGCTCTAGCCATCTGAGCTAGCCGCCCAAGACCGAAGTCTGGGCACAGTATCGCCGAGCGGGCTGGAAAAAGCAAGCGCTTATTTTTGAGAATCGACGAGGATTTATGTTCCCAGGTTCCGGCGGACCACGGCGGCCCCCGAAAGGGTGCGACGGACGTTGCGGCTCTGGACCGTCAACGAGATCTGCACGCTCTTGTATTGATCGCCGGCATCGTTGAGCGTCTTGGTGAACGTGGCGGCCGTCACGTTGTCACAGAGCACGTACTTGCCGCCGTTCTGAATCACATACAGCTTCTGGTCGGCGTACTCGTAGGTGGTGTACACATCTGCCGACGTGAAGAAGCTGCATTTGTTGGCCGGCGAAGCAATGTCAAAGTCATGGCCGGTGCGAATTTGGGCGGTCATTCGGGTCAGCGCCTGCCTGGCGCTATTGATGGCCCGGAACATGTCCTCGTTCTCGCCGTAATTGACGGCCGAGGCATTGATCGCGGCGGCGATGGCCGCCAGCAGGATCGCCGAGATGGCCAGGCCGATCAGGCACTCGACCAGCGTGAAACCCCTGTTTTTCATGGCTCCCACTCCCCTGTCAGAAGTTCGCCCGAATCCAGCTCGCCGACACGAGTTGTCGCCCGTTCTGGCGGACCACGACGCTGACCCGCAGAAAGGCGCTGCTGTCGTTGTCGTCAACCTCGGTATCGAAGTCCGACGGACTGACCTTCTGGACCGTCACCTCCTGACTGAACGTGGAGAACTCGGTCAGAACGGTCCTCGTGGCGCTGATCGGCCCGCCGAGCGAGCTGCTGTTGAAGTTGTCGAAGTCATCCAGGTCGTCGTAGGTGGCCCAGGTGGCTTCCTTCGCGTCGAAGCCGATTTTCGTCTGCGGATCGATCACCGGCAGCATAGCGGTCAGTTCGCGGATCTGCTCGGCCAGGAACTCCGCGGTGGACATGTCGGTCCCGGCGGCGTTGGCCATGGTGAACGAGCTGTTGGCGCCGACGAGACCCGCAATGGCCAGCCCGACCAGAAGGGTTGCGATCAGTACTTCAATCAGGGTGAATCCCTGGCAGTTGGTCCTGTGAGTCATCTTGGTCACCCCCCGGGTGTGTGCAGTTACTTTCCCGAAACCAGGCTCGACATCTTGAAGATCGGCAGAATGATGCTCATCGCGATGAAGCCGACGAGGCATCCCATGCAGACGATCATGATGGGCTCGATCATCGAGGTCACCGCCTTGATCACGGCCTTGAGTTCGCGTCCGTAGAAGTTGGAGATATCACGCAGCACGTCGGCCATGTTGCCGGAGTCCTCGCCGGAGCGAATCATCTGCACGACGCTGCTGGGCATCAGCTTGGACTGCGCCAGGGCCGCGGCGACCTTCTTGCCCTGCCGCACCTCCTCGTAGACGAACAGCCACATCTCCTTGTAGAGGATGTTGCCCGAGATATGGGCGGTGATCGACAGGGTGTTGAGAATCGGCACACCGGCCCGCGTCAGCACGCCCATGGTGTGCAGGCCGCGAGTGATGTACAGGCTCCGGCACAACGTGCGAATCAGCGGAAGGACCAGCTTGGTCCTGTCCCACCACAGACGACCGATCGTCGTGCCGATGAAGAAATAGAATCCCCAAATGGCCGCGCCGATGCACGGGATGATCGCGTACCACCAGTGGCGGAGGAACGCGCTGGTCGCCATCAGGATGATGGTCGGCATCGGCAGGAGGTTCTCCTTGCCGCGGAAGATCGCGGTGAAACGGGGCAGCACGAAGCACAGCAGGAAGACCGTCACGCTGACCGCCATGACGGCGATGATGACCGGGTAGACCATCGCGCTCTTGACCTGCGAGCGGGTCTCGGCCTCCTCGTCGAGATACTCGGCGAGCTTCTGCAGCATGTCGCTGAGCGAGCCGGAAGCTTCGGCCGCCGCCACCATGTTGATGTAGAGATTCGTGAAGACCTGCGGATGCTCCGCGAGGGACTGGGAGAAGCTGTTGCCCTCCTCGATACGGGTCTTCAGATCGCGAATCACCGCCTTGAACTTCTGGTTGTCCTGCTGGCTGGCAATGCCGTCAAGGGCGTCCTGGAGGCTGATGCCGGCGCGAATCATGACGGCCAACTGGCTGGTGAAATGGAGAATGTCCTTGCGGCTGGGCCCAAACTCGACACGGAACCCTCGCAGCTTGTCCACCATGGATCCGCCGCCGGCGTTCTCCGCGCCCCCGTGGCTGTGGCCGCGGGCGCCGTCGCCTGAACCACGATGACTGGTGCCCTGCCAACTTTCGGATGCGGGAGCCTCTTCCTGCCGGGAAATCGTCTGTGTTGCCATCTGCGTTCTCCGTTACCTCGTCGCGCCCACCGCGGGCGCCTTGGACGAATCGTTGAGTTTGCCGGCGGCGACGAGGGTCTTTTCCATCTTGCCGGGATTGCTCGACCGTACGATGGCCTCGTCCCGGTCGATGAATCCCTTGAAGTACATCTCCGCGATGCTGTTGTCCATGCTCTGCATACCCAGTCGGCGCGAGGTCTCGATGATGTTCGGGATCTCGTAAATCCGGTTCTCGCGGATGCAGTTTCGCGTGGCGGAGGTGCACAGCAGGATCTCGGTGCAGGGCACCATGCCCGGCTGGTCGATTCGCCTGAACAGGGTCTGGGAAATGACCGCCTGAAGCGTGTTCGCCAGCATGGTGCGGATCTGGTTCTGCTGTCCCGCCGGATAGATGTCGATGATACGCTCGATGCTCTGCGGCGCGTTGATCGTGTGCAGCGTGCTGAACACCAGGTGGCCGGTCTCGGCCGCCGTAATGGTGAAGCTCGTCGTTTCAAGGTCGCGCATTTCGCCGACCATGATGATGTCCGGGTCCTGACGCAGCGCGTGACGCAGACCCGAGCCAAAGCTCGGGCAGTCGGAGCCGATTTCCCGCTGCTCGATCATGCACTTCTCGTTCTCGAGGTGGTACTCGACCGGGTCCTCCAGCGTGATGATGCGTTTGCTGTACCGCGAATTGATCAGTCCGATCATGGCGGCCAGCGAGGTGCTCTTGCCGGAGCCGGTATGGCCGGTGACGAGCACGAGTCCACGCGGCAGGTCGGTCAGTTCCTTGACGATCGGCGGCAGGTGCAGATCGTCGATCGTGTGTACCTGATTGGGGATGACACGGAATGAAATCGCCACGGTGTCGCGCTGGTAGTGGGCGTTGACGCGGAACCGGTGCCCCCCGGCGATGGACGTCGAGAAATCCAGGTCGCGATTCTCGTCGTATCGTTTCATCTTCTCCGGCCCGACCATGGCCAGCACCATCGCCCGCGCGTCCTGATTCGTCACGGGGGGGCAGTCCATGTCGATCAGCTCGGTGTCCTTGCGCAGCACCGGGGGCATGCCCACGTTGATGTGCACGTCGCTGGCGTGATTCTCGATGGCGGCCGCCAAGATCTCTTTGATGTCAATCATATGCTCGTCCCGTCCTGAAAGCTGATTCGATGGGATCAGCCGAGGTTTTCCACAAATTCCTCGTCCTCGCTCTGTCCATACACTTCGGTGACGCGGAGGACCTCTTCAATCGTGGTGATTCCCTGCCGGACCTTCTTCATGCCGTCGTCGTAGAGGGCGTCACGACCGCTCTCGCGGAACGCCCGGCGCATGTTGCCCACCGACGAGTCCCTGTTGATCATGTCGCGGAACTTGTCGTCGATGATGAGCAGTTCGAAGATACCGGCCCGGCCCACATAACCGGACCCGCGGCAGGCGTCGCAGCCTTTGCCGTGGACCAGTTCATTGGCGTTGACGCCCGCTCGTTCGAAGTACTTGAGCATCTGGTCCGGGGCCTTGTACGGCTCCTTGCACTTGCTGCAGATCCGTCGGACCAGTCGCTGGGCAAGAACCGCGTTCATGGAGGCCGCGAGCAGATAGGGCTCGATGCCGATGTTCACCAGTCGCGTCACGGCGGTGGCCGCGTCGTTCGTGTGCAGGGTCGAAAGAACCAGGTGACCCGTCAAGGCCGCCTGCACCGCGATTCGCGCGGTTTCGTTGTCGCGGATTTCGCCGACCATGATCACGTCGGGGTCCTGTCGCAACAAGCTGCGCAACGCCGCGGCAAACGTCAGGCCGGTTTTTTCGTTGACCTGCACCTGGTTGCAGAAATCCAGCTCGTATTCGACCGGGTCCTCGACCGTGGAGACGTTGAGCTTGTCGCCGTCCATCTCCCCCAGGGCGGAATACAGGGTCGTGCTCTTGCCCGACCCCGTCGGTCCGGTCACCAGGAGGATTCCGTGAGGCAGTTTCACCTGCTCGCGGAAGGCGTCGCAGACGTCCGGCTCCATGCCCATGTACTCGAGGCCGTGCCGGATGGACTTGCTGTCCAGAATACGAATCACGGTCTTCTCGCCGTGATTGAGGGGCAGCGTGGAGACGCGCAGGTCGATCGCCCGGCCTCCGATGATCGCGGCCACCTTGCCGTCCTGCGGCACGCGCCGCTCGGAGATGTCCAGGTTGGCCATGATCTTGATACGAGAGACGATGGCCGGGTGCATCTTCTGCGGGGCCTGCATGGCCTCGAAAAGGACGCCGTCGATACGATAGCGGATCTTCGTCTGCTTTTCCTTGGGCTCGATGTGAATATCGCTGGCCCCTTCGCGGACCGCGTTGCTGATCAGGTAGTTGACGAATTTGATGACCGGAGACTGGCCGGCCATCTGCTCGAGGTCCTCCGAGATGTCTTCGACGTCCTGGACAACCTCGACCTCGGTCATGTCGCTGATGATGTCGTCAAGCACGCACTCGGTGGGTTGCTCGCGGAACGCCTCGCAAACGGCGGCAATATCCTCCGGCGTGCAGACCAGTACGCGAAGCTCCATTCCCGTCTGACGCTTGACGTCCTCGACCGCGAAGATGTTGGCCGGCTCGCTCGTCGCGACAATCAGCTTGCCGGCGTCCATCGAGATCGGAACGATGTTGCTCCTCGCGATGAAATCCGCGTCGAGCTTCTGGAACGCCTGCTTGTCCACATCCTGCGGCGCAATCCGACGGAACTCCAGGCCGTTGAGTCGGGCCTTCGCCTCGAGGACATCGTTGGCGCCGATGACGCCCTCCTTGAGCAGCGTCGACGTGGGATCGGTTCCGCCTTTGCTCAGGGTCTCGCGACGCAGGCGACCGTACTGCTCGTCGGTAATCTTATTCATCTCGAGCAGGACATCCACCACATCGCGTACGTGCGTGCAGCTCGTCGGCTCGGGAGAATACAGGTCGCACAGTCCGCGCACCTCGGCATCGTCCGGGTAGATGGGCACGGAGGCGGGCGCACTCTGCCCCGAGCGGCTCGGCGCCGGGGCCTTCGTCTTGTCTCTGGCGGATAGGAATCGTAGCATTATTCGGACAACTTCAATGTAGTGGTCAGATCTGTGGTTCCCGACGCGTTGGGCCCCGAGGTTCCCTCGGACGACCAGACCAACTCGACGCTGGTGCTGCCGATCTGGGTGATCGTGAAGCCTTCGATGACGTCCCCCTGGCGGAGGATCTGGTCGTTGATCATGCAGGAGTGACCGTCATCCGACCGCATGATGCTCAGCAGCTTCAACGTGTTGGCCTGCTGCTGCATCTTCTGTCGTCGGATCGATTCGGCCTGCGCCTGGGGATCGATGGGGGCGATGGCGCCGCCCTTGATCCTTTTCATGGCCCCTTCCACCTGGAAAGGGTTCTTCACGAGCTCACCCACGCGCACCTGGCAGACGTCGGAGAACTCGTAGAACTTCTGGATGATCTCGTCCATCCGGCCGGCCATCTCGGATCGGATGCCGGTCAGCCGGCCGATCGCGGCCTCGATCTTGATTTCGTCGTTCGCCGATTGCTTGGCGGACGCCGCCTGAGGCTGGCTCTTGCGAATCATGAACAGCAGGCAGACAAGACCGATGGCAACCAGGATGGCCACCAGGACGGTGCTCCGCCGCACATTCTTGCTGTTGGCGGCAACGGTAAGGAACTCCTGGGCATCCGGACCGCCGACGGGGCCGGCGCCCTGCGGACTCGTCCCGGCCGACGAATGATCGGATGGATTCCCGGCTCCCTGTTCATGCATGAAAGACAGCATAAGTCAACTCCATCAATGCCTTGCCTGGGGGATGGCCATGGCGGTTCGCCATGCAACGCCTCCGGCGATCAGGCGGTCTTGTTCTGGAAGAAAATGCTCAGGATGAACTCCGCTCCGATTTCGCCCTCGCTCTCGTTCTGCTTGTCGAGCTTGAGCTCCCGCAGCTTCATGATGCGAGGCAGCTTCTCCAGCTCCAGCAGGAACGAGTAGAAGGAGGTGAAATCACCCACGAGCTTCATCGTCATCGGCTGTTCGACGTAGCCGTTGGCGTCCTTCTGCTGAAGGGTCTTGATCGTCTTGGGCTTGAGCCCCTGCTTCTGGGCGATGACCGTGACCTGTTCCAGGACCTTGTGCACCTCGCTGGTCGGAGGGAGCTTGCTCTCGAAGAAGCGTACGGCCTCCTGGAGCTGCTCGACCTGTTTGTTGAAGTCCTCCGCCTGGGAGGTGGCCTCCTCGAAGTCCGCCAGTTTCGCCCGTTTGCCCTCGACCCGGCGCTTCGCCTCAGCCAAATCCTGGTTGGCCGGCTTGATCATGTACTGATAACCTGCGGCGGTCACGCCCACCAACAGGATGAAGAAGACTGCTTGTCTCACACCGCTCGTCATGATATTTGCTCCCACAATCCCAGGCTTTCCACGCGACGCATCGCACCGCGGAGCCCGCTAGAACTGGTACACGGTATTCTCCGCCTTGGCCCGGATTTCGTCGATGTCCTCTTTGGTCAGATGGATCTCCGGACTCAGCATGGCGGTGAGCTTGAACTGGCGAAACGCCCCGTCCTCGACCTTCTTCTCCTTCGACTCGACCAGCGCCACCTCGTCCAGCAGGATGGAGTCCCCGAGGTGTTCGATATACGCGGCAACCTGAAGATCACTGGGGGCGATCCCCTCGATGTCCATCCGGACCAACATCGCCTTCTCGGCCGAGGGCACGACGCGTGCATCGCCGGCCGCCTTCGCCTGCGCCGCCTGGTACTTGGTCTTGGCCGCCCTGTTCTCCGAGGCCCTCGACTTCTCCTCCTTCTGAATCAGGTCGAACTTGGTCAGGGACACGCCCGCCGGCAGGCTGTTCGTCAGCGAGGCCAGCAGCACGCTTCGCGGAACAGGCTCCAGCAGCTCGGCGGTCGTCAGAGCGGTCCGCATCATCTCCTTGCGCTTCGTCTGGAGATCCTCGAACTGTCTGATGGACTGTTCCAGCCGCGTCATCTTGGCGTTCACGAGCGCCTCCTCGGCGCGGCAGGCCCGCTGGCGGATCTTGATCGTCACAAAAGAGCCCCCCAGAGCCGCCATCACGACCGAGAACAGGATCAGACACATCAGGTTGGCCCTGCGCGATTCGTTGCTCTGGATGTAGTCATCCGGTACAAAGTTTATGTTCGGCATCGTTTTGTCTCCACCTAACTGAGACTCAGCCCAAAGGCCAGGGCCCAGCTCACTGTGCCATTCCTTCGTTCCAGCCCGCAGCGATCCGGATCCTGAACCTCCACGGCCGCCATGCAATCGCCCATCTGCGCCTGGACCTCCAACTGCTTTGCGACGGTGCGGTAGATGTCCGCATCGACGGCCAGCCCGGAAAGGAAGATCAGGCGTTCAATCTGGACGTTCTTGTACAACGACAGGAACTCCCGCCTGCCCGCGGTCAGTTCCATGACGAGCCGTCCTACAGCCGCTTCGTCCTTGAACTGCCGGGAACCGATGGGCACGTAACATGCGTAGAGCGGGTTCTTGTGCCGACTGATCACGACGTGCGTGCAATCGGGCTGGATGTCGAGCAGCAGGACAATCGCGTCCAGGTCCGTCTTGCGGCGCCCGAAGAACTGCGCGTAGCAGTTCGCCAGCGCCAGCGGCCAGACGCCGATGGACTTGATCGCCAGTCCCGCCCTCTCGTAGATCGCCAGATGCCGGTCGATCACGGTCCGCTCAGCGGCCAGCACGATCACGTTGTCCTGCTCGGCCGGGATGTACTTGATCAGGGTGTTCTTCTGAATCGGCTCGAATGGCAGCTTCTGCTTGATCTTCGCGAAGATGGCGTCCTCGATCTTGCCGTCGAACTTCTTCGGCCACCTCAGATGATCGATGAACACCTCGCTGGCCGGCAGAGCCGCGACGACGTCTTTGCTCTTGAATCGCCCGTTGGCCGTCGATTCGCGCATCGCGTCGATCGCCCAGCGCTGCCATCGCGCCGTGCCCGCCGTGACGTCCGCGGGACGACTGACGCACACGCCGGCGATCAGATGCGTCTGTTCCGTGCCGTTCGCCAACTGGGCCAGCTTCACGCAGTCGCTGCCCAAATCGACCCCGATGAGATACGAGTTTTTCTTGCCAAATCCAAACATATCAGGCTGACCTTAGAAGAAATGTGAGCGTGCTTCTCCGGATTGAAGCGTCGATGGTTCTGCCCATCTCACATTATCCGTTCGGACCCCCTTTCGAGAACCCTGGCCCGAAGAGGCCGATTCTTCCTTATAGCCATCCGGCAGACTGTGTTTCGACCATCTGCCTGGAGCCGATTAAAGTATATGAAATGGAATCCCGCCGGACCAAAAGGGAGCGAGAGAACAGACCGTCCGGCGCCGGGCGAGTCAGAGGCCGCCGAACCGCGACCGATAACCTGGACCCGTCCATGAGAAGGCGGTTTCAGCGGAGACTTCGCGGGATACGGCGGGACTCGCCACGGACCCGACGGTGGAAATTCGCCGGCGCAGACCGACGGCACCCGATCGCACACACGAGAAGAACACCGGGATCAATTCGAGAGTCCGGCGAGCGTTATGAGACTTTCGCGGGCGACTTGGATGCCCCGGCGGGCCACTCGGCTTTCAACTGACGGCTCATCAGATTCTCGATGGCGGTCCGCACCGGTTTGTCCTCGAAGAGGACCTCGTGGACCGCCTGCGTGATCGGCATCTCCACGCGGTGTCTCGCCGCCAGGGCCACGACCGACCGGCAGGTGGAGACCCCCTCCACCACGGATGCGGTCGCCCCCTGGGCCTGCTGTCGCGTCATTCCCTCGCCGATCCGCTCGCCGAAAGAGCGATTCCGCCCGGTCGGCGAGATGCAGGTCGTGACGAGATCCCCCAGCCCGGTCAGGCCCGCGAAGGTGTATTCGCTCGCGCCCATGGCAAGTCCCAGGCGGGTGATTTCCGCCAATCCCCGCGCCAGGAGGGCCGCCTTGGCGTTGTCGCCGGCGCGGACGCCGTCGATGATGCCCGCAGCGATCGCGATCACGTTCTTCATCGCCCCGGCCAGCTCGACGCCGATCAGGTCGGCATTCGTGTACACACGGAGCCAGGGGCAGGTGAAAGTGGACTGGATCCGACGGGCCAGCATTTCATCTCCGGCGGCCGCACAGGCCGTCGCAGGCAGCTTGCGGGCCAGCTCGTCGGCAATCGTCGGCCCGCTCAGGGCCGCCCGCGGGAGGTCCTCGCCCAGCACTTCGCCGAGGATCTGCGTGGGACGCAGCAACGTCCCGTTCTCGATTCCCTTGGCCACCGAGACGACGGGCACACGCTCCGGGACGTGCGGACGCAGCCGGGTCCAGACCGCACGCATGTACTGACAGGGGACCGCGGAAACGATCAGCTCGGCGCCCACCAGCGCCCGGTCGTCTCTGGCTTCGAACACCAGCGAGTCGGGAAGCTTGTAGCCGGGAAGGAACCTGGTGTTCTCGCGAGAGCGTTCGATTTCGCCCAGTTGCCGGGCGTCGTACCCCCACATCCGCGTGGCAATCCCCTTCTCACAGAGGATGATCGACAGGACGGTTCCCATCCCGCCGTCGCCGACGATCGTGACATTCCGATATCCGCTGGCCTGCATGACTACCTCGATCCATCCGTGGGGACCCCGAACACAGCGTCCTGCATCGGGAGGCCCCTGTCCTTCGTGACGAACCCCGCGACAGGGGCGCACTACCGGATTAGAACGACGAGAGACCGGGAAGTCAACCGCCGGGTCCGAATCCGCGGACGCAGGCAGGAGTCTGGGGATTGAGCGAGGACCGGGCTGTGCCTACCGCATGACCCAGCTCTGGCCCTTGTAGACCACCTCGACGGACGACCGCAGCGCAGGGTCGCCACGCAGGGTGTAGTCCATTTCCAGGGTCTTGCGGAGGTAGATCGGGACCGGGTTGCCGTCCGCGTCCACCGCGACCGGGTGCGAGACGATGGCCGTTTCGTTGCTCAGGCCGCCGATGAACAGACGCAAGCTCGTAGCCTGCGGATCGAAGTCCTTCCAGATGACGGCGATATCCCGTGCGTTGTCTTCCCCTTCGAGGATGCGATTGGGGACGCGCTGAAGGGATTCCAACAGCGGATACCGGCTCGCATGGCGCTGGCGGATCATGTCGAAGACGACCGGCGGCACCCCCTTGCCCGCCGGCAGGACCTGGAACGTGTCGGTCATCAGGTCGCACTTCGGATAGAAATCGGCGTCCATCCCGGTCCGGTTCGTCACCGTGACGATCGTATACCAGAATCGCTGCTCCCCGCCGGGACCCCACGGCAGCACAAGCTGCTGCAAACGCTCGCAGCGGACGTCCAGCGTCCACTGGCCCGCCCGCTGGACCATCGCAGGCTCCGGCGCCGCTGTGCACAAACTCACCAGAACCGCTGTAAGTAACGCCCCACAAAGGAGATAGCTCTTCATCGCGAATCCGCTCTCCAGAGAACACATTCCTAATTCGGATGCACCAGATTCTACCGATTACCTATTTTACACGAAGTCGGGCCCGAAGCCAAGAAGATTTTGGCTGCACTCAAGCCGGCCTTCGGGTACTCTTGCCCTCGTGGGCATGGCAGTGTCCGGATCGGTTCCCTTTTCATGGAGACTTCACGATGACTGCGACTGACGGCGGGCGAACAGGGCAGATCACGCGACGGGACTTCCTCTCCTGTGCCGGCGCAGCGTTGTCCTTTTCCACAGTCGGCGCCGGGTCGGTCGTCGGGACTCGGGCGAACAGCGGGATCAAGGTCGGGGTTATCGGTCTGGGCGGTCGCGGGCAGATGATCGCCGGGATGGTCCAAAGGCACGGCGGGTACGAGATCGTCGCCATTGCGGACTACTTCAAGCAGGTCGCCGACGTCGCGGGCGACCAGTTGGGTGTCGCGAAGGCCAATCGCTTCTCGGGCCTCTCGGGCTACAAGGCCGTGATTGCCGCCGGCGTTGAGGCGGTCTTCCTGGAGACGCCGCCCTACTGCTTTCCCGAGCACGTCGAGGCCGCAGTCGAAGCGGGCCGGCACGTCTACATCGCCAAGCCGCTGGGCTGCGACGTGCCCGGTTGCCTGCGTATCCGCGACGCCGCACGGAAGGCAACGTCGAACAAGCGGGTCTTCCTGTGCGACTTCCAGACCCGAACGGACCCGTTCTTCATCGAGGGCGTCCGTCGCGTGCGAGAAGGCGAGATCGGCCCGGTCGGCATGCTCAGTTCCGAGTACAACGACGAGAGCTTCCGCGACCCGCCGAAGACCGCGACGGTCGAGAGCCGTCTGCAGGAGTTGATTTGGGTCAACGACGACGCCCTCGGCGGCAGCTACCTCGTCAACGCGGGCATCCACGCAGTCGATGTAGGCCTTTGGATCGCAGGCGAGATGCCAACCAGCGCGACCGGCGCTTCGAGAATCGCACGAGCCGATGCGCATGGCGACTCGCACGATGTCTTCTCGCTGACCTACGAATTCCCGAACGGCGCCATCCTGAACCATCGCGGCGAGCACCTCAAGAACCGCTGCGAATTCCGCAGCGATTGCACCGCCCAGGGCGCGGAGGGCTGGCTCGAAACCGGCTACACCTCGCGCGTCCGCATCCTCGCCAACTCCGGCGGCTGGCGCGGCGGCGACGTCGTCGATCTGTACCCGCGCGGCGCCGAGCGGAACATCGACGCGTTCCACAAGGCCGTCATGTCGGGGGACTGCGCCAATCCGACCATTGAGCCCAGCGTCAACGCCACGTTGGCCACGATCCTCGGCCGGGAGGCCGCCCGCCGGCGAACGAAGTTGACCCTCGACGAAATCCTCCGCGAGAACCGCCGCCTGGAACCCGACCTCGCCGGCCTGAAAACATAGCACGGCATCCCCCTCGTGGAAGAACAGCCTATCCGCCGACAACACCCAATGCACAACACTCGTGGCATTGGAGAGGACCTCATCCACACTCAGCAACCTGCGCGTATGCGAGTTGGGCAGGTTCTGGTGATCCTGAGGGCTGCGAAACACCACGTGAGGAGACAGGCAATACGGGCCCGTTCTGTCTTGGGGCCCATAATGTGAGGGGCTCTCCATCGCATCGACGGGACGGGTCGCGCCGGCACGTGCGAAACCTACGTAATTCCGCGGACGACCTCAGGACACGGCGCTTTCCGGCTAACCCGCCGGAGGAACTGGCCGATATTGCCGAGGTGATCGTCCTGCGAACGGCGGTCTTGGGAGATTCAGCGTACACAGGCAACGGACCGCAGGACGACTGACTATCAGGACCAAGATATGGAACAGGCGCCGCAACGACAGAACTCGATGGGTCGCCGCCCGCTGCACGCGGGCGACATCATGAGTCGCGAGGTGGTCACAGCAGCCCCCCAGGACACAATCGCCTCGGCCGCCCGCACGATGTCGGAGCACAACGTCTCCTGCGTCGTGGTCGTGGAGGCAGGTCAGGCCGTCGGCATCCTGACGGAGAAGGACGTGCTCAAGGGCGTCGCCGGTCGGGACATCGATTTCCACCGTCTGCGGGTGCAGGAGCGGATGACCAGCCCGGCGGTGACCATCCCGCCCGATACGCCGATCCTCGACGCCGGACGCATCATGAGCGACAGAGGCATCCGCCGTCTGCCGATCACCCAGGACGGCCAACTCCTGGGCGTCGTCACCGAAACGGATATCACTCGCGGATTGGTGTCGCTGAACCCCCTGCGGTACATCTCCGACATCATGACCGACCGCGTCGCGACCGTGGCCGCCGACGCCTGGGTGAACGAGGCCGCCAGGATCATGTCGCAGCAGAACGCCTCCTGCATCATTGCACAGCATCACCAGGAGGCTGCGGGGATCGTCACGGAGAAGGACATCCTCCGACGCGTCGTCGCACTGCACAAGAACCCGACGCAGACCCACGTGGTCGAGATCATGTCGTTCCCGGTCGTGTCCATCCCTCCCACCTACTCGATCCTCAGCGCCAGCAGGAAGATGGAGAGCATGCACGTACACCGCCTGATCGTCATGGAGGGCAAGGAGCTTCTGGGCCTGGTGACTCAGACGGACATTCTCCGCGCAATCCAAAACGCGTTCGAGGTCGTGGAGCGGGAACGCCGCGAGATGGCAGCGCAGTTCGTCGATCTGATGCAAGGCGTGGTCCACGATGCGGCCAAGGCCCAGGACCTGATCGACCAAATCCAGAGGCTCGGCAACGGGGGTGGTCTTCTGGGCTCGCCGAGCGATTCCCGCGAACTGCCGGTCGATCCCGCGGCCATGCACATCCTGTGAACCGGGGACAGGGCCATTGGGCAGACCCGCCGGGCACACAAACCGCCTTCGCACCAAGAACCGGGGTCCATCTGCACGCAGAGGTATCGTGAAGACTACGTATTTTTCCAAATCCTGCGTACTTTTGCATAATCCGGCCTCAGCTTCGCGCCGGCCTCGCCGAGAACAGAGATATGACGACGGAGGAGGCTGCACGTACCGAAACGGATGTGAACGCGCGAGCTCGGGAGGACTATGGAGCAGACCTTCAAGTCACGGTATGAGATTCGTCCGGCGACCTTGGTCGATGTCCCGGACCTAATCCGCATGGAGATCGCCTTACAGGAGCAGATGGACACGATTCGACGCAATCTGGTCCGGCCGGACCGGACCCAGATCGCGGGATTGCGGGACTACTATCACAGCCGAATCCAGGACGAGCATACCCGGCTGCTCGTCGCGTGGTGTGCGGACTCATCCAGAGCGGTGGGGATGGGCGCCGGCAAGATCTGGCTGCACCCCGATTGCCTGCCCACACGGTCGGGCGAGCTGATCGACGTGTGGGTCGATCCCGAGCATCGCAGGAGACGACTGGCCCAGCGGATCGTGTCCCAACTGCTCCAGTTCTTCAGGGTCAACAAGATCGATCTCGTGGTCGTCAGTTACGTCGAGGGCAACCGGGTGGGTGAGGGCCTGTGGAAGCGGTTGGGATTCGAGCCGGTGCTGGCTACAGCCGCGGCCGATCGCAGAGACATCGAGCGGGCGCTCGGCATCCCGGCTGGACGCGTCGTCCCGCTGGCCTACCGGTCGGTGCTGAACGCGAAGACATCGCCCCACCTGGCCTCGGTTCCGGCCGGATAGCCTCCCTCCGGGACCCTATCATGGATGCGGGCGGACCAGGCGAACGTCGTCCTCGACCTGCCACGCGTACTCCCCGCCCTGCGCGACCGATTCGATCCCCCATCCCACCCCGCCTCCGCAGATAGCCGCCTTCGCGGCGGCCATCAACCCCTTCCGAGCGAGCTTTTGGCGGCTCGCGGATTAGTTCGTACACTTTTCCATGGCAGGAGCATTATGACACGCAGATAGGGAACGATCCTTGCACGGAGAAAACCATGAGAACCTTCAAGGTATCCGATGAGGTGTACGACCAACTGAAGAGCTTCGTTGTCGATCCGTTCGACGACACGCCGGAAATCGTCATCACCCGGCTGATCGAGATCGTCAACAAGGCCAAGAACCGCTGGTGTCCGTTCAATCCGGACGATACGCCCGAGGAGGCCGCACCGCCCGTGGCGTCCCGCCCGCAGCGCCGGGCGGTCCCTCAGGAAGAGCCGGTCGTAGTCCTCTGATGAATTTGACGCGCCGTCCGCAGGCTCTCTCTGCGATGGCGTCACTCAGTCCGCGGCGCGAATGCTGAAGGCGGTGGCCAAGGCACAGGAACTCTGATGCCTGCCACCGCCCCTTTTTTGGGCAGCGCCGGTAGGCGCAGACGAAGGGCCGGGCCTTCACACCTTCGCTGTTGACAATCAAATGGGGGGAACAACCACCTGGAGGAGGTTACAGACGAGGTCGGCTCGACGACGATTACCACACAGCGGCGTAGTCCGTCCGCGCGATGGTGAACCCGTCGTTCCAGCCTTTGTTGTACTGGCGATCCCGCTCGTAGCGATCGACGTTCTTGGTGAAGCGACACAGCGGATGCCCGACCGCGCTGCAGCCGGCCGAGTACCCGTCGACGTACCCATCCGCATACTCATTGCTGCAGCCGGCGGCGATCAGTCCTTGGCGATCCATCGAACTGCAACCTGCAACGAACGACAACACCAACAACGCAACGACAGCCTTCTTCATGCCCGGTTCTCCAAAGGCATCCCACAACATCTGGGTAGAGGAACACCCTCGTGCACAAGACGGTGGACCCGACGTCGAAACGACATTAGCCTTACACTATACGCGATGTCAAGACAAATAGCAAGAAAAAATGGAGTTTCAGTGCTGCCAGGAGAGATCGGACACTTGGCCGGATGAAACGTGCCTCCCCTCCGCAGGGTGCCTCCCCCCTGAACACAGGAGAGCTCGCGGGTCTGCCGGACCATCACGCACCCAGAACGATTCCGGCTCCGTCGCAGCGAGCGGAACCGACGTAACTTCAATAACGAAAGGCACTTACATCCAGACCCGATCTCGCTTCGGGTCCCTTGTTGCGATGGGTTCCATCTCACAGCCCGGCTGTTACTGGGAGTCAGCGGCCTCCAGGATGGCCGCCAAGAGCACGTCCGCGTTGGTCACGCCCACGAACCGTTTGACCTCGACCCCATTCTGGAACAGAATGAGCGTCGGGACCGCGGTGACGCCGTATCGCTGGAGGATGCTCCGGGCCTTGTCGATATCCAGCTTGGCGACCTGCGCCTTGCCTTCGAGCCGATCCGCGACCTCTTCCAGGATAGGCGCCTGGGTCTTGCAAGGCGAGCACCACGTCGCGAAGAAGTCCACCAGCACCACGCCCTCCGCGATCCCGGCGTCGAACGTCGTCGCATCCAGCTCGATGACCGGCAATCTCACGACTGGCCTGGGTTCCCACCACAGGCGTGGATAGTCCTTCCCCTCGTCGATCCACCAGATGTCTTCCGTCCCATTGGTGGTCTCGTCCACAAAGTCCCACCCGGCCTCCAGGAACGTGGCGGCCGTTTGCATCTCGGCCGTCGTCTTGCCAACACCGCCCGCACTCGTCGCCTGCCCCGAGGTCTCGATGTCCCAGAAACACGCGGCGGCAGCACCATCCCAGCAGCGCCCCACGAGGCCGCCAACATCGCCCTTCCCATCGACCGAACCGCTGCTGTAGCTCTGAACAACGCTGCCCCCGTTGTAGCCGACGAGGCCGCCGACTTCCTGGCTCCCGCTGACCGAGCCGTTGCTGTAGCTCGCGGTAATGCCACCCCAGTTCCAGCCAGCGAGGCCGCCGACACCATCACCCGCCCCCCTGACCAAGGCGGTGGCATGGCTCATTGTGATGCTGCCATCGTTAATGCCCGCGAGGCCCCCGACACCGTCGCCCGCGCCACCAACCAAGGCCGTGGTGGAACTCGTGGTGATAGTGCCGAGCCATCCATTGAACCCCACGAGGCCGCCGACACAGATGCCGGTTCCACTAACCGAGCCGGTGGAGTAACAATTCGTGACAGAACTACCTAAGGTTAGTAGGAGATAACTGCCGTTGCCGCCGGCCAAGCCACCGATGAAACTTGAACCGGCAATGTTCACGTCCAACACTCCCAAATCCCTAATCGCCGCGCCAGAGGCCAATAGGCCAAACAGGCCGAGGTAGTTCTCGCCGTTGATTGTCAAATTGGAGACCGCGTGACTATTTCCGTTGAACACACCTGCGTATGGACGGTCTGGGCCACCAATTGGATAGAAGTGAAGACCCGTTAGGTTGATGTTGTTGATCAGCTTGAAGCAGCGTTGCATAAGCCTCGGATTCTGGCCAATCCTGTTCAGGTCTTCGGCGGTTGAGATCAGGTAGGGGTCCTGAGGTTCGCCTACTCCACCGGAGAAGGTCGGGAGCCCAAACTCGGATGGTAGCTGCCACCAGAGAATCGGATATCCACCAGCCTCGGGTATAGTCCATATATCATGTGGGCCGTCTGGTTGACCGAGAAAATCCCAACCCGCAGCCAGGAACCCATTCGGGTCCTGCATCTCGGCACTGGTCTTGCCTGTGCCGCCGTCGCTCGTGGCTTGGCCTGAGGTTTCAACGTCCCAGAAACTGCGGCTCGTAACTCCTTCGTTGCCATAGGGGTCAGTACTCGATCCAACGAGGCCGCCGACAGAACCTTCACCAGTGACCGCGCCGGTGCTATAACACTCGGTTATGATGCCCTCCCAGTTGACCCCGCCCAGCCCGCCGACGGAGTCAGTACCACTGACCAAGCCAGTGCTGTAGCAGCGGACTGCTTCGCTCCCCTCATTCCATCCGACCAGTCCGCCTACGGCGTCATTGCCATAAACTGCGCTGGCACTGTAGCATTCTGCTACCACGGTCGGGGGCATAAACGGGCCCCCGGCTGCCCGGCTGTAATTTAATCCAACCAACCCGCCGACACCCCCCTGCCCGCTGACTGCGCCATCGCTGAAGCTCCTAACGATGCTGCCGCGCATGTTCTGGCCCACAAGCCCACCGACACTCCCATCGCCGCTGACCGTGCTCGTGGTGTAGCAGTCGGTGATGTTGTCCCCATTGTAGCCCACGAGGCCGCCGACATTCCCAGCGCCGCTGACCGTGCTTGTGGCGTAGCAGTCGGTGATGTTGCCCTCATTGCAGCCCACGAGGCCGCCGGTGCAGCGCGACCATTCGCCGGTGCCGTCAACCTTGCCGATGCTGTGACTCGCGGCGATGTTACCCCAATTGTAGCCGACGAGGCCGCCGATGTTATCACCTGAACCGCCAATGTTGAGATCAACCAATCCGAGGTTCCTCACTTCGCCAGCGACGATACCCGACGAACCCAGTTGGCCAAACAGGCCGAGGTAGCTTCCACCCCTGATCGTCAGATGCGAGATAGAATAACCATTGCCGTCGAGGATACCGGCAAAAGGCACCCCCACGAAATCCCCCCACCCTGCACCTCTACACGGCGCAATTACAGCCTTGTCAAAGACTTTGCCGCCGGGGAGGTTGGGGTCCAGGTCGATATCGGCGGTCAGGATGAAGTGCTTGCCGTAGTCGTCGGGCATCTCGCCGAGGGCGATCAGATCGGCTGCGGTCGCGATCTGGTAGGGGTCGTTGGGCTCTCCTGTGCCGCCGCTGTATTTGGCCGTGGCGGTGGACACGATGACCAAGAAGACGCCAATCGCAGCCATCTGGGCGACTGTATGTACGATCTTCATGCTCTACCTCCTGTTCGCAGTGACGCGTACCCTCGCGAAGGCGGGGGTCGCAGGTCATTTCAGTAGCATGGGCGTCTCGCCCATGGATTCCGAATCACGGGCAGGATGCCCGTGCTACTATGCCACTACGAACCCTGTGTACTCCGTTGTATCCCGATGCAGACAGTCTACCACATTCGGGACCGGAAAGGAACGAGATTCCCGCCTGTGAATCCGGGATCACGGGCAGGATGCCCGTGCTACTGCCGGCGGCCCGCTTGTAGTGACGTCGTAAGGCGTTATTCTTCTCGCAAGAAGAAGATATGCCCTCACGGGCACACTACAAACCGTTCTCACTTGCGAGCCGGCGACGCGTAGGCGGGGACTTCGGTCGGGTAGAACTCGGACCGGCAGACCCAGATCATCGGGTCGGTGAGGTACTGGAGGGAGAAGAACGTCTCGCCGTGCGCCCCCTGGCGACGGCAGAGCTGACGCTGGCTGCGGATGAGGTTGATGTTTCGCGGGGTCGCCTGGCCTGCCGACTCCTGGTAGAGGGCCAGGCCGGGGATGATCCGCCGCAACTGCGGATCGACCGTTTTCCACCCGCTGATCTGACGGCCCAGTTCCGCGGTGTCCTCGGTGTAGGCCATCGGAACCACGAAATCGATCGTCTTGTCGCGGAGCCAGCGAGGCCAGTCCTGGCAGACCGAATCCGCCGATTCCAGCGAACTGAACACCGCGGCGGAAACCTGGACCTCCGGCTTGGCCTCCTTGGCCCTTCGGTAGACGTCGCGGACCAGCTCGGTAATCCCCTGCGTGCGGAACTCGACCCATTTGGCCGTCCGTCGTTTCCAGTGGGCCTGGTCCAGGCGATGCTTGCCCTTCGGCACGAGCGGGCTGCGCCCGGTGGAGCGGATGATCTCCAGTCTCTTCAGGAATGGCCCGGTCGTCGCGAAACCGGTGACTCGCTGCATCGAAGGCAGCGTCATGGACCGGGTCGGCCCGTCGAGAATCAGGAGCTTGCCGCCCTTGCCGACGAATCGCTCCAGATCTCGGGCCATGTCTTCCGGAATCAGGTACACCGCCGGCAGGACCAGGACACTCGTCGCAGGCAGGCCGCCGATCTGCTCGGCCTGGATGGGCTTCGGACGATAGCCCAGGCGGGCCAGGGTGGCACGAGCGGCTTCGAACGAATCGGTCCCGTACTGGCTCCGCGTCGCGGCGGTCGTGGTGATGTGAACCTGCGCGCCGTCCGTGGTCCAGACGCCCAGCGCGAGCTTGACGCTCTCGCCCACCGCAGGCGGCATCTCCTTCTCCGCGTGCCAGTTCAGCAGGAGCGAAACGCCATCCCCCAGCTTGTTCATCGCGATGGCGGGCGTGCCATCCGAGAACTCGGCCAGGACCGCGGCGGTCGTCGGTTTCGCCAGCGGGTTGCCCGTGATCTGGGTAGCCGCCGGAAAAGTCGTCAGGCGGTCCTTCGTCAGCGGCTCATACCCATACCGGCGGGCGAACGTGTCCTGGCAGTACGCACAATAGCACTGGTCGGGTCCGTACCGGAGGTAGTCGAAGTGGAGACCGTCCACATCGTATTTGCGGAGGCACTCGATCATCAAGTCGCTCTGGAACCGGCGGACCTGGGGTTTGGCGAAGTCGTACCAGAGGGGTCCCGCCCCGCCGGCCTGGACCGCCCAGTCGGGGTGTTTGTCGAGCACGTAGCGGACTTCCGGGGAACCATAAGAGCCGTTGACGAACCAGGCATGGACTTGGATGCCCCGCTGGTGGCACTGCTCGATCATGTATCCCAGGGGGTCGTAGCCGGCCTGAACCCCATCGCCCATCGGGCAAGCGGTGCTCTGGAAGAAGGCCTGGCCTCCCCAGTACCAGACCAGGAGAAAGACCGTGTTGAAGCGGGCCCGCTCGATCTTGGCGATCATCTCGTCGGCCTGGGCGGGCGTCTTGGCCTGGGTCGCGTGCATCCAGACGCCGCGAAACTCGGGCGCCGGCTCTGCAGCCCACGCGATGGAGACAAGCGACAGAACGGCCAACGGCAATGTGATCTGCGCCCGCATCAGGCATCCTATGGGCGATTGCCGGTGTACCACCAAGCGGGGACGTCATCGCCGGTGGTCTCGTTGAGCGGCGTGACGTGAGCGTCGAGCCACAGGATGTTGGCCCGTCCCCCAGTCTCATAGGCGTCGTTGGATCGCATGTGGTGGCGGAAGATGCCGCGATAGAACTTGGACCGACTGCCGCCCTCCCGATACCCGGTGAGGTTCATGGTCCCGACGCCGTTGTTGTGGAACATATCGATGGCGCCCTGCTCGAGCTTGGGCTCCGCGTGGTCGTGGGCGATGATGAACTCGGACTGGTTGCGAATCGTGTTGACAGTTCCCCGGTCCTTGCTGGTCTTCGGGTTGTACCAGAAATACCGGCTGATCCCATAGGCGGCGTCGTAGATCAATCTCGGGGGCACGTTGTAGATCAGCCCTTCCGCTTCGGCCACGCTGCGGAAGCTGGGGCAGCCGAACACGTGCGGGTCCTTGATGTACGCCGCGTAGGCAACGCCCCAATAGGCGTCGCCGTCGCTGGTGGTCCGGAGCGTCCCGTTCGTGTTGTACCAGTAGAACCCGTTCGTCGTGTCGTTATTGATGGGCTTGAAATCGTTGTCCTGCAGGAACAGGGTAATCCCCATGCCGATGTTCCGCAGGTTGGACCGGCATTTCACGTCGCGGGCGCTCTCTTTGGCCTTGCCCAAGGCAGGAATCAAGACCGCCATCAGAATGGCGATCACCGCGATGACAACAAGCAACTCGATCAACGTGAATGCTCTGGTACGGTGTGTCATGATATCTTCCCGTTCTTCATGAGTGCGCATCGATCCACGGGGTGAAGATGCCAGACCGGACAGTCCACCAACAAGTCCATTGTACAAGATCGAGCGACGCGAGACAAGCCCTCGGGGGAAATCCGCGGCGAATATGTCGCCTGCCCCCTAGGGGCGGGAGGTCACCGCCTTGGACAGGAAAGGACGCAAGACCCGAGTCCAGGCGGCATACCCCTCCGAATTGAGGTGCAACCGGTCGGAGAGGTAGTACTCGGGCTTGGGCGGGCCATCCGCAGCCAACAGGACCGTCGCGAGGTCGGCGAAGTGGAGACGTTCGTCCCCTTGGCAGAACTCGCGAATCAGATCATTGGCCTTCTTCATCTCGGGCCAGAGCGACCATCGTTGCCCGCTGGGCTTGATCGTGATGTAGACGATCCGCGTGGCAGGCAGTTTCGCGTGAACGAGTCGGACGAACCTGCGGTAGTCATCTGCGACGCGCTGGGCCGACTTGCCGCCGGCAATATCGTTGTCCCCGGCGTAGAAGACAAGCACTTGCGGATCGTACGGCAAGACCACCCGGTCCAGGTAGTGGATGACGTCGCAGACGTGGCAGCCCCCGAATCCCCGGTTGACGACGGGGAGATCGGGAAAGGACTCTCGCGTCCGCCACATCCGAATACTGGAACTCCCGACGAACAGCACGGGGTCCGCAGGAGCCGCGTTCTTGCTGTCCCACTCGGAAAAAGCCTTGATTTCCCCGGCGAAGCGGTTCGGGTCCGGGTCCACAGCCACTTGCCCCGAGGAGGCGACGGCCGTCGCCGAGAGAATCGACATCACCAGAATCTGGCTTGCCAACATGTGCGTGCCCTTTCATCCATTGCACCGGAACGGGCCTGCGATCGAACCTGCAGCCCGCACGAATCGTACCGATCTGTGTCCCGCGATGCAAATGTCTTGTGGACTTCCCGTTCGACTCCGTGAAACAGCTTCAGCGACAGCGGGGCTTGACACGGAAATGCATTATCGTACAATCGGGGCATGCTTCAGGTGCATGGAAATGGCAACCTCACGGATACATCCTGTGTTCTCCGCGACAGGGATGCCGCAAGGCGAGCGTTCCCGCTGGTGGCCTCTGTGCAATCTCGCTCGGCCTGTTCTTCGGAACAAGCATCCTCACCTTCCTCGTAGCGATGATCCCCCTACTGGCACGACCTCGTAGGGAGATGTTGCGCCGTCCCGGCATTCCTTCGACCTGCCATGCGCAGGCATCCACACTGGCATAGGAACGCGCAGGTCGCGGCCGGTCTGGCGCGCATATCCCGCTGATTCATGACCCGGATGATGCACATCGAGAAGAAAGGAGATACCCCATGAACGAGGCCAAAGTACGAGAGATCGTGGGCGAAACCATCGCCCGGACGCCAATCGAGCCCTGGAAGTACTACCACGTGTGCTGGTGGGAAGGGAGAATCCAATGCCTCCATGTCCACCACACGAAGGAAGTCCACCCCGTCTTCTACGGCGCTCCCGGACAGGTGTTCGCCGACGGACTGACCCCGCGCCAGTGGCAACTGATAGTGGACCGCGTCATGGATTTTTGCCGGACTCGCAACGTCAAACTGGCTGCGCTGTCCGCAAGACCCTGGGGCAAGACGCGCCGGAAACCGGGCCAAGGCGGGCTTCAGATCACGGAGTTCGACTCCGCGCGTCTGCGGGCGATGATCGCGAGCATCCAGTCGCCCGAATCGCCTTCGAACGCCCTGCTGGACCGGCTCCGTCGTCTGCTGGAGTCCGCCCACACGGTTGCCCCTCAGGACGTGCCGTCGGACGTCGTGACGATGAACTCCCAGGTGCGTCTGAAGGACAACGAGAAGAACTGCGAGATGACCGTGTCCCTCGTCTTTCCGCTGGACTCCCTGAAAGACAAGAAGGACTTCGACGAGATGAACGTCTCCGTCCTCTCCCCGATCGGCCTGTCGATCCTGGGTCGACGCGTGGGCGACACCCTCGACGGGCGCATCCGGGTCGACCGGTTGTTGTACCAGCCGGAAGCCGCAGGGGATTTTCACCTCTGAACTCGCGACGAACCCGATGGATCGCGCTGACCGAGCGGTGAGACGGGTATGGAAACCCAGCCCGCAGACGGAAAGGAGACGATGCCATGGCGGAAGAACAGACGCGACAGTTGGTGGCGGACCTCGACTGCAAGCGACGGGCGGCGATCATCATCTCCGACAACTGGAAAGAGATCACGCGTGAATTGACGAACACGCACCGGGTCGGCGTTACCCCAATCAGCGGACAAGGCGGCTACCAGGGGACAAGCAAGACCATTCTGTACTCCGCTGTCCACCGCGCAGACGTCTCGGCCCTCAAGAAGGTCGTCATCGAGAAGGACCCGAACGCCTTCATTGCGCTGGCGGCAGCCGAGGACGTCACGGGCGTGGAAGTGGGGAACCAGCCTCACTGGTGAAAACGGGCGTGCTGCGATCAGGCTTTCCGCCGGCCGCCAGGAGCAAGCTGAGGACCTCCATGCCGCGTTTGCCATTGTTCTTCGCAATGTCGCCAATGGACTGGCTCTCGCCGGACACCTGGAACCCCTGGGCCTTCAAGAAGGCCACCGATTCTCCCGCGGAGACACCGAGCACCGGCGCCACCTGGGCCAGGGATGCGCCCTCCATCCGGGCAAAGATCTCCATCGGCGACCTGCCGCGGGAACCGCCCCCGTTGCCCGTGAACAGGAGCGCGACGAGCGCAACCACGACGACGCCCAGCAGGATCGTGAGCGGCTTTCGCAGGTAACAGGCGAAGCTGCCCCAGTTGACGACCAGGTGAGCCGCCGCGGCCACAACAAACACAATGCTGACCATCTCGTGAAATTCCTTGATCGTCGCACTTTTGACGTCGACGAGCATCAGAACACCCGTGAGGGCCACGATGACGAACGACGCCGTGGTGATCGGCGTGATGATCGACCGTTTCCAGAGTCCCGCCAACTTCGCCATTGACATGCCCTTTCCTTTCCTGTTCTGCTCTGGTGAACCCACGTCGGGGAGAACGATAAAAGGGTGCCGATAGTTCCGTGTAGATCGCCGTTCGGCGAGGAAAACACACCGACACCCCTTCGTATAGGAGCTTGTTCCGGGCCTGGGAGCCCGGCAAGAGTAGAGTCTACTCCAATCCCCTTTTCTTCAATGTCACACTGACCCCGCCGGCCTGCGTGTAGAAGACGGTCTCGAGGTCCGGGTTCGTCGTGATGGCTTCGACGAATTTCGCATCCGCCATCTGGGGATTCACGTTGTGACCGATGATCAGACCGCCGGGACGGACCTTGGGCAGCAGCTTGGCCAGATAGTCCACATACCCTTCCTTGTCGGCATCGATGAATGCGATATCGACGGGACCCGCAACATCCACGACTTTCTCATGTGCGTCTCCTTCGACCAGCGTGACGATGTCGTCCACGCCGGCCTTCCGAAAGTTCTGTCGAGCCAACGCCGCACGCGCCGCGTCGATCTCGAAGGTGGTCAGCTTGCCGCCGGTAGCCTTCAGAGCCAGGCACAGCCAGAGGCCAGAGTAGCCGTTGGACGTGCCGATTTCGACGACCTGCTTGGCCCCGGTGGACTCAGCCAGAAGCCGGAGGAAACGCCCGTCCTCGATGGGGACGTTCATGTTGCCCCCCCGCTGGTTGCGATCCATATCGTCCAGGACGTCAAGGATTGCTTTCTCCCTGGCGTTCTTGGCCGTGGGGGCCTTGTTTGCAAAGCCCTGCTGCCCTCCCCATCCTCGCCTGCCGCCGGGTCCCGGCTGAGCCAGGAGCAGGCCGCCCGCGATCAGCACGGTGGTTCCCACGAGACCGATCCAGACTCTCTTGGACATGAGCGTATCCTTTCACGGTTCGCCATCGCGTACTCTGAGCCAGATGCCCACAATGGGCTACCCGATACTCAGTGTCCCGTCGTCGGCGCCGGTTACAGGTTTCTCCTGATTCCACCACCTCCAGACGGAGCGGCTGGAGAGACAGAGCCGCAGCAACGGAGGAAGTCCGTCATCGGACACCACAGAGACAGTCGCCAGTCCGATAGTCCAGCCCGCAGAGACGGGCTCTTCGCTTCGACGAGGATGATGGGGGAATCTTCCGGTGGTCTCCAACCCGCGGTCTCGCGTCATGGCGGCCCCTTCCGGGTCCCGCCTATTCGTGGCGGAGGGCCACGATGGGGTCGACCTGAGCCGCGTGCATAGCCGGGTACAGACCGAAGAGAATGCCGATAGCCATACTGATGACCAACGGCAGCAGGATCCCATTGAGGGTCACGACCGTCGCCATGCCGGAGAAGTGCGTAATGAGAAGCGGAATCAGCACGCCCAGACCCAGACCGATCGAGCCGCCGATCATCGAGAGCACCACGGTCTCGATCAGAAACTGAACGACGATCTGCCGGCGCTTGGCGCCGATGGCCCGACGGATGCCGATCTCCCGCGTTCGCTCGGTCACGGAGGCCAGCATGATGTTCATGATGCCGATGCCGCCGACCAGCAGGCTGATCCCGGCGATGGAGCCCAGAACGATGTTGAACGTCCGCTTGGTCGCCTCGGTCTGCTTGAGCAGGGCCAGTGGGACGCTCACGACGAAGTCCTTCTTCTTGTGGAACAGTCCCAGGACCCGTTCGATGCCTGCGGCGGCCGCCTCCACGTGCTGGGGATCGTCCACCTGGACGATAATCTGGTGCAACTCCACCCGCTCCCGCTCGAACGAACCCGAGGTCATTCTCGCGAAGATATCGCCGTAGTAGTGCCGCGCCACCTCCAGGGGGATGTAAACGTCCGCCTCCTGATCGGGAAGTTGGATATTGCCGGCCTGCCCGCTTTCGCTGCGAATGATCCCGACGATCTGGAACTCGTTGCCGCCAATCCGCAGGGTCTGTCCGACCGTGCTCAACGTCGCCAGCAGCTTCCTGGCCCCGAACTCGGTGAGAACCGCCACAGGAGCCTTGCTCTCGGCATCCGCCCGCACGAGGACTCGGCCCGCCTCCACATGACGAGGGACCAGTTTAAACCATTCCGCCGTCGTCCCCACGACCCGCAGTTCCATCGACCGCTCGCGAAGACGGGCGTCCTTGCGAATGATCTTGGCCGGCGCGACCTGTCGGACCTGTCGGATGCTCTGGGCCATTCGACGATAGTCGTCATAGGTCAAACCGTAGACGAGCATGGAATTGCGAGTCACAACGGTCTGGTCCTGTTCCACCGGCTTCATCGAAGAGACGATGATGTTGTTGCTGCCCAGCCTGCGGATCTGAGCGAGCGCTTCCTGGCTGGCGCCCTCTCCGACCGAGAGCATCGCGACGACGCTGCCGACGCCGAACACGACGCCCAGCATGGTCAGAAACGAGCGCAGCTTGTGCAACAGCAGGTTCTCGACGCCCAGCCAGATATTCCGCACGATTTTCGACTGTGTCATACGGCTCCGCTATCTCCACCTGCCTTCATTCGTGCCGCAAGGCGACAATCGGATCGACCCGGGCCGCGTTCATCGCCGGATAGATGCCGAAGAGAATACCGATGGCCATGCTGATGAACAGCGGCAGCAGAATCCCGTTCAGAGTCACGACTGTCGCCATGCCCGAAAAATGCGTGATCAGCAGCGGGATCAGCACGCCCAGTCCCAGGCCGATCATGCCGCCGAACATGGACAGCACGACCGTCTCGATCAGGAACTGAACGACGATCTGGCGGCGTTTGGCCCCGATCGCGCGACGGATGCCGATCTCCCGCGTCCGCTCGGTCACGGAGGCCAGCATGATGTTCATGATGCCGATGCCGCCGACGAGCAGGCTGATCCCCGCGATGGAGCCCAGCACGATGTTGAACGTCCGCTTGGTGGCCTCCGCCTGCTTGAGCAAAGCCAAGGGAACGCTGATCGCGTAGTCCTTCTTCTTATGGAACCGCTTGAGCATGGCCTCGATGCCGCCTGCAACCGCCTCGGCGTTCTTCGGGTCGTCCACCTGGACGATGATCTGGTGCAGCTCCACCTTTTCCCGTTCGTCGGAGCCCGCCGTCCTCTTGAAGGAGATGTCGCCGAAGTACCGCTGGGCCACATCCAGGGGGATATACACGTCGATCTCCTGATCGGGAATCTGGATGTTGCCGGCCTGCCCGCTCTCGCTGTGGATGATGCCGACGACCGTGAACTCGTCGCCCCCGATGCGAAGGGTCTGCCCCACGGAACCCTCGGTGGCCAGCAGTTTCCTGGCGCCGAACTCGGTCAACACCGCGACGGGAGAGCGGGTCTCCAGATCGCGTTGCGTGATGACGCGTCCCGCGACGAGTTCCCGAGGCACCAGACGGAACCATTCGGGCGTCGCGCCGACGACCCGCAGTTCCATCGCCCGCTCGCCCAAACGGGATTCCTTCCGCATCAGCTTGGCGGGCGCTGTCTGACGGATGTTCGCGAAGCTGGTCGCGATCCTGCGATGATCCTGGTAGGTCAGTCCATAGATGCTCATGCGAGAGTGCGTACTGCTCATCTGCTGCTCCTCGGCCGACTTCACCGAGGAAACGATGATGTTGTCGCTGCCGAGCTTGCGAATCTGAGCCAAGGCCTCCTGGCTGGCGCCCTCCCCCACGGAAAGCATCGCCACGACGCTTCCGACGCCGAAGACAACGCCCAGCATGGTCAGGAACGAGCGCAGCTTATGAAGCAGCAGGTTCTCGATGCCCAGCGCGATGTTTCTGGCTATTCTGGTTTGCCGCATGAATGCCTTCGATTCTGTCGATGTTGCCGTCGATCATGTGCAACCTGCTGCCGGCGTAAGCTGCGATGTCCGGCTCGTGCGTGACCATGATAATGGTCTTGCCCTCTTTGTTCAGGCGGGTCAGCAGGTCCATGATCTGTACGCCGGTGGCCGAGTCGAGGTTGCCCGTGGGCTCGTCCGCAAAGATGATCTGCGGATCGTTGGCCAAAGCGCGGGCGATGGCCACTCGCTGCATCTGCCCGCCGGAGAGTTCGGTGGGTCGGTGGTTCAGACGGTCGCCCAGGCCGACGCCCTCCGCCAGTTCCTTGGCCCGCTGGGCGCTGCGAATCGCGTCCCAGCCCAGGTAGTACAACGGCAATTCGATGTTCCGCTGTACCGACAACTGGGGAATCAGATTGAAGCTCTGAAAAATGAACCCCAGATACCGCAGGCGCAGGTCGCTGAGCGAATCGTCGTCCAGCTTGCTGACGTCTTTGCCGTCGAGATAGTAAGCCCCGGCGGTCAGACGGTCGAGACAACCCAGGACGTTCATCATAGTGCTCTTGCCGGAACCGCTGGGACCCATGATCGCCCAGAAGTCCCCCTTCTCGAACGTCATGCTGACGCCCGCGAGGGCGTGGACCTCCTCGGTGCCCATCTGGTAGACCTTACGGGCATTGTCGAGTCGGACGATCTCCCGTTCGTTGTCGGGCAGAGTCACGCTGGCCATCTACTGTCCCCTTCCCGGCTGTCCGGATCCGGAATCGCTGCCACCGCGACTACCGCCGCCCGGTCCGCCACCGCTGCCGTCTCTGCGGCCTCCGGGGCCGAAGCCCCCGCCCTCGCCGCTGCCGCGGCGCTGACGCATCTGCTCCCGCTCTTCCGGAGACATGTTCTGGAATCGCTGACGCCTCTCCTCCATCTGCTGTCGCTGCTCGGGCGTCATATTGCTCTCCATCTGCTGGCGCACTTTCTCCATCTCCTGCTGGCGTTCTTCGGGCGTCATGCTCTCGAAGCGTTTTCTCATTTCCTCCATCTGCGCCGCGGAGGGCATCTGGAATCCCTGGCCGCCCGGCTGGCCCGGTCCGGCCTCTCCGCCCGCCTGCCCCATCGGGCCAGATGGAGGCTGCACTCCCCGGCCGGAAGGTACGCTCGGCTTGTTGGCTTCGCTGACCGCCTTGAGCTTCTCCGTGATCTTCTGGGCGGTCGTGTCGTTGGCGTCGCCCGATCCGGAGATCCGCCCGCCCGGCGAGAGAGCCGCCGCCTGCAGCGGAGGCGTCAGCAGGACCACCTCCCCTTCGCTGAGGCCCTTGAGAATCGCAATATCGATGCCGTCATCCAGGCCGATCTCGACGGCTCGCTTCTCGATCTGGCCGTCCTTGACAACATAGACGGTGGGTTGTCCGTCCACCCGCAGAACCGCCTGGACTGGGATAGACACCACGTCGTCATACTGCCTGACGATGATGTCCGCCCGGCAGTTCATGCCGCTCCGCAGATCCGAATCGGGGCTCTCCAGGTCGATGTTCGTCGTGTAGACTTTCAGATCGGGATTCATCCACATGCTCTGGGCGTTGGGCAGCGGCGCGATGCGAGAAACCGTACCGAAGAACTTCTTGCCCGGCAGTGCATCGACCGTCACAACCGCAGGAAGTCCCGCCCGGACCTTGTCCAGGCTGGCCTCGTGAACGTCGACTTCCGCCACGGAGGACGAAGATTTCGGGATGTAGATCAGCTCCTGACGCTCCCAGACTTCGACACCGTCGGCAAGCGGTTGGCGGTCCTGCCGGCCAAATCCGCCGCGGGAACTCGTCGCATAGACAACCATCCCTTCCGCTGGCGAGAGCACGGTGGCCTTCTCGATCTGGTCCAGGAGCTTGTTGAGCTTGTCGATCTGACGTTTGTGCTCTTGCTCCTTGGCACTCAGGTCCGTCTCCGCCTGAATCACGTTGGCTTCCGCCTTGCTGATCGTGCGCTCCAGCGCCATCTCCGCCTGGTTGACGTCGCTGGCGTACTGTTCCATCTTGCGGCGCCTCGTGTAGTTCTCGAGCAGTTCCTGGTCGTTCTGCGCGACGGTCAGGCTGTTCTCCGCTCTGGTCACCGCCAACTGGTCCGCCTGCAACTCCGTCTTGGACAGGTACTTCTCCTTGTAGAGGGTCTCGGACCAGGCCAGCGTCGTGGTCGCCCGAGTCAACACCTCCTGCGCCTCTTTCACCTTGTTGCCTGCGGCAGTCAGGTCGTTGGGATACTGCTTGGCGTTGTAGATCTCCAGATCCTGCTTGGCGAACTTGAGGGTCAGTTCGGCTTTCTCAATGTCGCTCTTCGCCTGGTTTTTGGCGATTTCCAGTGCCTTCTCGGCGTTCACCTTGGCCGCTTCGGCATTCTTGACCTTGATCTCCTGGTCGATCCGCTGATCGCTCATCGAGCTGGCGTCCAGCTTGACCAGTAGATCCCCCACATTGACGTGCGTGCCCTCGGGGACGATCTCGACGATCGTCGTCCTTCCTTCGACCTCGTTGCGGATGATCACCTGCTCCTTGGCCTTGATGGCGCCGGACTCCAGAACGCTGATCGTCAAGGGACCCCGCTTGGCCACGCTGGTGGCCATCGTCGCGGTGGGGTCCTCCTGGGCGCGAACGACCTTGAGCCAGACGACCGCGAGAACGACCGCTGCCACGAGGACGGCCGCGCCGATCAGTTTGACGGGCTTGCGAGAACTGCCATTAGCTTTGTTGCTGACTGTCATGTTTCATATCCTCAGGAGAAAACTCTTCCCACAATCCCTCTTGGGTGATCGTCAACAGGTCCAGATCCCGCTGGAACTGCAACTCCGTCGTGCGGTAATTCACAATCGCGGAGGTCAACGAGTTCTGCGCCGACAGCAAAGCGTCCTGGGCTTCGAGCAGATCGCGGATCTCGGACCGCCCGGCCTCGAGGAACAGCGTGGTGCTGCGGACCTGCTTCTCGGCCACCAAGACCGACTTCGCCTGGATCTTGACGGTCTCGCGGGATTCCAGGAGCACCCGCAGTTCGCTGCGAATCGATTGCTTGATCTCGTCCTCCAGATTCTGGACACTCCGCGTGGCCTGCTCCAGAGCGATCAGACTGTTGCGGTACGCATTGCGTTCCTGGGTCCTGCTGCGTTCGTCGATCGGCAGATCAATCGACGCGGTGCCGGAATAGCGGGTCCCTTGAAGGCTCCACGTGCCGTCGGAGTCGTTGCCGGAATATGCGGCACGAGCGCCCAACGTCAGCTCGGGACGCAGCGCGTCGGCCGCCACTACGACTTGCCTTTGAGCGTCATAGACGGCGCCGTTGGCCGCCTTGAGGTCCAGCCGGTTCTCGAGAGCCAACTGGATCGCCAACGCCTCGTCGATCTCATACGGACCGGCGCCCACGTCGTCGGCCGGGACCAGCGTCACAGGGGCATCCGCCGCCGGAACGGTCTCGGCAGGGCCGCTCGACGCTTGTCTCATGGTCGCAATATACTCCTCCGATCTCGCCCGCAATTGCACCAGGTCGTTCGGATCCAGCTCGATCCATGCGTCCGGGGGCAACCCGATCGTGGTCTTGAACGAATCCAGGCTGTCCTTCAATCCTTGCTGCGTCGAGATCCAGTTGTTGCGTGCGCTCAACTCCCTTTGCGCCGCCTGGTCCACCTGGATTTCCGAGATCCGTCCGGCATCCGCCTGCCGACGCGACCAGCGAGCCGACTGGATGGCGCTGCGGTAGTTGTTCTCGCTATTGGTAAGCGAATCCATCTGGCGCAAGACGGAGTAGTACCGTTGAGCGATATTGACCGCGAACGTCCGCTTGTATCGCTCGAAATCCCACATTTCATACACCACATTCCGCTCGGCCTGAGTCAGGGACTCGGTCACGATATGTCGGCCGGCGCCTCGCAACAGCGGAATCGACACCGACGGATCGATGTTCCATCCCAGCGAGTCCGAACCCGGCAACAGGCTCACCAGGCTGATGGCCAGAGCCGTGCTGAGATCCACCCCATTCTTCAATGTCCGACCCACGTCGGCGCTGGCGCCGGCGTCGAGAGTCGTCTGGTCCGCGACGGTGTTCCTCGCAAGCGTCGCGTCGGCACCCGTCCTGAAGACGGTCCGAAACGCATCCCGCCGGAGATCGAGAGTCAGTGCAACGCGGAAGATGCTCTCCTTTCGCGATTGATAATCCCGACTGTTGCGGGCTGCGATTTGCAGCGCGTCGACCAGCGAGATCCGCACAGGCCGATTCGGCTCAATCGGAATACTCGCGTCCGCAGAGGACACTTGCAGGGGGTAGTTCTCGTCCGGCCAGTGCGGAATCTGCTTGAGTCGGTCCGTCCCAAGCGAGGCCTCGCTCGAAACAGGCAACGCCTGGATCTCGATCAGCCGGCGACGAATGATGTCGCTCGGCCGCTCGATCGTGAACGGCTCGGTCTTACCGAGGGACTCCTGCTGCTTTTGCTCAATAATGCCGTAGGCCGCTGTGTCTGCCTTCTCCCGGTACTTGGCGGGACTGCGACACCCGATCAGAGCCATGCTGCAACAGGATAGCGAGACTGCACAAACCAGACAACCGACAGCGCTTCGTTTCATGAATGCGTCCACAAACCAAAAGACACCTGCCAACACGCCACGCCAAGGGCGCCGGCCGAACCGTTTGGCCGCTGCGAGGCCCGCCGGTCCACCCGGCCGCAGACTGCGGTTTGCCCCATGGACTGTTCTCCGGGGTTCACCGCGGAGCCACTGCCGCGAGTCGGCGCAGGGCCACCTTCGCACCCTTAGACGCTTCTCAAACTCAATTCATTGCACACAAATGCTCATCGACGCCCGTCTCCTGAGACAAATGCCGCTGCGCGGATGAGTGGCCTGAGAGTATACCGTTGCGACGGGGAATTGAAAGAGAAAAGCCGACGTTCTCGGGCAGCTCTCAGTCGGGCGGTCAAAAGACTTGCCTTCGACGGCCTCCCCCTGTAAGGTGGCGCCTATCGCGGCGGTTGAGCCACAGGACGTCGCTGCTGTCGGACCATGCGAAGGATAGGCAACATGAGACTTCTGGTCGTGTCAAACAGGCTGCCGATTGTAGCCGTCGAGGAAGGCGGCGAGGTGAAGTTCCGAGAAAGCGCGGGAGGCCTCGTCTCGGGCATCAGCGCCTATCTGGATTCCCTGAAAGGTTCCTCATTCGCCGAGACCGAGCATGTATGGATCGGTTGGCCCGGCATCACGATTGAGGATCCTGCGAAACAGTCGGCCACGGCGGCCGCCCTCTCCAGTTTCGACGCCCACCCCGTGTTCCTGAGCGAAAGGTCGATGGAGAAGTTCTATCACGGGTTCTGTAACAAGATCATCTGGCCTCTGTTTCACTATTTCCCCACGTACGCCGACTACGACGAGAGCTTCTACGCCCACTACAAGTGCGTCAACCAGATCTTCTGCGAAGCCGTGACGGAGATCATGCGGCCCGACGACGTGATCTGGATCCACGACTACCACCTGATGCTGTTGCCCAAGCTGCTGCGAGACAGGAACCCGTCCGCCCAGATCGGGTTCTTCCTGCATATTCCGTTCCCCTCCTTCGAGCTGTTTCGCCTGCTTCCCATGACTTGGCGATCCGAGATCATCGACGGGCTCCTCGGCGCCGACCTCGTCGGTTTTCACACCCACGACTACGCCCAGTACTTCCTCCGTTGCGTCCTGCGGCTCCTGGGCCATGAGCACAGCCTGGGCAAGATCCTTCTGCCCAACCGGCTCGTGAAGGTCGATGCCTTCCCGATGGGCATCGATTTTCCAAAGTTCCACGCCGCGGCCGCCAAACCGCCCGTCCGCACGGAGATCCCCGATCCCCTGGAGTCGCTGAAGCGATTCAAGATCGTCCTGTCCATCGATCGGCTCGACTATGCCAAGGGCATCCTCAACCGCCTGGAGGGCTACCGACTGTTTCTGGAGAACCACCCCGAGTGGCGGGAAAAGGTCGTCCTGGTCCTGGTCGTCGTGCCGTCCCGCGTGGGTGTGGAGTACTATCAACAGACCAAGAGGCAGATCGACGAACTCGTCGGCCAGATCAACGGCGGGTTCAGCACCGTCGGCTGGACCCCGGTGCTCTATCAGTACAAGTTCCTGCCCTTCGAGAGGCTCAGCCCGTTGTACGCCGCCAGTCACGTCGCGCTGATCACCCCGCTGCGAGACGGCATGAACCTCATCGCCAAGGAGTACATCGCGAGCCGACCCGACAAGAGCGGCGTCCTCATCCTCAGCGAAATGGCGGGCGCATCGAAGGACCTGGCGGAGGCTCTCATCATCAATCCCAACAGCATCAGCGAGATCGCAGGGGCCCTGCAGACAGCCCTTGAAATGCCCCAGGTGGAGCAGATTCGTCGCAATGAGATCATGCAGCATCGCCTCCGGCGTTACGACGTGGTCCGGTGGGCCCAGGATTTTCTGACCCGCCTGTCCAGCCTCAAAGAGGAGGGGAACCGGTTGCGGTCCCGCCTGCTGGGTCCTGGAGCCAGGGAGCAACTCGTCCACGACTTCCGGCGGGCCCGCCGCAGGACCCTGTTTCTCGACTACGACGGCACCCTCGTCCCCTTCGCCCTCGCCCCCCAGGCGGCCCGTCCGACGCCGGAACTCCTGGCCGTGCTCCGAGATCTCACGGAGGACCCTCGCAACGAAGTCGTCCTCATCAGCGGGCGAGGCAAGAACACGCTCTGGGACTGGTTCGCGGAACTCCAGATCACGCTGGTCGCGGAACACGGAGTCTGGACGAGGAGACCGGGCCAGGACTGGCAGCTTGCCAAACCGCTGGACAACCGGTGGAAGTCCACGATTCTGCCCGTCCTCCAGAACTACGCAGACAGACTGCCCGGAGCCTCCGTGGAGGAGAAGGAATACTCGATTGTCTGGCACTACCGCGCGGCGGACCCCGAACTGGGTTCCAGTCTGGCCAAGGAGCTTGTGGATGACCTCGTGAGTTTCACGGCCAACATCAACGTCCAGGTGCTCCAGGGAAGCAAAGTCGTCGAGGTCAAATGCGCGGGAATCACCAAGGGCGATGCCGCCGGACCCCTGCTGTCCGACGGCGCCGAGTTCCTCCTGGCCGTCGGCGACGACTGGACGGACGAGGATCTGTTCAAGGCCCTCCCGGACACCGCCTACACGATCCGGGTCGGCATCCGCCACTCTCACGCAAGATTCAACACTCACGACCATACCGAAGTAATGGATCTGCTGAAGGAACTCGCTCGGGAGCAGAGTTCGCAACGCAAGGGCAGAGAGCAGGGCCGAGAGGACGAGGGTCGCTGAAGCCGGAAACGAGGCCGGCGGCGAGATCCTCAGGTGGAGATTTCACGCCGGGGAGTGCCGGGAGGATTTCCTTTGCACCCCCCTGGTCTTCGCAGCCGGGAGATTGTCGTAGTGCAGACGCAAAGGCATGTCGTTGCGAGTCGGGAAGCCGCTTCGCGGCGGGTAGGAGGAAGAAAACGGGTGCATCGACCAGTGCGTGGCCATGTGGCACCCCCGCCCTCGGGGGTAGTCCCAGCAATCCCAGCCGGGGGCGGCTGGGCTACATTCCTGTCGGCTGAAGGAACTCCGAACCAAGCAGACAAAGTCCGCCCAAGCAGAGGTTGTCGTACCTCATGGTCCGAGATTCTCCCTCTGTACGGACGGCTGTCACGGTCCCCTGATCCTTGACAACCAACTCGTGATCCCGAGTCTCCCCGTCGGGGGGAGCGCACTCGATGCCCTGGATTGAGTTGCTTTCAGCGGATGCCCGGGGGCCTGGCAGTCCCGGGCGACGGTGTCAGGGCACGCCAGTTGAGCGGATTGTCTCCGTACTGCCCGGGGACCATCCGCGTCAGCGAGAGACCTTGGCCGTCCGCCTGGGCCGGCCAGAGATCCACGCCCGCAGGGAAATCCTCAGGATGCGAGCCATCACTATAGCGAATGCGATCCACTGGGATCCAGGTTCGGACCCCATCGCTGTCGCGTTCGCCCGGCCGGCTCAGTTGGATCGTCTCGCCGGCATTGCCCAGCTTGCCCATCCCCCAGGAGAGGATTCGCACGTCGGCTGAGGACGAGAACTGGCTCTTGAAGATCTGCACGTCCTTCACCAGCAACAGGTACTCCCCCGGTGCCAGCGTGACCGGCGGATCGGCGGGGAACAGCAGGTCGATAGCCGGGTTCTCGGGGTCATCGGTGAACCGCCACGGCGTGCCCCGGCTCGGATCGTACAGCGTGACGTTGGCGTCACTGATGTTGAGCAGCTCGACGAATTCGACATCGCTCGAATTGCTCGAATGGTACAGGATTTCGCTGATGACGACCGGACCCACCGTCGGATCGGCGTTGGCCCGGCCGGGGGTGGACTCCGTCAGCAGGACGAGACTGGCGACGGTCGCATCGGTCGCATACCGTCCGAAGGTGACTCCCGGCTCGGACGCGCCGAACCGGCCGCGATCCTCATAGCCGGTGATCCCGGAGGAATCGCCGGAGTGCAAATAGACCGTTTCGCCGCCGGCGCTGAGCCCGAAGGGCCTGCGACAACCGGGATCGTTGGGATTGCCGAAGTGATCGTCCTCGTCGAACAAGAGGAAACCCCGCGCCGGCAGGACTGTCCCGTCCGCAATGCGGTACCGGGTCAGGTCGTCCCCGTCGTCGCTGAGGAACCACCCGCCGATATTCACAGGTTCGTCCGTCGTATTGTGCAGTTCGATCCAGTCGGGACCGACGCCGGAGGAGTTCGCCAGCAGCTCATTGATGACGATCGCGCCTGGAGCAGGCACGTCGGCGCTGTCGTCCCGGCCGGGCGAGCCGCCCGGCGCCGCACTGAGCCGCCAAGCGACAGCGTTGCCCCACAGGTCGGGGGCCGTTCTCGACGGGTCAATCACCGTCAGTGAGAACCCCCGACCGTCGGCCAGACGGAACCAGTCGTCGCGATACTTGAAGCTGTGGATGACCGCGGCGAGGGCATCGCACAATTCGATCCGTTCGCCCGCGCCGGCAAGAGTTCCCGTGTATTGGCCAGCGATGGGCAGGCCGGAGCCATAGCGGGCCTCGAACGCCTCGCGGTCCTTGACGACCAGGCAGAAGGCCCCAGGCGGCAACTCCATATCGGAGAAGGTGAAGTGGATACCCTGGGTGAATCGCGCCAGGTTCAGGTTGATCGTCCGGCCGCCGACGTTCGTCAGCTCGATGTATTCGCAGTGGGGATCGTCCGAATCACAAGGGTGGAACATGATCTCGCTGATACGGAGGCTCTCCCGCACGGGCCCGACCGCGAACACCGCGTCGGCCAGGGCACTCCACGTAGCGCCGTTCTTGGCGCGGGCCTTGATCCGAGTGCTCATGGTCAGCGTCAGCGGCGAGGAATACTCATGCTGTCCGACCGTGTCCTCGACGACCGCGGCCTGACCGGCGGTAAGGGTGGCTCCAATCAGAAAATCGGAGCTTCCGATTCCCGCGTTCAGGCCGTGGATAGCCAGGATGTTGTCACCCTGGCGGAGCTTGCTGAGGTATGCAGACACGTCGATGGCCTCGAAGGTTTCCGCAGCCGTATCGTCATGGCCGGCGCTCGCGATGGAATTCCACGCAGGTTCGCCCTCGAAGTTGCGCCGGGCCACTTCCTCGCCGTTCAGATAGGCGACGAATCCGTCGTCGTACTGCATCCTCAGGGTCAGGGTCTCGAAACCGCTCGAGCTGCCGCTGAACTGGAAAGGAATGCGGATGTAGCAGGAGCCGTTCAGGTTGTACATCAGGCTGCCGACGTCCAGGCTGATGGAGTCCTCGTAGCCGGAGCCCCGCTCGTAGCCGACACCGCCGGGAGCGCCCGAACACAGCAGCCAATTGGAGTCCTTCGCACGCAGGGACTGCCAATTCCCGTCACTCGCGTCGGTCGGGACCAGGACCCGCTTGGGCGCATCGGCAGCCACCAGGGTGGTCGAGAGGGACGTCTGCGAATACGTCGAGATGGAGGGGACCGGGTCGTTCCCGTCGAGCGTGTAGTAGACCGGCAACCCAGTGACCGGGGACACGATCTCGACCGACTCGCCGATGTCGAGGTACGCCCCGTACTTCGACACGCCGCCGACGGCGAAGCTTGGGCCCGCGAATGTGTACACGCCCTCGCCGGCGCAGGCGTTCAGGAAGATGGCGTGACGGTTCGGCGTCCACGTATCGATGATGTATGTGTTCAGGCTGGGGATGACCCCGTCGAGCTCTTCCTGCATCTGGGAGAACCGCCAAGTGACATTCTCCCGGGTCAATGCGCCGCCGTTGAAGAAGTGCTGATAGAGGCGGTCGGCAAACAGGAGTCTGAAACTCGCGTTTGCCTTGAGCGCCCGGTAGAGGTTGGCATTCGGGTTGCCCTGACTGTTCAACTCGCCAAACCGGCTGTCGTACAACTGGCCGGACTCGAACGTGCCTTCCGCGTCCCACACGAAGAACTTCCACTTGCCCGTCGCGGACCGCTCGCAGGCGGCCGACCAGTTGTTCTGCGGCCAATCCCAGTCGTTGGGCCACAGACGGGCGATCAGGTAGTCGATGAAACAGACGACGTCGAGCTTCTCGCACATCCCGGCGTAGGCCGCCGGATCGGCCAGGTTGTTGTTTTGGGCATAGCGGAGCATGGCGTTCCAGGATTCCGTATCGCCGTCCCGGATGCCGTTCATGGTCATCACGTCCCAGGATTCGTCGCTGTCGAACCACTCCTGGCACGATTCCTCCGTCACCTGCTCGGTGGGGTTGTAGTAGCCCTTGTGCTCGCCGTTGATGAACAGATTGGCGAAGGCGCCCATACAGGCGACCTGGCCCATGTCCCGGTGGAGCCGACGGACCAGCTCGTCCCTGATGAAGGGGTTGAAGGGATCGTTGTGGCCCGCGCGGAGGATGACCGTCGCGAACTGCTCGGCCTCGGAGAGCGGAAACAGCGGGTATTCCAGGCGTCGCTGGCCGTACTCGCTTCGGAAGTACAGTCGCAGACCGATCTTGCCTCGGTAATCGGACCAGTAGCCGCTCTGGCGGATGTAGCGAGGCCGCGTGTAGTCACTGCCGTGAACTCGCAGACCGCAATCGACCTGGAAGGCGTCGTCCTCGCCTGCCACAAACCACTCGACCGAGACGGGACGCTCCAGCTCCCGGTTCAGTATGTTGTTGTAGCTGCCCGCGCCGCTGGAGGTCCATACGCCGTCGGAAGTGCGCGTGCCGCCGACGATGGCCATCACGCCGTCGGGCTCGTAGAAGGTCTTCTTCGCATCGCCGACGAGGGAGACAATCGGCAGCGACTTCACCGAATCGCGGATGTCGAAGAGAAAGGTCTGGGTGTAGATCTTAGTGGATTTCCAGCCGGCCTTGCGGGCCATCGCCCGCACGCAGGTCGTGCTGACGACACGGATCGGCCCGGTGTAGACGATTCCCGGCGGGACCCGATAGGATGTAGAGTCATCGTCTGGGGCAACCCCACCCAGCGTGTAGACGATTTCGGCGTCCGGGGTGGCTGTGGTCATCGTCAGATAGAAGCCTGGCTCGCGGCCGTCTCGCGTCACGGCGGCGGAGTAGAACCCCCGCTCGTGGCTGAACCTCAGCGGCGCGACCTGGCCGAGGTAGCCTTCGTTGTTGGCGGCGCCGGGCGTCGGCTCGCCGAAGAACCGCAGGGTGTCCCCGCCGTCGGGATAGCGGCCATAGGAGACGTCCGGCGTCTGCTCGTCGAAGACCAGGCTGTCGATCCGCGTCACGCCGTCGGCGTCGAACAGATGGACCTTGTCGCCGCCGGCGTCCAGGCGAAAGCCGGCGTGGAACCCCGAGGCCGGCAGGTCGCTCGTCCGCGTGCCCGATGGCTCGACCGGCACGAAATCGTCCGTGTCCCCGTCCATCCAGATGACCAGGTATCGGCCGGCGCCCAGGGGGGTGGACTTTCCGCTGGCCGCCGGGATTTGCCACTTGGTCGGCTCGTCCTTGTCGTCGGTCAGATACATCCCGCACAGGTTCACGGAGACGTCGCCGGCGTTGTACAGCTCGATCCAATCGTCGTACTCGCCCTGCGGATCGGCATACGATTCCACATTCGAGGCCATCACCTCGTTGATCACCACCTGGGCCCGCGCCAGACCCGACCCCAGGAGCACGATACCAGCGATGAGGGACAAAACAGAGTGTTTCTCGCGATGTTCTCGGACTGGACTACGACTTGCCACTCGATGCTCCACATACGCACATTCACCACGTTCTCCTCCCCTCTTCTCCATCTTCCGTAGTATAGCAAATCCCGGCCCGCGAATCGAACGAATTCCCCTCGCGGATCGCCGCAACGGCCCTTGGGGATTTACTATTTGTGATTTGCAACTTACGATTGAGCCGCGTGCCGCGGTTGTCATCCTGAACGCAGCACAGCGGAGTGAAGGATCTGGCCGAGAACCGAGAGAGACCTCGGGACTGGCGCCCAGGTCCTTCGCCCACGGCCCAGGATGACCGAATCGTTAACTGTTAATCATAAATCGAAAACACCGAGGGGGTTCCCGTGCAAGAGCTGATTCAACGAATCCGGGATTTCAACCGTCAGCGGGACTGGGAACAGTACCACTCGCCCAAGAACCTCGCGATGTGCCTGGCCGCGGAAGTGGGCGAATTGCTCGAGCAGTTCCAGTGGCTCTCGGAGCAACAGAGCCGGGACCTGCCCCCAGCCAAGCGGGCCGCAGTGGAAGAGGAGATCGGCGACGTGACCATCTGCCTGCTGAACCTCGCGGACAAGCTGGGCATCGACATCGTCGACGCCGCCAGCCGCAAGCTCGAAAAGAACAAGGTCAAGTACCCCGTCCACAAGGCCAAAGGCCGCGCGGACAAGTACACCGAGTTGGGCTGACCGCACGGTCGGAGCCCACAGGCTGGAGGAGAACAACCGTTCGAAGCGACTCCTGTCACTTGGTCAGCTTCCACTGGAGCTGGTCAAACCGCTCGGCGGGGCCGAGTTGTCAAGACGCGGCGGGACGGGTGGCGAGGTAGCCGCGGATCGCCTGGATGCGGACTTCCGCGGTGGGGTGCGTGGAGAGGTACTCGCCCAGGGTCAGCGGGTCGGGGGACTGGTGTAGTTGACCCAGGCGGGTCAGCAGGCGGATCGCGCCCTGCGGGTCGTAGCCCGCTGCGGCGACTAAGCGGACCCCCAGCCTGTCGGCCTCCAGCTCGTTGTCACGGGAATAGGCGGTTTCAAGGAAGCGGACGCCCACGTTCCGCAGCCAGACGCCCAGCGGACTGCGGATCGGGGCGCGGGCAGCAGCGGCCACTGCGGAATTCGTCATGATGCGGTCGATGGCGTGCCCTTTGAGGACGTGGCCCATCTCGTGACCCAGGATGAAGGCGATCTCGTGCTCGTTCCAGCCGCACAGGTCGAGGAGGGGGCGACCTATAAACACGAATCCGCCGGGCAGAGCGAAGGCGTTCGGCTCGCCGCACAGGAAGGCGTCGAACTGAAACCTGCGCAGCTTATTGGCCACGTGGGCGACCAGACGCGGGCCGATCTCGTCCAGAAGCGCTCTGGTCTTCGGGTCCGCATCCATCTGGAGCTGCCCTCGGGCCTCGTGGGCCAGGTCCAGCCCGACGCCATGCTCCAGTTGGATCGTCTCGGACTCGGTCCCCGTCGCGGAGGTCCACAGCCACCGCGCCTTGCGGAGCTTCGGAGCCATCTTGCGCCCCAGATGATAGAATAGACTCTCGGACATACGTGATAGAGAAACCTGGCCCCTGGGGCGCAGGAGGCATCTGCCGTTGACAGTTCGTTTCTATCCGGCCCACGGTTTGAATCCGGACGGCGGTCACATCCCAAGCCGTACCCCCATAGTATGCCGCAGACACGAGAGAGTCAATCATCGCGAGTCGGTCTCGATCCAGGACTCAGGGTCGCGGGCTCGCTCGCGAGGAATTGCCGGGGTTGCAGAAGGATGGCCCCGGCGTAGGCTGCCGCACTGACAAACAATATCAAGATCGCCCGGACCAGGGTCAGGTAGCTGATCTTCCCTGCCGCTGAACTGCTGAAGCAGCCGCAACTGATATCCAGATGCCACCACAACGCCCACGCCAACACAAACGTGAACATCGCACCCATGCCCACACTCGCCAGCAGCGCCCCGCCCACGAACACCCCGCCGACCAGGCAGACGCCCGCGAACAGTTCCACCCAGGGCAGCACCATCGCCACGAGTACACCCATCTGCGGCCCGACCAGCTCATACCCGTAGACGCTGCCGAGGAACACATACGGCTGCCGAATCTTCGGCACGCTGCTGGCGATGAACATGAACCCCAGGCCCAGCCGAACGACAAGGACAAAAACCGACAACGTCGAGGCCCCACTCGGCACCAATCGCCTCAGTCTCATCGCGAATCTCCTATGAATCCGGTTCCGTGCTGAACGCGCGATACTCTGCTTTGTTCGGCTTTTTCTCTGGCGGTCCATTCCGCCCATCCTCCTCTGAAGATCGAGATATCCGAGTAGCCTTCCTCGATCAATCGCAACGAGACCTTCTCGGCGTACTTGCAGCCCGCGCTCTGGCAATACGTGATGATGGGGCGGCCCTGAGGAATCCTCGCCAACGTCTCTTTCCACAGAGTATCATCTGCGTTGACCGGCAGGCTGATCGCGCCGTCGAGATGGCCACTATTGTAGTCCGCTGGCAGCCTGGCATCGATGAAGACAGCATCAGTCCCAAGCAGTCTGTTGACCGTTTCTTCTCGCACCTTCGGAATGAAGGTGCCTGCGTAGCCTTTCTGGAGTGCTTGGGTTGCCACCGCGTTGGCCAGCAATCCTCCCTCGCTGAAGAGGTGATAAGCACCGGCACACAGCACTGCAGCCAGTGCCAGCGCCGACACCTGTCCCACTGTCAGGCCCAAAGCCCAGCGACGCGTGATCCGCGGCATCAGCGACAGCCAGACCCGCCTGCCGATGTGCCCTGCCAGAATCACCAGCAAGCCAATCATGCTGTACCACAGGAGATGCTGCCGGTCGGCAGCAAGAATAAGATCGGTCTCAATCGGAGCTCTGGAGATGAACAACGCGCTGCCGTCCCAGCGTGTCGCGAGGTCTGGGAACGAAACCAATCGCGGCGCCTGGGGTGGATTGAACAGCTTCGCCTTTCCCTGCTCCACGCCCAGGAACAACTCGTAATGGTCGTACTTCGGGGATTCCGGATATAACCTGACATGGAGAATCGCCGGATAGGGGCAATGGCTCAATCCTGGTGCGCTCAATCTGCCCACAGGCTCCGTCTCAAGACCCAAATCGAGGGCCGCCTGACGCAATTCCAGGAGGGAACTGCCCTCGCGAGCCCCAAGGTATTTTGGCTTCATTAGACTCTCGAAATCCACCTGTTGTCCCAGCAGTCCGGTCATCGAATACACACAATAGAGACCGCAGTGGGGATAGGGCGCCCTGCGGTTCTTCGTCTTCACATTCCCTTGCGATTCCGGCGCAGAGGAGCCCGCCTCCCCTTCCGCATGGATTGCGCCATCTTCTTGTTGGGGAGACAGCGTCGGATCGGAGCTTGGTGCAATATCGGATGTGCCGGGCCGGGAGGCATCCGTCAAGTCCGCAGGAGACTCCCCCTTCTGTTCTGCCAGCAGGGTCGCTATCGTTTCATCGATCTGTCTGACCGCGTCGTGGTCAAACATGGGCGTAAATGTGCCTTTCTCCCAGATGCATTTGATGTGGTCGTAAGGCGCAACCCAACCCCATGTCCCGTCAACAACATCCCCGTGCGCAAATGACCCCAGGGATTCGTGATCGGGGTTCAGAGACAATTCTGTCACCTGGATACAGGATTTCGAGGTGTGACTGCCCCCTTGGGGGAGGTCAAACAACTGGTCCACCGTCCCCTCGATTGCCACCCACATCCCGTTGAACTCCCGGAATTGCGATATCTCGATCATGGAGCTCCAGTTCCCACGCACGGGCTTGTCAAGATACCAATGTTTCTGTTCCTGGCTCGCGTGAATCTGAGCCTTGGCGACGTTGAATCCATGTTCCGGGTCGATCCAGAGCGTATAGTCGCCGTACTTTGTTTTCGCGTCGACCACGAAGCAAGCCACGCCATGGACCGGTTCGGTCTGCTCACGCAAGGTGACGTCCCGAGCGTCGCGCACAATGTGATCGACTCGCGCGTAGGCATTCGGATAGCAGCCAAACAAGGGGGCCGCCACATGTCAACAGCGTAGAGATTTCACGTCCCGCGGATTGGGGTGCGGATCGACAAAAATGACCCCTTTTGCATTCTTGCTCTTTGTCCGGTAGTTGCTGAAGGCTTGCCCATCCCAGACGATGCTGTGATAGCTCGCTTTCTCCTCGGGAAGGCACATCCTTGTCCCTACGGCACCTCCCCATTGTCGGCGGGACCAAGCCACGCGCTCTCCATCGGAATACACATCCGATGTCCGATAGCGCAAGTCAACCCTGTTCGGATCGTCAAACAGGTGATAGTCCTGCGTACTCTTGCAGGAGAGTCGCCACGAGGTGGCTTGATCCGCGTCGGCTGTGTAGCGATCTAAGAGTCCGCCGGCGTCCCGCGGGCTCGCGACGCCAGAAATTTGGATTAGAGCAACCGCAAAGAAGAGACGCGACGTGGGCATAAACATCTTATTCTCCTTGCGGGCATCCATGCTCCCGCCCGGCGAGGGTCCTTTTGCGGAGTTGCTGCTCCCCAGGAACCTATATTCGAGTGCGGAGCGCCGCGCGTGGCGCTCCGCACTTGGTTGTGCCATCGGCACGGTGGTTGGGCAACAGCACCGGACACCACTCTCAGTAAGTCTCACAACTCGCATCGTACAAGGTTGTGCAGCGCGGATGGTCTCCGCTGCATGCAGACAGACCATCGGCAAAGATCGTCAACCCCGTGATTTCGCTGTCAGACACCGCCACGGTCACATTCCCACCCCAGCAGTTGTAGCGCCCATACTCGCTGCATGGCAGTGACGTTGTGCCTAGACAATAGTCGTAGTCGGGGAGCGTTGTGGCAACAAGATAATTGTGGTCTACCCAGGCGCTGTAGAACATGCCACCCAGAACTGGGCCATTGACTCCCACAAATGGCGTAGACCCCACCCAGACAGCGGTCATGCCCACCACGATTCCAACCAGCAGTATAAGCTGTGACAGTCTCTTCTTCATAGCAGAACCTCCAACATATCGATGTATCTTGTGCGACAATCCCATCCGCAGACGTGTTCAGACTCACGGTCCCCGAATCATGGCTCTCACCTCCTTCTCGTCCTCCAGTCCTCGACCCATGCCCACTGACATCGGCTTTCCAAATGCACGCATACTCCGCGTGCTTGGTGCTTCAGGGGTTGTCATGAACGACCTCGCAAAGTGGTCATCCCTAACCTATATTTCCCCGCCTTGGCGGAGTCTGCTTCAATCCTCTTGCCTCAGCTCGAAAGCCTCGCGACAAGTCACGGGGTACGAGTCACGAGCCACATCCTAATAGTCTTTGAATCCCCTCATCCACTTCGGCCAGTCCTCCGGTTGGACGCCTCCTGCCTTTGTCCAAGGGCCTAGGCGATCAAACTCTTTGTGCCAGTTCAGCATCCAGAGCTCTTTGATCCCCACCTTGCGGACCGACCAGTCCATGAACAGGGTGTTGATCCCGCCCGCGTGGCGGTTCATCGCGTAGCAAGGAAGCCCCACGCTGGAAGGCCAAGAACTCCAAGGCACGTCCTCGCAGGATGGGGGTTCATCCCCGGAGCACGGCAGAGCCACTGCAGCTCTGGACTCGGAGTACACCGGCACCTCCGACGCTCCCTTCACCAGACAAGAACGCCAGTAGGTCGCGCCTTCCTTGACAAAGCCGGGCGAGGGGTAAAACCAGATGTTCTGCGCATAGCTGGAGCCTGAGACACCGCTGATCCCAGCATCCACTCGGAAACTCCAGGCCAACCGAGTCATCCCATTCCGGCAGGCCAAGCCACTGGACGCCGGATCAAGCGGTTGGGGTTTTGTGGCCGGACAGAGCAAGAGTTTCCGGCCCTCGCGCATTGTCGCGTCAGAGGCGCCCAAGTCATAGCCCCCGGCATCGCTGGCGAAGAACTCCCTGGGCAGGACCGGCGGCAGAAAGGCATACCATCGCGTTCTGTCCACCACCGACGGCATCTTCCCTTCGTTCTCCGTGGTGTACATGGAGTAGTACAGACCCCACTGGCGGAGATTTGCCTGGCAGCCGGCGGCGTGCGCCTGGGCGCGGACTCGCGATAGGACCGGCATCAACACCGCCAGGAGCAGGGCAATGATCGAAATGACCACCAGCAATTCGATCAGGGTGAAACCACGAGGATTTGCGATTGACGATTTACGATTGATGATTTGTGTATGCGACCGCTCCGTCCCGGCCGAAGTCGGCTTTCCGCCTCTCGCTCGTTTCTCCCTGCCAGCCATCGGTTCTCTCCTATCCCAGATGCCCGGTATCTCACCGCGAAGATCCCCCACCGGGCGATCTTTCGCCTGAGCCATCCGCCCACGTGCTGCTCTGCCACCTTATCTAAGGCGCTTGTCGGCGGCCAGATGTTGATGCAATTTCCAGAAAGATGTCAAAAATTCTTCTCGGCCATACCCTCGCCATTTCCACTGCTGGCCCTCCGGCGGGGGTCGCCTGGCGAAAGTCCCCGCGGCGTCTGAGCGGGATACCTCAGTAGTCCTTGAACCCCCGCATCCACTGGGGCCAATCCTCCGGCCGGACGCCGCCGGCCTTGGTCCAGCGATTGGCCGTGTCATACTGGGGGAACCATTTCAGCGTCCAAAGCTCCTTGAGACCCACCTTCCGCACCGAACCATCGAGAAAGACCATGTTGATCCCTCCGTCATGACGATTGATGCACACGTGATATACCTGACATCGAGAGAAATCGGCCGAGTCCTCACACGCCGGCGGGGCGCCAAGGTTGTCGCCGACCGCGGCGAAATACGGACAGGCACAGTCAAAGAAAACCGGGACACGTTCCGCACCCTTCACGTCGATCGTATCCCACAGCCACGGCGATGGCGGGTCTTGCCCCCCCAATGGACGCACTTCCGCCGTAGCTGCCGATCACCTCGGCAGTGCCTGGCGATGCCGAGTCGATTCCCGTTCTCCAAGCCCTGAATGTCGCACCCTCCCACCGGCCATCGGCCCCCGCAACGCCCGTCGTCATGGGACACAGCGATACCTCGTTGTAGTCGAAGGAATCCCACATGGACAGACGCCAGTAGTCAAGTCTGCTGCACGCGTTGCGGATGCCGGGCAGTTTCCCGTCATGGGCGGTTGCGTAGACGTGCAGGGCAATGCCCCACTGGCGCAGATTCGACCGGCAGGCCACCGCCCTCGCCTGCCTGCGGATCCGACCCAGCGCCGGCAGCAGGACCGCCAGGAGCACCGCGATCACCGCGATCACCACGAGCAGTTCGATCAGGGTGAAACCAAGAGGATTTGCGATTGACGATTTACAATTGATGATCTGTGTATGCGACCGCTCCGTCCCGGCCCAAGCCGCTTTCCCGGCTCTCACCCGTTTCGCCCGACCCGTCATCGCAGCCGCTCCTTTCACCCAACAGGAGCCCCTCTTGTGCACCTGTGACAACACGAAATCCGTTCCGCCCGGCCTATGAACTCAACGCCGGGCGATCAATCGCGCTTTCCAAAGGTGCAATCCGCAAAGCAGTCCGCGATATCTGTCTTCCAGGGTCTACTCTACCCATCCTGTCGACTCCCCGTCAAGCGTGAAACCGCCCTTCCTGATATGCTGTGCACTCGGACAGGCGGCCCTATGCTCGCCGGTACTGGGTCGAAATCGCTTCCCGGCGTCAGAGATGCGTGTTAAGAGAGGCGAACCGTTCGTCACAGGGCCAGAGTATCGAGCTTGACAATCCGCAGGATTGCCTTATAATGGGTTATCGTAAGGGTTTGTTTCTGCAAGCCTTATGAGTGACAAGGGTAGGTTGTTGCATCAGAATAGGGAGTCCGCAGGGGTATGGGCACGGAACATCCACTCGACGCGCAGGATGCGAAGGGCAAGAAAGAACCACAACTGAACAAGTACTTCAAGGCGGCGATCAAAACCCTGGCCAACGACATCCACCTGAAGGTGGGCCAGCCGCCCAAACTGCGACTGCACGGCGAACTCAAGACCACCACCGGAGACATCCTCACCGCCGAACGGATGGAGGAGCTGGTCTTCGAGATCATGAGCCCGGCCCAGAAGGAGCAATTCCTCAAGAACGGAACGCTGGACTTCGCCCATGAGGTCGGTCGCGAGCACCGATTCCGCCTGAACGTGTTTCGCCAGCGAGGCATGATCAGCCTTGTGGGACGTCGGGTCAGCGCGCACGTGCCGTCGTTCGAGAGCCTGCACCTGCCGCCCATCCTGGAGAAGATCGCGGAGTCCCGCCAGGGACTGGTGCTGGTCGTCGGCGCCACGGGCTGTGGCAAGACGACGACGATCGCGGCCATGCTCGACTACATCACGCGGACGCGGTCGTGCCACCTCGTGACGGTGGAGGACCCGATCGAGTATCTGTTCAACGACAACAAGGCCATCGTGTCCCAGCGAGAGATCGGGATCGACGTGCCGAGCTTCGAGGAGGCGCTGACCTACCTGATGCGCGAGGACCCGGACGTGGTCTTCGTCGGCGAGATGCGCGACTCACGGACGGTGACGGCGGGCATGCGCGCCGCCGAGACGGGACACATGGTGATGGGGACGATGCACTCGTCCAATGCCTCGCAGGCGGTGCACCGGCTCCTGGACCTGTTTCCCACGAACGAGCGCGAGCTGGTCCGCCAGGCGCTGGCGACCTGCATCCGGGCCATCATCAGCCAGGTCTTGTTGCCGTCGATCCGCGAGGAGGTGGACCGCATTCCCGCCGTGGAGGTCCTGCTCGGGACGTCGCCCGTCCGCAAGCTGATCAGCGAAGGGCGCGAGGGCGACCTGCCCTCCGTGATCCGGGCCTCCCAGCGAGAGGGCATGCAAGACCTGACCGACAACTTGTGCCGATTGGTGCAGGAAGGCTGGGTCGATCCGAAAGACGCCTACGGATTCGCCCCCAACGCGGAGGAACTCAAGATGGCCCTCAAGGGCATCCGAACCACCGCTGAGGGCATCCTTTAGAGAAGTGAATGACGATTGAAGTTCTGCAAAATGGAGCACTGAATGATAGATTCGCTGCTGATGGCCGTCGAGTACGGCGGCTACATCTCAATCGTGAAACTGGCCGTGTTTCTGGCCTGCTATCTTGCCTGGCTCGTGCTCCTCGGCTGGACGCACAGAGACGCCAAGGCGGTGAACACGAACGTTCCCCTCTGGGTCGGCATCCTTCTCGGCGCCGGCGCCCTGGGCATCCTGCTCTGGTGGCTGATCCCCCTGTTCCCCGTCGGACTGCTGGCCTGCGCCATCGCCGTTGGGGGCGCAGCGCTGGCCTACGTCAAGCACCGCAACGGCCGCGTGCTGGACTTCGACCGGGTCCTGACCATCGACCACATCAAGAGCCTGTTCGCCAAGTCGGAGAAGCTCGACGCGATGGCGAACTTCATGTTCATCACGACCAACAACAATGAAGTCCCGCCGCCGGAGCCCCGCACGCCCACGTTCTTCGGCTACCGTACCGCCTACGACGTGCTCACGGACGCCATGTGGCGACGGGCCAGCACGATCAGCTTCACGCCCAAGGGCGAGAGCTACGAGGTGGTCTATAACATCGACGGCGCCGCGACGAAACAGCCGCCGATCCAGCGGGAACAGATGGAGTACCTGATCCACTTCGTCAAAGAGGTGTCCGGCCTGGACGCCAAGGAGAAGCGCAAGCCGCAGAAGGGCAAGTTCCGCACCCGCCAGGTGAAAGTCAACACCGACTGGGAAGTGCAGACCGCCGGCTCGACGGCCGGCGAGCAGATCCGGCTCAAGCATGTCACCAAGGAAAGCGCCATGCGGCTGACCGACCTCGGACTCGCGCCGGACCAGCTCGAGCAGTTGGGTCGTTTCAAGGAGAGGAAACAGGGTCTGTTCCTCATCACCGGGCCCGCCAAGAGCGGCGTCACCACGACGATGTATGCCCTCGTGCGCGATCACGACGCGTTCCTGAACAATATCAACACGCTCGAGAAGCAGCCGACCGGCCAGCTTCTCAACGTCACGCAGACGGTCTTTTCCCTCACCGACACGGGAACCTCGACCTATGCGAAGAAGCTCCAGTCGATCGCCCGCATGGGTGCGGACATCATCGGCGTGGGCGAGTGCGAGGATGCCGACACCGCCAAGACCGCCTGTGCGGCCGCTCGGGAGAAGATCGTCTACGTCGTCATGGAGTCCGGCAGCGTGCTCCAGGCCCTCGCCAAATGGCTCAAGATGGTCGAAGACCGCAAGCTCGTGACCGAGACGCTGATCGGAATCAGCAACCAGCGCATGTTCCGCAAGCTGTGCGACACCTGCAAGCAGGGGTACGCCCCGAACAAGGAGCTGCTCAAGAAGTTCAATCTGCCGGCGGAGAAGGCCAAGGTCCTCTACCGCCCGGGCAAGGAAGTCTTCGACAAGCGAGGCAAGCCGTCCACGTGTGAGATGTGCCAGGGGACCGGGTTCATCGGGCGGACCGGCGTGTTCGAGATGATCATCCTCGACGACGAGTTGAGGAAGGCCGTCAGGACCGTCAAGCAACTGCCCGAACTCGGGGTTCAGTTCCGCAAGGCCAAGATGCTCTATATGCAGGAACAGGCCCTCCGCAAGGTCATCGCCGGCACGACGGCGATCAACGAGATGCTTCGCGTGCTCGCGCCCCCGAAGAAAGAGGGCGCCCCGTCCGCCCAGTGAGGCCGCGACGACAGAAAAGATACGGATCGCCGTTCGCGGCGCAATGGAATAGATCGGAGAATGTGTCATGGTCAGTTTGGCAATGCTCGTCATCATGGCGGGATGTGCGGTGTTCCTGTTCCTGAAGGGGACCCTGGCGCAGGGGATCGCGATGATCTTCAACGCCTTGATCGCCGGATTCGCGGCGTTCGGATTCCATGAGTGGTTGGCCGACTATCTGGTCAAGTACTCGCCCGGCATCCTGATCTGGGCGCCCATGATCTGCTTTCTGCTGTTGTTCGTTCTGGTCTTCGCGGTCCTCCAGGCCGTCGCGATGCAGATCAGCAAGGAGAAGATCAGCTTCGGCAAGCTGCCCGAGCAGATCGGCAGACCTGCGGCCGGCGTCGTTCTCGGCTACATCGTCACCGGGCACCTGCTCGTTGCGGCGGCCATGGCCCCCATTCCGAGCCAGTACCCCTATCCGCGATTCGAGGAGCGGAACCCCGACCCGTCTTCGCCGAAGAAGGCCTTGCTGAGCCCGGACGGATTCGTGGCCGGCCTGTTCGGGACCGTCAGCGGCGGGAGCTTGAGCCCCCTGGGCGAGCCGAAGAGCTTTGCCCTGTTGCACGCAGGATTCGTGGATCAGCTCTATCTCAACCGGCTCAAGAACAAGGATGCGCCGCTCATGACGTCGACGCCGGCCATCAACGTGCCCTCCAAGAACGGTGTTTGGGAAGCCCCGGAAGGCCTGCGGGATTCGAACGGCAAGCCCGTATCGGCCCAGACGGGCAAGAACCTCATGCTCGCCCGCGTCGAGATCCGCAAGAGCGCGATGAAGGACGCGGCCAAGTTCACGCTGTCGCAGTTCCGCCTGGTCTGCGGGCCCAAGACCGGCGCCGCGGAGCCGCTCGCGGCCAAGGGCGAGGCCGTGTACCCCGCTGGGTACATCGGCTCGGGCGGTCGACTCGACGCCAAATCGCTGGCCGAGCTGATCACGATCGATCCGGCCAAGGTCTCCGCCGATTCCGTGACGATCGACCTGGCGTTCCATGTCCCGACCAACCTGGTTCCGGTGCTGATCGAGTTCAAGCGAAACAACATCGCACGAGTCTCTGCGGTCGCTGCGGCGGAAGACGCCCCCGAGCCGGCGCCGTTCAGCGAGTCGCAGGCCAAACCGAAGTCGGAGTCCTCCGTCGAATCCTCGGAGCAGCCCGGGGAGACAAGGGATCGATCGAAGCGACAGCGAGGGCTCAGCGACGTCAGTCGCAGCGTGACCGGGGACCTCGATCAAGAGAATTGAGGGGTAGCAGGTTCGGTGGGAACCACCGGGTGCGGGGCGTCTGCGGCTGTGCCGGGATCTGCCGCGAGGCGGGTCCTCATGGGGGGAGTCACCGGCTGCAAGACCCGCCGGTGACAGGGGCAAGCACGGCGATCAGGAGGCCACAGCCGCCTCCTCCAGATTCAACTCCATGAGGTGCTCCAGATAGGCCCTCAGCTCCTTCTCGCAGAATCGAGCGAGAAACTCCGGCTTGGCGGTCTTGTTGATCTCCCGGATGCATTCGATCAATTCGGTCTTATCCATAGTTGTCCTCAAAGGCACGCCACGTTCGTTCGGAAACGACGTGGGGCATATCGGCAGCAACACGAGGTTTCCTTTAGCCCCCCCTCGTGCGCGGTCCCAAGGCCCCATAACCGGACACCCCATATACAATAATGCGCGGATCGAGAACCACCATGCCTTGTGCCGCCTGGGCGGGTCTTGTGCCCTCTCCGCGGACTGTCCAATAAAATCCGATGCGAAAATTCCGTCGCAGCGTCCCGAAAAAATGTGCGTGCCGCCCGGCGATTCCCCGCAAATGCAAAAAAATCGCTTGAGATTCGCGCGGTGCGGTCTGTATCATAGTGGGTTTCATATTGGGCAAAAGAGCTAAACGATCACATCGCTGTTGGAGGTTCGAAAGTGGCAGCAACGGGCGACATTCGGAACGTGATTCTCTTGGGGCATGGCGGCAGTGGAAAGACCTCGCTCACCGAGGCGATGCTGCACACGGCCGGTGCCGTCAGCCGGCTGGGGAGCGTTGACGAGAAGACCTCCGTCAGCGACTACTACGACGAAGAAAAGGAGCATCAGCACTCCATCCTGGCGGCCGTCGTTCATGCGCAGTGCAACGGCAAGCTGATCAACATCATCGACACCCCCGGCTCTCCCGATTTCGTGGGTCCGGCCATCGCGGCCCTGCCCGCGGCGGAGACCGCAATCATCGTAATCAACGCCGGTTCGGGCATCGAAACGAACACCCGCAAGCTCTTCCATCTGGCGGGCGAGCTGGGCAAGCCTCGCGTGATCGTCATCAACAAGATGGCCGCCGAGAACGTCGATATGCCCGAACTCATCAAGGGGATTCAGGAGACCTTCGGCACACAGTGCCGATGTGCGAACCTTCCCGCCGCGGACAAGAAGTCCGTCATCGACTGCATCGAGAACGCCACCGGCAGCTCGGGCTTGATCGATGTCGCGAACGCCCACACCCAGCTCATTGAGAGCGTTGTGGAAGCAGACGACGCCTTGATGGAACGGTATCTTGGCGGTGAAGAGATCCCGGCGGCCCAGATCGCCGCCGTGTTCGTCAAGGCCCTGCGGTCCGGAACGCTGATCCCGATCGTCTTCACGGAAGCCCGCCAGGAGATCGGCGTCAAGGAACTGCTGAGCCTGATCACCCAGTACACCCCGTCGCCTGCGGAGGTCGAGCCGGCCAAGCTCGTCGACGGCGAGAAGGTGACGGAGATCAAGGCCGATCCCACCGGACCGCTGATGGGCGTCGTCTTCCGCGTCGCGTTCGACCCGCGCTCGAACATGAAGTACTCCAGCATCCGCCTCTTCGGCGGCACGCTGAAGTCCGACACGAACATGATGCACAACGATGACAAGAAGGGCCTTCGACCCGGCCACGTCCTCAAACCGCAAGGCGGCGAGACCAAGGAAATCGACGCCGGCGTCGCGGGCGACATCATCGTGCTGGCCAAGCTCGAAGAACTCAAGATTGGCGACCTCGTCCACGACGGGCGGGTCTCCGGCCAGTACAAGATGCCCCCCTTCCCGGAACCGATGTTCTCCCTGGCCATGGAGCCGGCCTCCCGCGGCGACGAACAGAAGATCGGCGGCGCCCTCGATCGGCTCCGCGAGGAGGACCCCTGCTTCAAGACCACGCGCGATGTGCAGACCAAGGAACTCGTGGCCCAGGGCCTGGGCGACCTGCACCTGCGGATCATGATCGAGAAGATGCAGAATCGGTTCAAGCTCGCAGTCAACACGAAGGAGCCCAAGATCCCGTACAAGGAGACGATCACAGCCAAGGCCGAGGGCCACTACCGCCACAAGAAACAGACTGGCGGCGCCGGCCAGTTCGGCGAAGTCTACCTGCGGGTCGAGCCCGCCGAACGGAACAGCGATCCGCCGCTGCAGTACAGTTGGGATGTCTATGGCGGCACCATCCCCGGACAGTTCGAACCGGCCATCCTCAAGGGCATCAACGACGTCATGGTCAGCGGTCCCGTGGCGGGCTTCCCCATGCAGGACGTCAAGTGCTCCGTCTACGACGGCAAACACCACCCGGTGGACTCGAAGGAAGTCGCCTTCCGCGCCGCCGGAAAAGGCGCCTTCATCGACGCGGTCAAGAAGGCCAAGCCCGCGCTGCTCGAGCCCATCGTGAATATGGAAGTGACCATCCCGGCCGAGAACGTCGGCGACATCGCCGGCGACTTGTCCTCCAAGCGAGGACGCGTCGTCGGACAGGACATGCTGCCGGGCAATTACATCGTCATCAAGGCCCAGGCGCCGCTGGCGGAAGTCGCCCAGTACACCAGCCAGCTCAAGAGCGTCACCGGCGGTCGGGGCAGCTTCTCCATGACCCTGAGCCACTACGAGCCGGTCCCCCCGAACGTTCAGCAGCAGATCGTCGCCCTCTACGGCAAGAAGAAGGACGACATGGAAGAGTAGGCTTCCCCGCTCGCATCCTGACACATCGCGGGCCCGACAGCCATCCGGTTGCCGGGCCCGTCTTCATTTTCCTGTGATGGAAACATGATCAACATCGTCAACGAACTGAACGCAGCGATCGCGGACTGCCATGGCCGAGGCTTTATCGGAATCGTGATGTCGCCAACTGGAAGGGAAGGGGGCGGGCGTTGGATATGGGCGTTCGGTGGGCATAGCCCACCCTGCCGCTCTCGCCTTGCCGCGAGAATGCTGAGCGTTCATCGTACCGGGCGTCAGCGGTAGTACGCCGTCCACGTTAATTCGGTGAGCAGCCTGTCGGCGTATGGCCTGTTCGGAGTTCCGCGGTTACGCGGTCTTCATCCGCCTGAAGGCGGAACTCCAAACGGTGCCCGCGACTTTTGCCCGCTGTTCTGAGATGGACGGCGTAGTTGGGTGTGCTCGGCGCACCGTCGCTGTTCGTCCTACCGCGTCTCCATCAGGTCGATGAAATCGTCGAAGAGGTAGTTGGAGTCGTGGGGACCCGGAGAGGCTTCGGGGTGGTACTGAACCGAGAAGGCCGCGAGTTTCTCGCAGCGGAGGCCCTCGAGCGTGTTGTCGTTGAGGTTCATGTGCGTCAGCTCGACGTCCCTGCCCTTGAGGGAGTCGAGGTCCACGCAGAAGCCGTGGTTCTGACTGGTGATCTCGATCTTGCCGGTCCGGAGGTTCTTGACCGGGTGGTTGGCGCCGCGATGCCCGAACTTGAGCTTGTACGTCGTGCCGCCCAGAGCCAGGCCGAGGATCTGGTGGCCCAGGCAGATGCCGAAGATGGGGACCTTGCCCAGCAGCGACTTGACCGCATCGATGGTGTAAGTGACGGCCGCCGGGTCGCCGGGACCGTTGCTGAGGAACACGCCGTCGGGCTTGTGGGAGAGGATCTCCTGGGCACTCGTCTGGGCGGGGACAGCCGTGACATCGCAGCCATGCGAGACCAACAGGCGAAGGATATTCTGCTTCATGCCGCAATCGATGGCAACCACCTTGTACTTGGCTTCCGGCGGCTTGACGCCCGGATTCAGGACGTTGACGACGCCCTCCTTCCAGGCGTACGGCTTGTCCACCGTCACGTCCTTCACGATGTCGCGACCCACGAGACCGGGGTATTCCTGGAGCCTGGCAGCGAGTTTCTTCGGGTCCGTCTCCACCGCGGAAAGAAGGCCTCGCATCGCGCCCTTCGTGCGGATATGCCGCACGAGCTTTCGCGTGTCGATGCCCTCAATGCCGACGATTCCGTTCTTGCTGAGGTATTCGTCGAGCGTCGCACCGCTGCGCCAGTTGCTCGGATAGGGGCAGTTCTCCTTGACCACGAAGCCGCTAACGAAGCTCTTGCGCGACTCCCAGTCCTCGCGATTCGTGCCGTAGTTGCCGATGAGCGGATAGGTCATCGCAATGATCTGTTCGTGATACGAGGGATCGGTGAGGATCTCCTGGTATCCGCACATGCTCGTATTGAACACGACCTCGCCGCACTTCTCGGCGCGGGCGCCGAACGCCCGACCCTCGAACAGCGTGCCATCCTCTAACAGAAGTACCGCTTTCACAATGAACTCCATTGATGATGGATATATGGATGATGGATGATTCACTCCGTCCCTTCCACTTTCAATCATCCAGAATCAACCATCCTTCATCGATAGTATAGCTGTATCGCCTTGACGTCGACCTTCTTGTCCCTGAGGGCCTCGATGGCCTTGACGACCGCTTCGGCCCCTCGCATCGTCGTAACATAGGGGACCTGGCGGTCCACCGCGCTGCGCCGGATCGCGAACGAGTCGCTGATCGCCTGCTTGCCGACCGCGGTGTTGACGATCAGATCGATCTGCTTGTTGATGATCGCATCCACGATGTGCGGCCGGCCCTCGGTCATCTTCAGCGCGAACTCCGACGGGATGTTGTTCTTGATGAACTCGATGCACGTGCCCTTCGTGGCGACGATCCGGAAGCCCAGCTCGCGGAGCCGCCGGGCGAGAGCCACCGCCTTGGGCTTGTCCCGGTCGTTGACGCTGAACAGCACATTGCCGCCTGTCGGGAGGCTGTTGCCCGCCGCGATCTGGCTCTTGGCGAACGCGGTCCCGAAGTCCTCGGAGATCCCCATCACCTCGCCCGTCGAGAGCATTTCGGGACCCAGCAGCACGTCGGTGCCGGGGAACTTCAGGAAGGGGAACACAGCCTCCTTCACCGCGAAGTAGCCCGGCACGACCTCCTGCGTGAAACCCACCTCTTCGAGCGTCATGCCGGCCATCACCTTGGCCGCGAGCTTGGCCAGGGGCACGCCGATAGCCTTGCTCACAAACGGGATCGTTCGCGAGGCCCGCGGGTTCACCTCCAGGATGTAGATTCGGTCCTCTTTGATCGCGTATTGCACGTTCATCAGTCCCTTGACGTGCAGGTTCATCGCCAGGAGCTTGGTTTGTCGCATCACCTCGTCAATGACCTGTTTCTTGAGATTGACCGGCGGGATGGAGCAGGCACTGTCGCCGGAATGGACGCCGGCCTCTTCGATGTGCTCCATAATGCCGCCGATGACGACGGTCTGACCGTCGCTGATCGCATCGACGTCCAGTTCGGTCGCGTCGCCCAGGAACTTGTCGATCAGGATCGGATGCTCCTCGGAGGCTTCGATGGCCTCCTGGACACAGGCCCTCAGTCCGCTCTCGTCGTGAACGACCCGCATCGCGCGGCCGCCGAGGACAAACGAGGGCCGGATCAGCAAGGGATACCCGAGCTGGTTGGCGATCTCCAGCGTCTGCTCGTAGCTGGTCGCGGTCCCGCTTTCCGGCTGGAGCAACCCGAGCTTCGCGACGAGCTGGTTGAACCGCTCGCGGTCCTCCGCCAGGTCGATGCTGTCGGGCGAGGTGCCGACGATCCGGACGCCGGCCTTCTCCAGCGGGACCGCCAGCTTCAGGGGCGTCTGGCCGCCGAACTGGACGATGACGCCGTCGGGCTTCTCCGTCTCGACGATGGACATCACGTCCTCGAAGGTCAGCGGCTCGAAGTACAAGCGGTCGGACGTGTCGTAGTCCGTGCTGACCGTCTCGGGATTACAGTTGACCATGATCGACTCGACGCCGATCTCCCGAAGCGCGAAGGCAGCGTGGCAGCAGCAGTAATCGAACTCGATGCCCTGCCCGATGCGGTTGGGCCCGCCACCGAGGATCATGACCTTGCGTCGGGTCGTGGGATTGGCCTCGCACTCGCTCTCGTAGGTCGAGTACAGATACGGCGTGGCAGCCTCGAACTCCGCACCGCACGTATCGACAGTCTTGTAGACCGGGTTGATGCCCAGCGACTGGCGGTGCTTGCGGAACTCGGGTTCCGAGACACCGGCAATCGAGGCCATGTACCTGTCACTGAAGCCGTACTGCTTGGCCTGCTCCAGCATAGCTGCCTCGGGCAGCTTGCCCTTGTCGGCCAGGAGTCTCCCTTCGAGCGAGATGATGTCCTTGATGTTGTTCAGGAACCACGGGTCGATCTTGGTAAGCGAGAAGATCTCCTCGACGGACATCCCCCGCCGGAGAGCCTCCGCGACGTACCAGAGCTTGTCCCAGTAGCTCCGCCGCAGTCGCTCCTTCAACTGGTCCGACGAAAGCGAATTGTCGATGTGCTTGTCGGCCAGTGCGTACCGATTGATCTCGAGCGAGCGGATGGCCTTCTGCATCGCCTCTTTGAAGGTCCGACCGATGGCCATCGCCTCGCCGACCGATTTCATCTGGATCGTCAGTTCCGGCGGCGTCTGCGGGAACTTCTCGAACGTGAATCGCGGCCACTTGACCACGCAGTAATCGATGGTCGGCTCGAAGCAGGCCGGCGTCTTCTTCGTGATGTCGTTGGGGATCTCGTCCAGCGTGTACCCGACCGCCAGCAGCGAGGCGATCTTGGCGATGGGAAACCCGGTCGCCTTCGAGGCCAGCGCCGAGCTGCGCGACACACGAGGGTTCATCTCGATCACATAGAGCTTGCCGTTGGCGGGGTTCACCGCGAACTGGATGTTCGAGCCGCCCGTCTCGACACCGATGGCCCGGATGATCTTCAGGGACGCGTCCCGCATGATCTGGTACTCTTTATCGGTGAGGGTTTGGGCAGGGGCGACGGTGATGCTGTCGCCTGTGTGAATGCCCATCGGGTCGAGGTTCTCGATGGAGCAGACGATGACCACGTTGTCCTTGCGGTCCCGCATGACTTCCAGCTCGTATTCCTTCCACCCGATGACCGACTCCTCGATGAGCACCTGGTGCTTAGGACTGAGGGCTAGGCCCCAGTGGATGTACTTCTCATACTCCTCCGCGTTGTAGGCGATGTTGCCGCCGGTGCCGCCCAGGGTGTAGGAGGGCCGGATGATGGCGGGAAAGCCTGTCTCCTTGACAATCTCCTTGGCCTGCTCCCAGGATTCCGCGTATCCGCTCTTGGGGACCTCCAGACCGATGTCGAGGATCGTCTTCTTGAACAGGTCGCGTTCCTCCGCCTTCTTGATCGAGCGGAGATTGGCGCCGAGCATCTTGACGCCGTACTTCTTGAGCACGCCGCTCTCCGCGAGGGCCACCGCGGTGTTCAGGCCGGTCTGGCCGCCCAGCGTCGGGAGCAGGCTGTCCGGTCTCTCCCGACGAATGACCTTCTCGACCATCTCCGGCGTGATCGGCTCGATGTACGTCCGGTCCGCCACCTCCGGGTCCGTCATGATCGTCGCCGGATTGCTGTTGACCAGGACAACCTGGAAGCCCTCCTTGCGGAGCACCTTGCACGCCTGGGCGCCCGAGTAGTCGAACTCGCACGCCTGCCCGATGACAATCGGTCCCGATCCGATGATCAGGATCTTGTGGATGTCCTTCCGTTTCGGCATAGTTGTCTATAGTCCTCCATCCCTTGGAGTCCGGGTCCCGGCCTGCACCTGCACGCCGACCCCTCCATCAGGCTGTCACCTGTCACACCGCAGAACTGCGCTTGGGGGATGGTTTTTGGATACCCCACCCACGTCCGTGGCCTTCCAGTCCTTCTACGGAGCGCACGGGCAGGGGTTTGCTGCGTCACTGGGGGATGGACTCCTGCACGCTCTATCGCGTGGGGAGGCCTTGACGCAGCCAACGGTCCATTGCCGCCGCCGCCTCACGTCCGCTGTTGATCGCTCGGACCACCAGCGAGGCGCCACTGATCGTATCGCCAGCCGCGAACACCCACGGTTCGCTGGTCTGGCAATCGGCCGCTATTACATTCCCTTTTGCGTCAAGTTGCAAGCCCAAATCCTTCACCAAGCCCTCATGAACGACGTGAACGAAGCCCAGAGCCAGCAGGATCAGGTCCGCCTGGAGCGTAAACTCCGTCCCCGGCAGTTCTGCGAGCTTCCAGGAGCCGTTGTTATTCGTCCACTCCACCTTGCAGGCGTGCAGTTCCTTCACAGAGCCATTGCTGTGGCCGCCGAAGGCCTTCGTCTGCACGCTCCATCGCCGCTCGCAGCCCTCTTCATGCGAAGAGGAGGTCCGCATCATTCGCGGCCACATCGGCCAGGGAGTGTCTTCCGGCCGCGATTCGGGCGGCTTGGGCAGGATCTCCAGTTGATAGATCTCCCTGGCCCGCTGCCGACGGGCGGTGCCGACGCAGTCGCTGCCGGTGTCACCGCCGCCGAGGACGATGACCGTCTTGTCCCGGGCGGTGATCCTCGGGATGTCGCCCAGCGCCTCGGCGGCGCAGAGCTTGTTCTGGGCCGTCAGGTAGTCCATCGCAAAGAGGATGTTGCCGAGTTCCCGACCGGGTACGGCGATGTCGCGAGGCTGACGGGCCCCCATCGCCAGACAGATGCCGTCGAACATCGTCCGCAGGTAGTGGGCGGAGATGTCCTTGCCGACATCGACGCCGGTCTGAAACTCGACGCCTTCGGCTAGGAGCTGCTCGATGCGCCGGTCGAGAATGTGCTTGCCGAGCTTGAAGTCGGGAATCCCGTAGCGGAGCATGCCGCCGACCCGTTCGTCCCGTTCGAAGACCACGACGCTGTGCCCCGCCCGCGCCAACTGCTGGGCGGCGGCCAGACCCGCAGGTCCCGAGCCGACGACCGCGACCCGCCGGCCCGTCTTCTTCGGCGCTGGCAGCGGCTTGATCCATCCCTCCTGGAATCCCCGCTCGACGATCTGATACTCGATGTGCCGGATCAGAACGGGATGGTCGCTGACCGCCAGGGTGCAGGCCGTCTCACACGGCGCCGGGCAGATCCGTCCCGTCACTTCAGGGAAGTTGTTCGTCTCGTGCAGGATGCGACAGGCCTGTTCCCACTGGCCCTTGTACACGAACTCGTTCATGTCGGGGATCGAGTTGCCCACCGGGCAGCCCGCGCCGTGACAGAAGGGAATGCCGCAATCCATACACCGCGCCGCCTGTTTGCGAATCGCGTCCGGCGTCAGCGGGAGATCGATCTCGTTGAAGTCATGGACTCGCTCCTCGACAGACCGATGCCCGACCTCCCGACGTTCGTACTTCAAAAACCCCTTGAGCTCACCCATGGAACAACACCTCTTCCGTCGCAGGAGTCGTCTCGGTGTCGCGATGCTCGACCGCGCGCATCCGCTCCAGCGCCTTGCGATAATCGATAGGAATGACCTTGACGAACCGTCCCACCATGTCCGGCCAAGCCTTCAGGACGTACTTCGCCCGTTCGCTGCCGGTCCATTCGAGGTGTCGTTCGATCAGCTCGTAGAGCAGAGCCTTGTCGGCCTCCTGCCAGACCGGCTCCAGCTCGACCATGTCGAGGTTGCACAGCGTGTCGAAAAGCTGCATCTCGTCGAGGACGTAGGCCAGTCCGCCGCTCATGCCGGCGGCGAAGTTGCAGCCGGTCTGGCCGAGGACGACGATGGTGCCGCCGGTCATGTACTCGCAGCAATGGTCGCCGACACCTTCGACGACCGCGGTCACGCCGCTGTTGCGGACCGCGAACCGCTCGCCGGCCATGCCGTTGATGAAGACCTCGCCGCGGGTGCCGCCGTAGAGCAGCGTGTTGCCCGCGATGATGTTCTCGTGGGCCATGAAGGGCACACTCGGCGGCGTCTGGACGACGATCCGCCCGCCGGAGAGGCCCTTGCCCAGGTAGTCGTTGCAGTCGCCGATCAGGCGGAGCGTCACGCCGGGGGCCAGGAAGGCGCCGAAGCTCTGGCCCGCCGAGCCTTCCAGGACGACTTCCAGTGTCCCATCGGGCAGGCCTTTCGGACCGTACTTCCGGACGATGCGATTGCTGAGGATCGCCCCGACCGTGCGGTTGACGTTGCGAATCCGCATCTGGATTCGCATCGGCTCCGTTCGCTCGATCGCCCCCTCCGCCTGCTTGAGGATCTCCCAGTCCATGTGGTCTGCGAGCCGATCGGCCTGGGGGACAACGCAGCGAATCGCCTGTCCGTCCGTCACGTCCGGCCGATGGAAGATGGCGGAGAAATCCAAGCCCTTGGCTTTCCAGTGCGAGAGGGCCTTGTGCATCCGCAGGCGGTCCGAGCGGCCGACCATCTCCTCGATCGTGCGGAAGCCCAGCTCCGCCATGATCTGGCGGGCCTCCTCCGCGACAAAGTACAGAAATCGCTGAAGATGCTCCGGCTTGCCCGCGAACCGCTTGCGCAGCTCGGGGTCCTGCGTCGCAATTCCGAACGCGCAGGCGCCCTCGTGGCACTTGCGGAGCAACGTGCAGCCAAAAGTCACCAGTGCGGCGGTCCCGAAACCAAATCGCTCGGCGCCGAGCAGAGCCGCGATCACGATGTCACGTCCGGTCCGCATCTGGCCGTCCGCCTGGACACGGATGCGGTCGCGCAGGCCGTTCATCACGAGCACCTGCTGGGTCTCCGCCAGGCCAAGCTCCCAGGGGCAGCCCGCGTGCTTGATCGACGACAGAGGACTGGCGCCGGTGCCGCCGTCGTGGCCGCTGATGAGGACCTCGTCGGCGTTGCCCTTGGCGACACCCGCCGCGACGGTGCCGACACCGACCTCGGCGACGAGCTTGACCGAGACGCGCACGCCGGGATTGCTGGCCTTGAGATCGTAGATCAGTTGGGCCAAATCCTCGATCGAGTAGATGTCGTGGTGCGGCGGCGGCGAGATCAGTGTCACGCCGGGCGTCGAATGGCGCAGTTCCGCAATCTCCGCGGAGACCTTATGGCCGGGCAGTTGCCCCCCTTCGCCCGGCTTGGCGCCCTGGGCGATCTTGATCTGCAGTTCCTTGGCGTTCGCCAGATAGTGAATCGTCACGCCGAACCTCGCGCTGGCGATCTGCTTGATCCCGCAGTTTTTCGAATCGCCGTTGGGCTCGGGCTGGTACCGTTTGGGATCCTCGCCGCCTTCGCCGGTATTGCTCATGCCGCCCAGGCGATTCATGGCGATGGCAAGGCATTCGTGGGCTTCCTTGCTGATCGACCCGTGACTCATCGCGCCGGTGCAGAATCGTTTGACGATCTCGCTGGCGGGCTCGACCTCGTCCAGGGGCACGGACTCGCCGTGTGTGAATTCGAACAGACCTCGCAGGGTACAGAGCGATTTCGCCTGGTCGTTGATGGCCTTGGCGTAGGCCGCATAAGAAGCTGGATCGTTGCTGCGAACCGCATGCTGGAGCTTCGCAACAGTCGTCGGGTTCCACAGGTGCCGCTCGCCGCTCTGGCGGAAATGGTACTCGCCGCCGAAGTCGAGATCCATGGCGGCTGCCGGGCGCGCCTGGAAGGCCGACCGATGACGTTCCAGAGTCTCCCGGGCGATCTGCTCCAGGCCGATGCCGCGGATCCGCGAACTGGTCCCTGTGAAGTAGGTCTCGACGACCTCCCGATCCAGGCCGATGGCTTCGAAGAGCTGGGCGCCGCAGTAGCTGCGAAGCGTCGAGATGCCCATCTTGCTCATCGTCTTGAGGATGCCCTTCTTGACCGCCGCGATGTAGTTGTCGGCGATCTGAACGGGTTCCATCTCGGCCGCCAGCTCGCCCTGCTGTTTGAGCTGATCGAGCGACTCGAACGCCATGTAGGGATTGATCCCGTTGGCGCCGTAGCCGCACAGGAGGCAGAAGTGCATGACTTCACGAGGCTCGCCGCTCTCGACGATCAGGCCCGCCTCGTGACGGAGGCCCTTTTTGAGCATCGCGTGATGGACCGCCGCAACCGCCAACAGCGACGGGATCGGCGCGTGAGTCGCGGAGACCTCGCGGTCGCTGAGGATGACCAGCGAGGCCCCCTCCCGAACGGCCTGCTCCGTCGCAGCGATCAGCGTATCCAAGCCGCGGCGCAAACCATCGCCCGCAGAGAGGGCACCCACCTCGAACAGCGACGGCACAGTCGCCACGCGGAAGTCGCCCCGGCGGACGGACCGAAGTCGCTCCATGTCCTCGTTCGTCAGGATCGGATGGGGCAGCTTGAGCTGCCGGCAGTGTTGCGGCGTCTCATCCAGCAGGTTCCCCTTCTTGCCCGTGAAGGACATCAGGCTCATCACGAGTCCCTCGCGCAACGGGTCGATGGCCGGGTTCGTCACCTGGGCGAAGAGTTGCTTGAAGTAGCTGAACAGGAGCTTGGGGCGCTCGGAGAGCACCGCCAGCGGCGTATCGTTGCCCATCGATCCGACCGGTTCCTGACCGTTGATCCCCATCGGGGTCAGGATCATCCGAAGCTCCTCGCGAGTATAGCCGAAAGCCCGCATCCGGCGAGAGATCGTCAGCGGATCGCTCTGGACCAGCTTGGGCGCGTCGAAGAGTCCTCGCAGCTCGATGCGATTCTCGTCGAGCCATCGCCGATAGGGCTTCTGGCGGACAATCTTGCTCTTGACCTCATTGTCGGAGATGATCCGTCCCTCGACGGTATCGACCAGGAACATGCGTCCCGGTCGGAGGCGTCCCTTGACGCGGATCTTCTCCGGCGGGAACTCGACGACGCCCGCCTCGCTGCCGATGATCGCCAGGCCGTCGGTCGTCACCAGGTATCGACAGGGGCGCAGGCCGTTGCGGTCGAGGACGCCGCCGATGAGCCGGCCATCGGTGAAGACCATGGCCGCCGGACCGTCCCAGGGCTCCATGATCGAGGAATGGTACTCGTAGAACGCCCGCTTGTCGGTGCTGATATGGTACTTGGCGCCGAAGGCCTCGGGGATCATCATCATCATCGCGTGGGGCAGGCTCCGCCCGGATTGCACGAGCAGCTCCATCGCGTTGTCGAAGCAGGCCGAGTCGCTGCCGCCTGGCACGAGGACCGGGAACAAGTCCCGGATATCCTCGCTATAAAGAGGATTGGACATCTTGGGCTCGCGGGCCCGCATATGGTTGCGATTGCCGCTGAGGGTGTTGATCTCGCCGTTGTGGGCGATGCAGCGGAAAGGCTGGGCGAGTCGCCAGTTGGGGAAGGTGTTCGTGCTGTATCGCTGGTGCACGATGGCCAGGGCGGATTGGACCCGTTCGTCGGCCAGGTCCCGATAGTAGGCGAAGAGCTGCCAGGCCATGAACATGCCTTTGTAGCAGACGGTCCGGCAGGACAGGCTCGCGATGTAGAAATCCTCGGCTTTGTCGCCGAACTGGTCACTGACGAGGCGTTCGGCCCGCTTGCGGGCCAGGAAGAGCCGCCGTTCGAATTCCTCCGCGGTGGGCCTATCCGCCCCCTGCTCACGCGGCGCTTTCACCGTCGCCTGCGAAGCACCAGATTCGGCATTCTCGCCGGGAGCACACCCCACGAAGACCTGCCGAATGACAGGCTCGGCGGCCCGTGCCAGCTTGCCAAGGCAGTCGCTCGACACCGGAACGTCACGCCAACCCAGGACGGCCATGCCGTAGTAGGCGAGCGATTCCTCCAGAAGCCGCTCGCACCGCCCGCGGAGTTCCGCGTCTCGTGGTCCGAAAACCATGGCGACGCCGTAAGCTGGTGGTTCAGGCAACCCGAAGCCCAGCTTCTCGCACTCGGCCACGAGAAACTCGTGCGGGATCTGGAACAGGATGCCCGCCCCGTCTCCGGTAGTCTCGTCGGAGCCGGCCGCCCCGCGATGGGTCAGATTGATGAGGATCTGCTTGCCATACTCGAGAATGGAGTGGTCGCGCGTGCCCGTGATGTTCACCACGGCGCCAATCCCACATGCATCGTGTTCGCACTTCGTTTCGTACAGACCTTGGTCATGCAGTCGTGTCATTGGGTTCCCCGAAAAGGTCCATCGGCGAAGCCACAGGGCGCCGCCGGTCGGAAGCCTCTATATCATACGCTATCCGGGCTGGTATATCATACGCTATCCGGGCCGGGAAAGGCGGAAGATCCGTTAATATACACGATAAGCCATTCTAATACTAACATGCAAATTGCTTATTCACGACTTGCCAAGACAGCAGGCGTCGGGACCCCGTGCCAGGGGTGGCGACCCGACGCTCCCTTCCTCCCCCTCGCAGGATTCCTCCATCCGCCTGCCCGCGAAGACGCGAGGGAGCACAGGGTGCCGTGCTGGAGCCGCCAGGCGGACGCGCGGTTCGGGAGCGAGCCGGCGCATCGAAGGAACGCCCGGCCGTACCCAGGCCATTACCAGGACAATGATTCTCTTGAATTACCCGAGATCTCCGCGCGGCGTCTCATCGAACGAGCGAACCGGGAGACAGGGACAAATTACCCAGCTTATCATTTCAGCCTTTCCCGCATTACGCATTTTGACACCCCGCCCTGCGGGAGAATCAGCAAAAAAGTCACGGATGAGGCTCTTTTTTCCTTGCCTATCCCGACGCATTCCCGATAATGCGCCCTAAGATGATATTGAGGACAGGGTTGCGATGAACATGGGTCACGGCACAAAGAGGTCAGGCACCTGCGACAGGTTCGAGAGCCTGGGTGCGAATGGCTTGCGTGAGGTTCCGGGCATCTGGAATACGAGAGGGTTTGGGGCCGGATCCAGCAAGGGTTCATGGCAGCATTCGTGGTTGTTCTGTGCGACTATTGACCGGCGCTGTCCTGGTCGGTCCGCAATTTGACAAACAGACAATGTAGCAGCAAATGAATCAGGTACCGTCTGGCGGGTTGCGCGGGGATGGGGCGCCATCCAGACACAAGAGTACCCGCAATGTCGGCAGCCAGGATCGAAGGTCGAAGAGGCATGCGGCATTGAAAGGAGGTGACGCAAGGGAAGTCGGGATTTCTGAGGAGCAAACGTTAGCCAGATGGGTATGAGCGCAGCTCGCCTGCGGTGTTCGGTTCGGTTGGGAATGAGCAGGCATCTTCACGGATTCGGGTTAGGAGAGAAAACATGCAAAGGTTTAAGGGAGTGAATCAAGTCATTCGGTTGCGGGCGACACTCGTCGCTCTGCTGGCAATCCTCACGGTGGGGATCTGGCCCGGCGCCGTGGGAGCGGCCGTCAACAACACCGAGTCCAACCTGCACGACGGCAACGACGTGTATGGGCTCGAATTGACCGGCGATCCCTCTTACACGAACAACCAGACCGTCTTCCTTGGGGCCTACGGCGAGACCGACCCCGACCTCTATGACGACGTCACGTTTTATGCGTACGGCGTATACGCCGACGCGAATATCGTGAATACCGGGGCAATCGACGTCAACGCAACGGGCGGCAACACGGTCGGAAGCGGTTACAGGGACGCGAGTATCTGGGTGTACGGCCTCTGGGGCGATGGAGACAGCCTCGTCAACAGCGGCGCCATCACGATCATCGCCCTGGGCGGCACCGCGGACTCCAACACCGCCGACGCCTACGCGTACGTCGAAGCTGCGGGGCTCGTCGGTTCTGGCGACGTCAGCAATACGGGGGATATTGTCGTCACGAACACGGGCGGCACCGCCACGGTGTATGACACCTCTGGTTCCGCCTATGCCGAGGCTTACGCCGATTCCGATGGAATTGAGGCCGACAACAACCTCACCAACACGGGCGATATCACCGTCACATCCACGGGCGGCAACGTCGAGGTTGATGCCGCCTATTCCGCCTACGCCTATGCCTGGGCCGACGCCGACGGAATCGACGCCTACGGAGACGTCAACAACACCGGCGACATCACCCTCACCGCCACAGGCGGTATGGCCGACGCCAATACCACGAACAACTACGCCTACGCGGACGCCGAGGCCTACGCCGAAGCGATTGAAACGGAAGGCAACGTCACCAACACAGGCAACATAGCCGTCACGAGCACAGGCGGAACGGCCAGCGTCACCTCCGGGTATGGCGAAGCTACGGCCTATGCCGAGGCGTATGGAATCTACACAGATGTCGACGTCAACGACGTCGCCGTCAACAACACGGGAACCCTCGCGGTCACAGCCGCGGGCGGTGAGGCCGATGCCGACAGCGACGACAGCTACGCCTATGCCTACGCCGGCACCGAGGCCTACGGGATCTTCGCGGATGGCGACTACGGCGTCAACGACGTGACCATCACCAATGCAGGGGCTGTCACCGTCGTGGCCACGAGTGGAACGGCCACCGCGTCCAGTGAAGACTACTACGCCTATGCCTACGCCGACGCTGAGGCCTACGGAGTTGTCGCTGAGAGCTACTACGGCGACGATCTCACTATCGACAACACTGCCGATGTCAACGTTGCGGCGACAGGCGGAATAGCCATCGCGGACGCCAATGAGTACTACGCCTACAGTTATGCCCAAGCCTATGCCGACGCCGAAGCCTACGGGATCGGGGCATACGCCGAGGGCGACGTGAATACCGTCGCCATCAACAACACAGGCGATGTCGTCGTCATGGCCACGGGCGGAACGGCCACCGCGGACAGCAACGACTACCAGGCCCGTGCCAACGCCAACGCCGAGGCCTACGGAATCGGCTCGTACAGCGAAGACGCCAACGCCGTCACCATCGACAACACAGGTGATGTCGCCGTCACAGCCACAGGCGGAACGGCCAACGCCACTGCCACAGACACCGACGATGACAACACCACCTACTCCTACGCGTATGCCGCCGCAGAAGCCTACGGAATCGCCGGTCACGAAGACTACGACTACGGCGTCGTCGACGTCAACAACACAGGAGATATCGTCGTCACAGCCACAGGCGGAACAGCCAACGCCAGTGCCACGAGTATCAGCGACGAACAAGACTACTACGCCTACGCGTACGCGTACGCCAATCAGGCTCAAGCCAACGCCGAGGCCTATGGAATTCACGCCAGCGGCAACGTCAACAACACAGGCGACGTCAACGTCACGGCCACCGGGGGAACGGCCAACTCCACCGCCAACGCCCTCGCCGACGCCAATGAAGCCGACACCAGTGCGTATGCATATGCTTACGCCTACGGGTACGCCAGCAGCGCCGACGCCGATGCGTACGCTGTCGGAATTGAGGTCGAGGCCGGCGATGTGGACAACGCCGGGGCCATCACGGTCGCAGCCACAGGCGGCACGGCCCGTGCCGAGGGCAATGCCAGCGTCAACGCGTATGCCGACGCCGACGACCCCGACGCCGAGGCCAGCTACACCTACGCCTACACCCAGGACTATGCCTACGCCTACGCTTACGCCTACGCCTCGGCTGAAGCCTATGGAATCTCTACTGAATACTACGACGAGGAAGACCTCGACAGCGACGTGAACAACACCGGGGCCATCACCGTCACGGCCACAGGCGGCACGGCCGAGGCACAGGCCGCGGCCTCCAGTGATGCCCGCGCCGAAGCCTCCGCTGAAACCGAGGCCTACGCCTACGAGTACGACTACTACAACTACGACGCCTACGCCCACGCCTACGCGTACGCCAACACCTACGCCACCGGAATTGACACGGAGTATGGCGACGTCAACAACAGCGGAACGATCACCGTCATCGCTCTGGGCGGCACAGCGGACGCCAACGGGGCCGATGTGGAGGCTGTCAATTCCACGAAGGCCACCGTCAACGCAGAGGACACGAACGCCTACGCCAACGCCTACGACTACGACGACTATTACTACTACTACAATGCCTATACCCAACTGTACGCCCAGGCCAGCGCCTACGGCTACGGAATTGACGCCGACGGCGACGTGAACAACACCGGGACTATTACCGTCACGTCAACCGGCGGCACGGCTCGCGCCGACGTGGCGGATGCCTATGCCAGCAGTCAGGCCCAAGCCACAGCCGACGCCAATACGGCCGGGGATGACAGCGCCTATGCCAATGCCGACGCCAGCACGGGCGCCCGCAGCTATGCCTACGCATATGCTCATGGCAACGCCACCGGCATCGAGGCCGACGGAGATGTCACGAACACAGGTGCAATCACCGTCACCGGCGCCGGTGGAGTGGCGGACGCCAATGCCTACAGCGGCGTCTCCGTTTCCGCCAACGCGACAGCCGACGCCAATACCGCGTCCACGAGCGGCTACGCTGAAGCCTCTGCTCAGGTCGATTACACCTACGCCGAAGCCGATGCCTACGCGGCCGGTTACGCCACCGGCATCGAGGCCAACGGCGACATCGACAATGCAGGGTTGATCACCGTGGTCGCCACAGGCGGCGAGGCCAGCGCTTACACCGAAACCAGCGTCGAGGCAGAAGCCGCGGCGGACGATGACGCCGACGCCGATGCGGAGAATTACGGCTATTCCGATGCCTACGCCTATGCCTACGCTTACGGAATCTACGGCGACAGTTGCGTCGACAACACAGGTGACGTCAACGTCGTGGCCACGGGCGGCGTAGCCAACGCCACTAGCACTGCCTACGCGGGAGCCTATGCCGACGCCACTGCCGGGGAAGGCGAGGCCTACGCCAACTACACGGACGCCACCACCCACGCCTACGCCAACGCCAACGCCTATGCCCAAGCCTACGGCATCTACGCTGACGACGAGATCGTCAACTCCGGGGCTATCACCGTCACCGCCACGGGCGGCACCACCACTGCGAATGCCTCTGTTACAACCACGGCTGAAGCCTCCGCTTACGCTGAGCCCGACGAGGCTGAGTTTGAGCCGGCAGACGACGCCGAAACCTATGCGAGCGCCGAGGCGGACGCCTACGGTTATGCCAACGCGAACGCCGATGCCTATGCCAGCGCCTACGGCCTCTACTCATCCGACAGCGGTGTCACCAACACGGCGACTATCACAGTCACAGCCACAGGCGGCACCGCCTATGCCGGCGCCTTTGCCGAGGTGTACGGAGAAGCCACTGCCGACGCCAATGACCCGGACGGCGAGAGCTACGCCGACGCCTATGCCCGCGCGGAGGCTTATTCCAATGCCGATGCCCGTGCCTACGCCTATGGAATCTGGTCTGGCGACGAGGTGGACTACCTGCCCTGCGAGACTAGTGATCCCTGGGACGTGAACAACACCGGGGACATCGTCGTCACAGCGATAGGCGGCGTGGTCGACGGCAATTCCGCAGCGTACGCACACGCCTACGCCAACGCGGATCAAGCCTCCGACGATGACTGCGACCTTGACGGCACCTATCTGGATGCTTCCGCCTACGCCTATGGCATCTACGCACACGGCGACGTCATCAACTCCGGACGCATCACGGCCACCGCGATCGGCGGGGAAGGCTTCGACTCCTACGCCTATGGCATCTACATGGGCTCCAGCGGTCGTCTGACCAACACCGGAGTCATCCGGCCCGTCGCCGACACGAGAGTCTATGAGGTTTTCGTCGGCTCGGGAACGACCACCCTCGTCGATACGTACAACATGACCCTCGATGGCGACCCGCGACAGCCTACCTTCGGAATCGCCAACGGCGCGACGCTGCAGTTGAACGACGCGACGCTCACCGTCACCGCGGTCAGCGGGGAGACCCTCTGGGATCGGCAGTACTGCCTCTTTGAGAGACTGGGACCCAATGCCTGGGTGGACGGGAGCTTCGGCGCAGTCGAGGCCCTGAACCCCAACACCACGGTCACGTACCACGACCAGAACACCTTCAACAGCGAAGATGACGCGGTGTCGCTGGCCTATACGCCGGAAGCCTCCGCAACGACGGCTTCCTCCGCGGTCGAGAGACAGGCGGTCACCCAGGCCATCGATACTGTTCATGGCCACATAAGCAACCTGTTCATGCAGAATCTCCTGTCGTCCCCAGGATCCGATCTGGTGGTCGATGCGGGCCCGACGCCCGAAACGTTCGCTCTGGCGCGATCGTCCGCCACCAAGTCGGCCGGCGTGTTCTTCGAGCCCTACTACTCCTGGATCGACAAGGACGCAGACCCGCTGGGTTACGACGCCGGGCTGTGGGGATTCACGGCCGGGTATGCCGCGAACGTCGGGGACAACCTGCTGGGCCTGTACCTGGGCTACGGCCAGTCCGATATCGACTATACCGGCGACGGCTACAATCGCAACAGCGAGGATCAGGACGTCATCATCGGCGGTTTCACCGGCCTGACTCGTTGGGACCCGTGGACTCTGCGTTACGGTCTGACCGCCTTCTATGGCGACCATGACTACTCGGGTCTGACCGGTCTGGACCTGGAGGAACGCGAGTCCGCCTCCTACAACAGCTATGGCACCGCGGTCACCGTCATGGGTGGATACACCATCACCCGGGGCGCTCACGTCTTCCTGCCGGAAGCGGGTCTGAACTGGTACTGGACCCACCGCGAGGAGTTCACAACCGATGCGACGAATCCGAACTGGGACACCACCTACTCGGGTATGCACCAGCATGACCTCCAGGCGGAAGCGTCCATCCGATGGCTCAGCACCTTCACCCGCGGCGAGACACAGGTCACGCCGTCCGCGGCCATCGGTATTCGCCAGCTCCTGACGGACGATGAGATCACCGTCGAACAGTCGGTGAACGGCGCCAACCCGGTGGACGTGAAGTGGGAACGCGATCGGACGGCGATGACGCTGTCGGGATCCCTGACGCTGGCCAAGAGCCCGTACGCCTTGTCGCTCGCTTACGACGGGGAGTACTCCTCGGACGCCGACCGTCACAATGTCTGGCTGCGGTGCAGTTGGTCTTTCTAAGGAGATGATTTGTGCCGGCACGCACGACGAGCCGGCTCGCAAGATGAAATAACGCAGGGCTCGTCGTGTGCTCCCCTCCGATGCCGCTGCGTGTCACACACTGGGGCTGCAGGACCAACCACCTGCAGCCCCTTCTTTCTTCTCGCTCGGTTGCGACCTCTGGCCGGCAAGTCGGGGCCCCGCCGCGACGCAGACAACGACCCGAATCCACCCCGTTCTGGACACCGTTCCCGTCATACTCAAAAGGCTCGAAGGCGGCCATCTCGGGCCGCAGGGCGAGTTTCATCCGGAGATGCCGACCTCGGACCGACTGACGGAGATCTGCGGCGGCGAGTGAAAACGCGGTGCAGCCGCAGCACACAGGATGGAGAGTCGCCGCAGGCTTGGCCAATCCGAGGCTGTCTCAGATTGTGGCCTCTGCCCTGACCAGCCCTGCCCGTTGGGATCGCGGAATCTGGCCCCTGCAAGCACGGCGAGCCTCCGGATGGCCGCGGTGGCGCATTATGTTTCCAGTCGTCGCTTCGCATCTGGGATTCTCCTTGCTTTCCCACGCACACGTCGGCATAATCCTGGGCACAGAGATGACCCACCCTGTAAGGAATGCAGTGATGTTGCAGTTTGACGTATTGGAGTATGCGGAGGTCGAGGTGCCGCCTGTGCTGGCGGCGCAGATACCCGGGGTGTGCGGTCCGGATCCAGCCGTCATCAGTCGGGCAATACGAACCGCCTTCGACGAGTTGATGTCCTTCGTCCGGCAGTACAAGCTGTCCCCGTCCGGCCCGCCGCGAACTCTCTACACCGCCCACGGCCCGCAGGGCGTGCGATTCACGGTCGCAGTGCCCGTCGCGGCCCCGCCCACGACGACGCGGATGATCGGTCCTGGCTCTGTGAAGCGTCTGGCGCACGCGAAGGCAATGCGGTTCACGCATCGCGGACCCTACCCGGAACTGGCCAAGACCTACGGACAGATCACCGAATTTCTCAAGACCAAGGGCCTGATGACGACCGATGCGGACTGGTCCCGCTACATGCCCATGTGGGAGGAGTACCTCAACGACCCGCAGACCACCCCGCCGGAAGAACTTCGGACGTACATCTACCTGCCCACGAAGTAGGCACACAGGGCAGAACTGGAGGCAAGAGTGCGACGATTCGCCCGTGTCAGAAGATACGCGGTTGTCAGCCTGGCGGTCTATGGCTGTACCGCGACAGTCGCAGTCGTGTGGTTGAACCTGGAGTGACGATCACGACAGGAGCTTCTCGATCAGCTCGCCCTCGCACAGCCTGGGGTTCGCCTCGCGGAAATCAGCGACCGGCTCGGCTCGTTGATGCATGAGTGCTCCGATCCCGACGAAGTATTTTACTGGGGGACCATCAAAGATAGGTCCTTCTGCAATGAGAAGAAGCTGCTGCGGTACTGCGCAACCACCCCTCCGTGCCGGGCCATTGATGTGTACACCGATCCAAACGGAACCATCGCCCATGCGACATGGGTGGGATTGTAAAGGGTCATCAGCCGACATGTCGCGGGATTCCATTCCCCTGTGAGCGGAACACGAGGACTGTCGAGCAGGTTCGACATAGCCATCATCGGAGCCGATGGCGCGGGATCGAGGGTGCGTGCCCTGTTCGATTCGCACGGTCCGCCCCCGAGGCGGTACATCGCGATCCAGGAGTGGGTCGAAGCCAACGGGAACACGCCCTACTTCTCGTCGATCTTCGCCCACCAAACCGAAAGGCAGAGGCCGGAGGCCGCAGGATGGGAGGCTTTCGGCCTCCGACGAATGTCCCGCGATCTCCGGCCTGTCGACTCCAGATTGTCGCCTGCCGGCGTTCATGCAATCACCGCACGAACAGCATCTCCGCGTAGGACGGGAGCGGCCAGAGCTTCGCATCGACGATTGTCTCCAGCTCGTCCACGGTCTCACGCAGGGCGCCCATCGCCGGCAGCACATCCTCCCGGTAACTCTGCGCGTGCTTGCCGGCGCCATGCACGGTGGCGGCCTTGCCTGTGACCTTCTCCAGGGCCTCGATCTGGCTCTCCATCGTCGTGATCAGGCCGCAGACCCGTTCGAGCAGTTTCTTCTGCGTCTCCGCGGACACGCCGGCGCTGGACACCGCGGTCACCGCCTTGCCCAGCTTGGCGGAGTACTCGCAGCAGGCCGGCAGGATCTGACGCTTCGCCATGTTCAGCATCGTTTGAGCCTCGATGTTGATCTGCTTGCTGTACCCTTCGAGCAGCAGTTCGGCGCGTGCTTCCACCTCGTGCTTGGAGAGAACGCCATGCCGCGTGAACAGGGCAATGTGCTCCGCCGTGGGGAAGCTCAGGAGCGACTCATACGTCGAGCGGATATTCGGCAGACCCCGCTTCGCGGCCTCGGCCACCCAGTCCTCGGTGTAGTTGTCCCCGTTGTACACGATTCGCGCGTGTTTGATCGCGATATCCTGCAGGATCTTCTGTGCGGCGCCCTTCGCGTCCTCGGCCTTTTCCAGGACATCGGCGACTTCGCTCAGCGTGTCGGCCACAATCGTGTTCAGCACGAAGCTCGGGCCGGAGATGGACTGCGAGGAGCCCACCATGCGGAACTCGAACTTGTTGCCGGTGAACGCGAACGGCGACGTCCGGTTGCGGTCCGTGGAGTCCTTCGGCAGCGGAGGCAGGATCGAGGAACCCAGCTTGATCGTTCCGCCCTTCTTGCTGTTCTTGGCGGCGCCCTTGGCCAACTGATCGAAGATATCGGTCAATTGCTCGCCGAGGAAGACCGACACGATGGCGGGCGGCGCCTCGTTGGCGCCGAGACGGTGCTCGTTGCCCGCGTTGGCGACGCTGGCCCGCAGCAGCTTGGAGTACTTGTCGACCGCACGGATGACGGCGCAGAGCATGACCAGGAACACCATGTTGTCGTGCGGCGTGTCGCCCGGGTCCAGGAGGTTCAAACCGGTGTCCGTGCACATGCTCCAGTTGTTGTGTTTGCCGGAGCCGTTGACGCCCGCAAAGGGCTTCTCGTGCAGCAGGCAGACGAACCCGTGTCGGCGGGCCACCTTCTGGAGCGTGTCCATCGTCAACTGGTTGTGGTCCGCGGCCACGTTGATCGTCGAGAACACCGGCGCCAGCTCGTACTGGGCGGGCGCGACCTCGTTGTGCTGCGTCTTGGCGGTGACCCCGAGTTTCCACAACTCGTTGTTCAGCTCGTTCATGAACGTCGCGACCCGCTCATGCAGCGAGCCGAAGTAGTGGTCTTCCAGCTCCTGCCCGCGGGGCGGCTTGGCCCCGAACAGCGTCCGCCCGGTCAGCAGCAGGTCCAGACGCTTGGCGTAGAAAGCCTGATCGACCAGGAAATACTCCTGCTCGGGTCCCATCGTCGCGGTCACGCGGGTCGTCGTCATATCGCCCAGGGCCTTCAAGACCCGGACCGCCTGCTTGTTCAGCGCGTCCATCGAACGCAGCAAAGGCGTCTTCTTGTCCAGCGCCTCGCCTGTGTACGAGCAAAACGCACACGGGATGTATAGGGTGATGTTCTTGCCGTCCTCCTTCACGAAGACGGGCGACGTGCAGTCCCAGGCGGTGTAGCCGCGGGCCTCGAACGTCGCGCGGAGGCCACCGGATGGGAAGGAGGAAGCGTCGGGCTCGCCTCGAATCAGCTCCTTGCCGCTGAACTCCATGATCGTCCGCCCGTCCGCCCTCGGTGAGATGAACGCGTCGTGCTTCTCCGCGGTCAGACCCGTCATCGGCTGGAACCAATGGCAGAAATGCGTGGCCCCCTTGGCGATCGCCCAGTCCTTCATCGCATTGGCGATCACGTCGGCGGTAATCGGGTCGAGCGGCTGCTCGCCGTCCAGGGTCTTCTTGAGGGACTTGAATACATTCTTGGGTAGACACTCCCGCATGGTCACTTCATTGAAGACGTTGCGGCCGAATTCACCTGTTATGCTATCAGACATTTGGAACTCCTCATATCGTGGTCAAGTGCGATGTGATCTTCCGAGATCGGACACTGCGGCGAACTCCCGCCGGGCGCCCAGATCACGGCATTGGAAAACAGGGGCAAGGCTTGCGCGAACCGGCTATCCCCAGCAGAATCCGCCGGCCGCAACAAGCCTTACCCACAACCCAATGCCCGCTGCACCCTGCGGCGCAGCGTACTACAGAATTCGCCATGACGGCCTCCACCCTTGTCAGGGGAGCCCCTGTGTTTTGCGAGCTTCATTTCTGTTCCCTTTCACATGCATTGGGTTTGAACTACGAAATCATCCGATTGCTTCGCTGCCCCGCTCTGCTCGGAGGCACGCGATATCCCGCTCATGCCCAGAACGATTCCGCAACTCGCGGCAACAAGCCCTGGACCGCCCACCCTGCCCGCTCGCACGACATACCGATTCCCAGACGCCATCATTCCTGTGCCTCCCCAGATCGGGGTCATCTGCCATCTGAACCATTTCCTTGCCCGCACCAGGCGAGCAAGGACGCCAACGAATATCGTGCGTGGATTTACAAACCGCGTGCCAGACACACACAAAACGGTACAATACACACAAGTGCCTTATCCACAACGACTTAAGAATCAGATAGAACTGCCGGCTGCGATCCCGCGAGCCAACATTCCTGTAGATATTGATACCCGCAACTACACTTTTGTATGTTTCGCATCAAGGGACGCTATCAGAGACAGCGATCGGGCTTGCCACGCTTGGGTGAGCGAAACGAACCACCGGCCGACAAATGGAGAATGGGCCCTGTCGTTGGCAACAGGGCCCTGCTTCTGGCCCGATGACGGGCACAAGAAGTGATGGTCATGAGGTAGCAACCCATGATGTCAACCGATGGCGGCGCCTCCTCGCTCTCCGGTCCGGATGCGGATGCACTCGGGCAGGTCCAGGACGAAGATCTTACCATCGCCGATCTGGCCGGTGCGGGCGCCCTCGATGATCGCTTCGACCGTCCGCTCGACGAAGTCCTCGTTCACCGCGATCTCCAGGCGGACCTTGCGGAGGAGATTGACCTCCATTGGCACGCCGCGATACGATTCGTGGTAACCCTTCTGCTGTCCGCAGCCGAGCGAGTTCGTCACCGACATCTTGTAGACCTCGGCTTTGTACAGTGCTTGTTTCACGTCGTTGAGCTTGTGTGGTTGAATATATGCGATAATCAGTTTCATGTTCCTATCTCCTGCATCGGGCCTGCGACCCGTGGATCCTCCAGAGTTCTCGTCTTCGCGTCACGCGGTGGTGAACACCTGGAAGCCCGCGTACGCTTCGTTCCCGTGCTCGCCGATGTCGAGGCCGCGGAGTTCCTCTTCCCGCGAGACGCGGATGCCCATGACCGCCTTGAGAACCAGCCAGCTCACCGCGGCAGAACCGAAGACGAAGACCGCAACAGAAGCCACGGCCGCCAGTTGCGCACCGAGCAGCTTGAAGCCGCCGCCGAAGAACAGACCGTTGCCCGTTGCGGTGCCGGTGATCTTGTCCTGCGCGAACAGGCCGACCGCAAGGGTTCCGAACACGCCGTTGGCCAGGTGAACGGACAGCGCGCCGACCGGGTCGTCGATCCGCAATCGGTCGAACGTCATGACCGCCACCACGACGAGGACGCCCGCAATCAGACCAATGACGATCGAGCTGCCCACGCCTACGAAGGCGCACGGCGCCGTGATCGCTACCAGGCCCGCGAGGCAGCCGTTAAGGGTCATGCCCAAGTCGGGCTTGCCCATCAGAATCCACGACGCAGCCGTCGCGCTCATGATCGCCGCTGCGGCGGCCATATTCGTCGTCACCGCGACGTGGCTGATCGCGCCGGGATCAGCCGCCATGGTCGAGCCCGGATTGAAGCCGAACCATCCGAACCACAGCACGAATGTGCCGAGAGTCGCCAGCGACAGGTTGTGCCCAGGGATGGCTTTGATGTTGCCGTTGTCGAACTTGCCGATTCGCGGGCCCAGGATGATCGCGCCCGCGAGGGCCGCCCAACCACCCACGCTGTGGACCACCGTCGAACCCGCGAAGTCGAACATGCCCAGCTTCGAGAGCCAGCCGCCGCCCCAGACCCAATGCCCCACGACCGGGTAGATGAACATCGCCATGACAAATGAGAACAAGATGAAGGCGATGTATTTGATTCGCTCCGCGACCGCGCCCGAGACGATGGTCGCCGCGGTCCCGCAAAAGACCAGTTGGAAGAAGAACTTCGCCCAGAGCGGCACGCCCGTCCAGGAGAGCGCCGAATAGGCCCCCTGGTAGGCGTCGCCGGTGGCCGGCGAGTTGTCGGCGCCACTGGCGCAGAACAGGCCCTCCAGACCGAACAGGCCGTTCCCATTGCCGAACATCAGGCCCCAGCCCAGCAGCAGAAATCCCAACGACGACACCGCAAAGACCACGAAGTTCTTCGACATGATGTTCACCGTGTTCTTCGCGCGGGCGAATCCCGACTCCACCGCCGCGAAGCCCAGGTTCATGAAGAACACCAGCATCGCGGTGACCAGCACCCACATTGTGTCTACAATGACTTTGACATTTGGATCCATCATTTCCACCCTTAGTCAGCCAGACCTCGCGCCTACGCGGCGCGGGATATCGTCCCCGTTCCTGTCGCTCTCACGCGAGAGCCCGCACTGCAGAGGGCCGCCCCCCGACGGCCCCGCTCTGTTTACCTTGGGGTCCTGTCGGCCCGAGCCCGGCGGGTCCGCCCCCGCGCACAAGGCGCCCTTCGATGAGCCCCCCTGCCAACCCGCCCGGTCTCACAGCCAACGAACCCCGACACCCTTTCAGTTCCGTTGTTCTGCCTCTGTTCATGACCCCGAACCTGACCTTTCGTATCGTCCCTTTGGTCCCCAGTCACGGTCTCCCGAGCAACTGCCGGCACAGACTCCCCACGAGCTGCGTAGCCGGCCCGTAGGAGCTGCGCCAGGCAGTTGCGTCACCGTGTGAGTGGTTTTCCCCTGTCCTGACTCGCCGGCCAGCATACCCCGGCGTCAGAAGCTGTACGCAGCGCCGACGCCACACCAGAGATTGTCGCTCTTGTCGGTGGCCTCACGGATGTCGCCGTCGATCATCACGGAGTAGCCGATGCTCGGCTTGATCGTCAGCGAGCCGAAGCAGAACGGCACGCCCACCGAGAACGTCAGATCGTTGATCGCGCCGTCATCCACCCCGAAGTAGAAGTCGTTGTAATTGTCCGTCGCGTAGCCCACGCTCGCGCCGAGCGACAGGCCGCAGTAGTCTTTCTCCGTCCAGGAGGCGATCTTCTCGATCGTGTGCCCGATGGAGAACTGGATGTAGCTGCCGTCGGCCTCGTCGAAATCATAGAACCACTTCACGGCCGGGGAGAACGGTACATCCGCCGACAACCCGCCATAGACCTCGCTCGTCGCATTCCAGCCTGTGTTGGGGAAATCGTAGTAGATCGCGCCGACCGAGTAGGCGAACGTCTCCTGACCCGGGAACACGTTGCTGTAATCGACCGCGTAATCGACTTCGCTGACCTCCCAATCGTCCACGAGTTCGCCCGTGAGATCGACATTGCCCCAGATCGACCCGGTAAAACCCTTGTAGCCGGCGCTGACTCCGGGCTGGAGCACCCAGTCATCGACTACGTTCTGTCCGCGCCAGACGTACTTGCTGAACAGATCGGCGGTCACGCCGAGCGCCGGCCCATCATCGGCCACAACCACAGAAACCGTCCCCACCATCATCGCCGCCACACACCACAAACATCTGCTTCTCAACATCGTTGCCATGCTCCTATCCACAAGTTGATCCTGCTCCCACGCGGACGATACCGTCCACCCCGATCAGTCCGGCCCGATCCACCGGCCGGGACTACGATACATTTGCAAACGGTGTGCCAGAACACAACCAACATCATCAACAAGGCTCAAGTATAGATTCTTAAAGACCTTACAGCATTGTCGCACAAAGGAGGAACACACCGCCGTCACATACAAAAACGTGGCAACAGTCCCATGCAGCGACAAATATGTAGTCCCGAAGGCTCCAGGGAGACCCGAATTGCCTCCCCCAAGAAAGCCCCGGACGTCTCCCGGGTCGAAGCCACAGGATTCTCAGATGTACTTGGGGTGAATGGCGTACTTCTTGATCTTGTAGCCGAGGATGCGCTCGGTGATGCCCAGCTCTACGGCGGCCTTGCGCTGCTGGCCGCCGCACTTCTTCAGAGCGTCCACGATGAGCTCGCGCTCCTTGTTCGCGATGATCTCGGTGAATGCGGGTTTGGCGGTGCTGTCGTTCTTGTTGATCATCTGCAAGGAGGGCGGCAAGTGTTCGCTGCGGATCACATCGTCCTCGCAGACGAGCACCGCCCGCTCGATGCAGTTCTCGAGCTCGCGAATGTTGCCGGGCCAGTGGTATCGGGTGAGCATATCGATGGCAGGCGTCGAGATCCGCGTGATCGGCTTGCCGTTCTCTCTCGCGAAGTGCTGCAGGAAATGGTCCGCCAGCAGCATGATGTCGTCCTTTCGCTCCCGCAGCGGAGGCAGGTAGATCGGAAAGACGTTGATCCGATAGTACAGGTCGCTGCGGAAGGCGCCGTCTGTGATCTGCTGCTCGAGATTCTTGTGCGTCGCGACGATCACGCGGACGTTGGCCTTGATCGTCTCGCTGCCGCCGAGGCGTTCGAACTCGCGGAACTGGACCACCCGCAGCAGTTTGACCTGGAGACTCAGGGGGAAGTCGCCGATTTCGTCGAGGAAGATCGTGCCGCCGTGAGCCCGCTCGAACCGTCCGAGCTTTCGCTCGATGGCGCCGGTGAAGGCCCCCTTCTCGTGCCCGAACAGCTCGCTCTCGAGCAGCGTCTCGGGCAGAGCGGTGCAGTTGACCTTGATGAACGGCTTGTCCGCCCGCAAGCTGTTGTAGTGCACCGCGTGGGCGACGAGGTCTTTGCCGGTCCCGCTCTCGCCGCGGATCAGGACGGTCGCGTTGCTGTCGGCCACCTGCTCGATCAGGCGGTAGACCTCCTGCATCGCGTTGCTCGTGCCGACCATGTTGTTCACCGCGAATCGCGTCTTGAGCTCCCGCCGCAGACGAACGTTCTCGTCGCGGAGCATCGCCCGCTCGGACTCCACCATCTTGTTGAGCTTGATCGCCTGGGCAACCATCGTCGAGATGATGTTCAGCAGCCGCAGGTTCGCGTCGAAATCGTCGGCCCGTCCGGCGTGGCGGTCCACGCTCAGGGCGCCGACCGTCCGTCCCTCCAGCTTGATGGGAACGCAGAAGAACGCGACCTTGTGGCCGACGGTCGTGTCCCGCGATTTCGTCCGGTGCAGGAACCGCGGGTCCTTCGAGATATCCGGAACCACGATGGCCTCGCCCGTCTGGACGACCCGTCCGGTAATCCCTTCGCCCACCTTGTAGCTGCCCTGGCTCTTCGACCGCTCGCTGAGCCCGTGGGCGACCTTGATGTTGATCGTCTCCGTGTCGGGGTCCAGCAAGGTGATCGTTCCCCGCTGGAGTTTCATGTGCGTGTCCAGCAGGGTCAGGATGCTCTTGAGGGTCTCTTCCAAGTTCAGCGACTCCGCGAACGCCTTGGCGATATCGCTGAGAAGCTGCACTTCCGTCGCAAAGGTTGCCTTCATCGTGCCTTGTCCATCAGTACCAGAAGCCTTGAGCCTACAATTTTGTAAGCCAGAGGAGACAGCCTACAATAACGTCGCCCAAGAAGCAAGGCCAATCTTCACGCCGATCGGGCCGTTTGTACCGGCAGACGCAGAAAATAGCCGGCGGTCAGTCCCGAGGTCTGTGGTATGATCGCCGACGTATGAGTCGGCGATTTGCAGAACAGTTGGTGCGATGCGAGTGCTGCCCGCGGAAGTGCGGCGTCAACCGTCTCGAAGGCAAGACCGGGTGGTGCCGGATCGGAGCGGACGTGCAGGTGTCCTATGCCGGCCTACACTTCGGCGAAGAGCCTCCGATCTCCGGGACGCGGGGCTCCGGGACCATCTTCTTCGCGGGCTGCAACCTTCGCTGCGTGTTCTGCCAGAACCACCAGATCAGCCAGGACTTCCTGCCGGGCCAGATGCAGACCCTGACGACGGATGAGCTCGCGAGCGAGATGCTGCGTCTCGCGGACGCAGGCGCCCACAACATCAATCTGGTCTCCCCTTCCCACGTGGTCTTCCAGGCAGCCGACGCCGTCGTCGCGGCCAGGGAGCGAGGACTGGCCATCCCCATCGTGTACAACTCGAATGGATACGATTCCGTGGACTCGCTGCGTCAGATTCGCGGCCTCGTGGACATCTATCTGCCCGACATCAAGTACCTCTCCAACGACCTGGGCGAACGATACTCCGGCGCCGCCCACTACACCGACGTCATCTTTGAGGTGCTGCGGGAAATGCTCGACCAAGTTGGCCATCTGGAACTCGATGGAGATGGGATCGCGCGTCGCGGCCTGCTGGTCCGTCATTTGGTCCTGCCCGCCTGCGTTGACGACAGTCGCAACTGCCTGGCCTTCCTGGCGTCCCTGTCACGGGACACGCACGTCAGCATCATGTCCCAGTACTCCCCCCAGCACCGCGCCGCTGGCTGTCCCGAGATCAATCGCACCCTGACTGCCTGTGAGTACGACGAGGTCACCGACTACGCGATCGAACTGGGCCTGGAAAACGCCTTCATCCAGGATCTCGACAGCCGGCGCCGCTACCTCCCCGACTTCGACCTCGACCGCCCGTTCGAGTAACTTGGCCAGCCCGGATCGACAGGTGGGCCACTCCCGTGAGAAGAACCACATCCGTTGACTACCCACGGGGCAGACAACACCGACTTCCTTCAGAGCAGTCTGTCAACGTCGTGTGCGACTGCCTGAAATACACCCGCAGCATCGGCAGCCAAAGGTTCCATTCTCTTTGGATCCAGGTCCAGGGCATAGGCATGACTGAAGAAATGCCTGAATGCCATGAACTGCCTCAATCGCTCCGCCGTGGCCTGTGAAAGGACTTGGTGTTCCTGGGCCGCCGTTAGCAGATCCCGATGCCAGGCGGGCCCTTCGGGGATTGAGATGCCCTTCGCCAGGAAAACTTGCTTAAGGATATTTTCGATTCCGTTGTAGAAATTGTGCAGCAAGGTAGCGACGCCGGCGAGTTCGAGAACCGACAACTCCGTCAGACGACTTGCCGATGACATGGCATCCGTAGTCCTACAGATGGCCTCGTACTCGGACTCGACTCGCTCCCGAAGGTCAGCCATACAGGGGTACCCCCTCACGTCGAATCAAATCCAGAAACTTGGACTGGCCCGACAGGTCCACGACATCAACCGGCTTGGATAACGCGAACATCAGATCACCATAGAAGCGGAAGAAGTCCTTCGGAGAGACCCCCTCGACCGCAAGATCGATGTCGTGGGCCATCCGACTTGCGTCAAGGCTGGAGCCAAACAGCAGGGCCCTTTTAGCACCATATCTCCGGCAGATGTCCCGGATGGCTTGTCGGTCAGCTTGCGTAATCATGACTGCATTATACCAGCGTTCCACTCCTTCTGCCAAGCGAGATGAGAGTCCCTGGCCATCCGGGCACTTCAGCCAGGCCCGTCACTCGACTTCCCCATGGAGAAGTCCCGCGAGAAGATGGATCGCCTCGTCGCGGGAGTGGGTCCGTGCAAGTCGCCGAAGCAGGATCCCTTGCCGCTCGGTGAATACTACCGCTGTGTCCAGAGAGACACGCTGCAAACCCAACGCGCAGTGAATCGCTCGAATCAGGTCCTCGATCCCAGTTTCCCGCTTTGCACTCATGCGGACGACAAGTCGCAGATGCTCGGGGAGGTTCGATGGGTCGAGGCACTGCGGGAGATCGGCTTTGTTGAACAAACAGACCACCCGGCGGCCGACGAGAAGGTCAGCAACAAACGCAGGAAGCTGGTCGGCGGACTCGCTCGCATCCAGAACTAGCAGAACGAGGTCGGCGAGGCGCAGGGCTTCGACGCTCCTGTGCTGGGCGGCTTGATCGATCCGGCCGGAAGCGGCCAGGGAGAGATCCAAGCCGGCGGTGTCGATGACCGTGGCCGCCAGCGGCGGAATGTGAATCTCCACGGACACCCAGTCTCGCGTCGTGCCCGGGACCTCCGTGACAATCGCCTTCTCGCGACCGGCCAGGGCGTTCAAGAGGGTGCTCTTGCCCGTGTTGGGCGGGCCGATCAGGACAATGGTGCAGCCGGAGAGGATCAGCTTCGCTGTGTCACTGTCGTGCAGGATCTGCCTGGCCTCGCCTGCGATTCGTTCCAGGGGTATCGAATCGAGATCGGCCTGCCATCGCCGAACAACAGCCGACAGGCCGCCGGCTGCCTGGTTGGCAACGATCCGTGCCCCTTCGACGGTCCTGACGGTCGTCAGGGCCAGCGTTGCCTCCACGTGGATGGAGTCTTGCGGTCCTCGTCCCGTCAGAACCTGAGCGAGGAGTCGCTCCGCCTGCACGGGCTGCACGCCGCGACGCTGGAGCACATCCATGATCCGTTCCACGATCAGCGGGTTGCCGTGACAGTGAATGGCGAACGTGTTCGGGCCCTCGCAGCCGACCGTGACTTGGTCGATGACCTGTTCCCCCTCGAAGACATTGCCCAGGAGGATTTGGCCGGTCGCCAGTTCGAGGGGCCTGCCGTCCGCCCGCCGGAAGACCGCCCGCAAGACCGTCTCGGCCGAATCGCCCAGCAATTGGATCGTGGCGATGGCCCCCGCGCCCCGGCCGGTCATCACTGCCGCAATGGGAGCCATGGTCAGACCATCTCGCTTTTTTCCTCAATGTACTTCATGTAAGCCAGGACGATGCCTTTGACCACCAGGTGCGGGACGTAATTGTCCACAAACGGGCAGTCGTCCTTGATCGTCTCGGCGGCCGAGCCCGTGATGATCGTCTGCGGCCAGCGCCCGATCTGCTCGGCGTATCGTCGGATGATCTCCTCCATCCCGCCGATGATCGAGTAGTACAGGCCGCAGTTGATCGCATCCGCGGTGTTCTTGCCGAAGGGCCCGTCCGGACGGTGGACGGTGACCTTCGGAAGCTGGGCGGTGTTGTCCTTCAGCGCCTGCGAGCTGATCTCGAAACCCGGGCAGATGACCCCGCCCAGGAAGACGCCATGCTCGTCGACCAGGTCGATGGTCACCGCAGTGCCAAAGTCGGCGACGACAACCGCGTCCTCGACCACATCATAGGCCGCCGCGGCGGCAACGATGCGGTCAGTACCCACTTTCTTCGGCTCGTCCACCCACGTCGAGATCGGCAGCGGGACGTCTTCCCCGATCACGCGGATCTTCTCCCCGAGGTCCTCGCTGGCAATCCGGCGGACCAGATCGGTCCACGCAGGTTTGACACTGCTGGCGACGATCACGCCGTTGCGTTTCCGCTCCCTGGAGCTTTCGAGGACCGGGATCTTCGCCCAGGCGCCGATCAGGCACTCGCGAAGATCCTCCTCCGACCGGCCGGCGATGGAGCGGATGAAGTCCTCCTTCCCGTCCAGGAAGAGTCCGACGCCAATGTTCGTGTTCCCGATATCCACAGCAATTACATTCACAACGATTGTCCTATCTGATTTCCAGCGAGTTGTCAACGTATCGCCAGGTCTGCGGTGCTTTGGGCACACGTGATCCAGCGTTTGGGGTCTGCCGGCAGGTCCGTGACCGCCGGAAAGAGGGGTTGCAGCAGCATCAAGACCAGCCGACTGTTCGCCTCCGTCGCCCTACTGTTGGTCCTGTCCACGGACCTTGCGCCAGAGCACCTCGGTCAGTTCGCGGATACCCTGGCCGGTAGCGGCGGAAATTGGGACGATCTTGTGGCCGAGCCGATCCTGGAGGTCCTTGAGCTGACTGCCGTCAGGGTCGAGGTCGATCTTATTGGCGACAACCACTTCGTCTTTCTGGGCGAGGACCTCGCTGTGCTTGGCCAGTTCGTTGCGGATCGCACCATAGTTGGCGACCGGATCGGTGCCGTCCAGCGGCATGACGTCGAGGATGTGAACGAGGATTCGCGTCCGCTCGATGTGCTTGAGGAAATCGTGTCCGAGCCCGGCGCCGTCGCTGGCGCCTTCGATCAGGCCGGGGATGTCGGCCATCAGGAACCGCCGATACCCAGGTAGCTCGACGATCCCCAGCACGGGTTCCAGCGTCGTGAAGGGATACGGCGCGATCTTGGGTCGAGCCGCGGAACAGCGGGAAAGCAGCGTGCTCTTGCCAGCGTTCGGCATGCCGACCAGGCCGACATCCGCGATCAGCTTCAATTCCAGGCGGAGGTTCCGTTCCTGGCCCGTCTTTCCGGTCTCACACTCCCGCGGAGTCTGGTTCGTGGAGGTTGCGAAGGCCCGGTTGCCCTTGCCGCCCTTGCCGCCGCGACAGACCAGGACCTTCAGTCCCGGCTTGTCGAGGTCCTTGATAAGCAGGTCCAGGTCGGTATCGTAAATGAGCGTTCCCGCCGGAACGCGAATGACCAGGTCCTCACCGCTGAGCCCGGATTTGCCGCTTCCTTCCCCGCACTGGCCGTTCCCCGCCCGCCAGTGGTGCTTGCCGGCAAAGTCCAGGAGCGTATCCTTATCCGCGACGGCCTGGAAATAGACGTGGCCGCCGTCGCCGCCGTCGCCGCCGTCCGGGCCGCCTTTGGGCACGAACTTCTCGCGGCGGAAGCTGATGCAGCCGTGGCCGCCGTCGCCGGCTCTGACATGGATTTTGGCTTCATCGACGAACATGAGGGGGAGATCCGCCCGCGCATCGGGCACAAGAGCGAAAGGCTACAAAAAAGGGATGGCCAACCGAGACCATCCCTCGAACATCACACCGACTCCGCGGCGTCGATCAGACGATGCTGACCTTACGGCCGTGGAACTGCACCTTTCCCTCGGTCATCGCGAAGAGCGTGTAATCCCTGCCCATGCCCACGTTCTCCCCGGGGAAAAACTTCGTGCCGCATTGTCTCACGAGGATCGCTCCGGCCTTGGCCACCTGGCCTCCGCACAGTTTCACGCCGCGGTACTGCGGATTGCTGTCGCGACCGTTTCTCGAAGCACCCTGTCCTTTTTTATGTGCCATGGTTCCGTACCTCTTGCTGTCTGTTACCGAATTCAGAGCCGCACAAACCGGCAAACCAAGCAGTATAGCTGCCTCGTGCTGCCCTGTCCAGTGTTTCCTCAAAAAATCCTGTCGTTGCTCCTACTGGGCCTGCAGGATCGCCTTGGCGTCGGCGGTGGGAACGATCCCCCGGATCGCCAGTTTGATATTGCCCTCGCCGTCGATGAACAGACAACTGGGCACGTAGTCGTCGATCTCGCTATACGGCGCCGCGAGAGAGCCAGTGCTCAGCAGAACGGTGTACGTAATCCCCTGCTCTGCGACGAAGCTCTTCACAATGGCGGCGTCCTCCGCACAGACCGCGAGAATCGCCAGCTTATCCTTCGCATAGGCTTCCCTAAGTTCTTTCAGATGCGGGATTTGCAGCTTGCAGGAGCCGCCCCAGGTGGCCCAGAAGGCCAAAACGACGTCCTTGCCGCGATAGTCGCTGAGCCTGTGAGTTTGACCATCGATATCCGCCACTGCGAAATCCGGCGCCGGCTTGCCCCACGAGTCTGGAAGCACGGCGTCCCACTTCTGCTTGGAGGCCTCAATGATCGCCTGCAGGCTCGCCTTGGGCCCTCGGAAGAGGTTCGTCGCGGCCTGGATCGGGTCCGCCGCGGGCGTCTTGGCATCCCGGCTGGTCGCCACACTGTTCGGCGAGACAGGCGGGTTCGCCTCGGGCTTCTCCCGCTTGCACCCGTGCAGCACGCTCAGGACGAGCACGAATACCAGAAACAGAGCCGTCACCCAGTACAAGCTGTGTTTGTCTCTCATCGACATACGAAAAACCTCCCTGGCTTGGGAGCCACAGGGCGCCCATAAGATATCCGAGGCAACTACTATACTCCTGTGTCCTCGGGTAGTAAAGGCCATAGTGGAAATTTCCAGGCCCGCCGACCAGCCGCAAGATGGAAGGCAAGATGGTCCGGACCCTCCTGCCGCGACTGGAGAATAGCTCTTCCTACACCGAGTGGCTTCCTTGTCAGTTTTGCGGACTGACTCCGACTCGACTTCGGATCGCGGCAGTCAATTGCTCGACCTTCTCCCTGGGCAGGCTCGGGTGAGGGGGCAAATCGAGCGCCTTCTCCGCGAGTCTCAACGCTTCCTGCATGGCCTCGGGTCGGTGCTTGGAGAGAAAGTCCGCAAGCCAGCAGTACACGACGGGATTGGTCGATTCCACGTCCAGCAGCGTGCGGAAATGCTTCTCCGCCTCGTCCAGGTTCCCCGTCATTTCCAGAATGCGGGCCAGCATGCCGCGAGGCCGCCCTTCCTCGGGACGCAGCTCGACGGCCCGATTCAGCGGGTCAATCGCAGCGGCGGGTCCCTGCGTCTGTGCCCGGCACGCCGCCAGCATTTGCCAGAGATTGGCATTTCTCGACTCCGAGCGCGTTGCCTCCGCCAAGATCTCGGTGCAACGCGAAAACTCCTTCTGTGCATCCAGCAGGTTCGCCAGGCCGATTGCCACAAGGCCGCGGGACCTTCCGGCTCGCCAGAGAGGCTCCAGAATCTGCTTTGCCTCGTCCGGCTTGCCATTGCCCGAGAGGAATTGCGCGTACACGAGCTGTGTGGAAAGGCTGTTCGGATCCAGCTCCATTGCCCGCCTGTACGACTCACTGGCAACATCCGGCTGGCCGGCTCTTTCCGCAGCGTAGGCCAGCATCCTGTGCCCATAGCCCAAATCCGGACGGAGGCGGATGAACGCTCGCGCCGACTCCATCGCCATCTCGTACTTCTGCGGCCGCTGCAAACTCGACGTGCGCAGGGCCAGCGAGCACGCTTCGCCTGCGTCGGCAGGACTCTCCAGACAAGGCTCCGTGCGACGCAGGCGGCCCTTATCGAATCCATCGCCCAACAGCCCGAGCGCCTGGCTCACCGTTGGCCCTGTGGCTCCTTGTCCGAGAAACCGCTCGAAGTTCCGCTGAACCGTAGTAATACAGCCGACAACCTCGCCCGTGTCCGGCAGTACGATGGCTGATCCGCTCCATCCGGAGCCAACCGCTTCGGCTTTGTTCAGTGCGATGAGCCGAGGAAGGCGTCCGCGGACGCCGACATACGCAACCGGGAGGACTTCCCCCTGGGCCTCGAAACGCTCCGGCGAGTTCACCGAATCCCAATCCTCCAGCCGGTCGATGACCCTGGACAGTCCGATGACCCGGACTGAATTCGCGTCCAGGATGGCATCGGCGCTCGCGAGCGACAGAGCGGGATGTCCCTTCCAGGGCACTTCCAGCACCGCCAAGTCGGCTCCCTCGTCACTTGCCAGAATCCTCGCGTCACAGGCCTGTCCAAGACAGGGACTGAAAACCGAGACGAACCCCTCGCATCGATGAGCGCCCGTCTTGGAAGCCTCGTTGACCAGGTGGTCGCAGGTGACGACGAGCGTGCCATCGCCCACGACGAATCCGTTTCCCGCGCGTGTCCCAGTGAAGTAGCGCGTCGCCACCACAACCAAAGCCGACTGGGGCAAGCCATCCGCGGGAACAGCCTGCGAACCACAGAACGCACACCCTGCGAACACCAGAGCCACAGAGATGACGCTTTTCCAGATACCCTTCATAGCATTGTCCCTCGCAAGAAGAACCTGCCTTGTCATCGCCAGTCTACACAGGTCCCTTGCGACCGGCAAGCTTTGCTCCCGGGCCGCAAATCTCGATCTGAAAGAAAAAATTCGCCATCTACGGTTTTTACCGTTGACAAACTACTGGTTAAGCAGTAGCTTGGGCTGTCGATTGGCAATTGAATCGCTTGCTCTGAACGGATTGGGAGGTTTTCATATGGCACGACCACGTCAGGAGAATCCGACGCCGGCGGAGTTGGAGGTGCTGCGCGTCATCTGGGAGCGAGGGCCAAGCACCGTTCGCGAGGTCATGATCTCGCTGCATCAGGATCGCCCGAGGGCCTATACCTCCGTGATGAGCCTGATGAACGTCATGGTCGAGAAAGGCCTGCTCGGAACAGAGCCCAAGGGCCGGGCTTTTCTCTACTCCGCAAGGATCTCCCAAGCCCGGACACAGTCCGAGATCGTGAAGGACCTGCTCGGTCGGGTATTCGACGGGTCCGCCAGCGTCCTGGTGACCCACCTGCTCGAACAGGCCAAGCCGGATAGCGAGGAACTGGACGAAATCCAAAAGACGATTGCCGAGTTCGCACGCAAGAAGGGAGGTGCGTAATGTCCGTGGTCGAGTTCTTCTCCCAGCCCGTTTGGCACCGCTTGAGTCTCACCCTGGTCCACTTTCTCTGGCAGGGTCTGGCGGTGGCCATGATCGCCTCTGTGGTCGTTCGACTTCTGAGACTCCAGCGAGGTAACCCCCGCTACGCGGCCTGTCTCGTGGCGTTTGTCGCGATGGTCGCCTGTCCGCTGATCACGCTCGCAGTCATGAACGGGTTCTTGCAGCCTGTCGCCACGCCGGCGATTCCGTCGCCTGTGATCGAATCGGCGACGCCCGGTCCCCTCGTCGCTTCCTTCACGCCGGTGCAGTCCCAGGGCGGGAACCCGGTGATTGGCACGCCGCTGGCCCACCGCCCTCTCCACGAGAGACTCGATGGAGTGTTGCAGGCATCGTTGCCTTGGGCGATGCTGGGCTGGATGGGCGGGGTCCTGATCCTGAGCGTGCGTCTACTGCTTGGATTTCTCGGCCTGCGCCAATGGCGCCGCAACGCCGAGCCTCTGACACGCGAACTCACGGCAAGGATCGGGATGCTAACCAGAAGGTTGGGCATGCCGGGCTTCTCTCGGGTGTTCATCTCTCAGCGGGCGATGGAGGCCGTGGCGTTGGGTTACCTGCGTCCCATGGTGCTGCTGCCTGCCACTTTGGTGACCCGGATGCCGCCGGAGATGCTGGAGGCCGTCATCGCCCACGAACTGGCCCACATCCGCCGACTCGATCTGTGGGTCAACCTGGCCCAGCGGGTCGTCGAAACGCTGCTGTTCTACCATCCGGCGGTCTGGTGGCTGTCTCATCGCCTGCGTGCCGAGCGAGAGCTGTGCTGCGATGAACTGGCCGTAGAGGCCACGGGCGAGCGACTGACGTATGCATCCGCACTGGAGAACGCAGGCAGAATCCATCTGGCCGCAAGACAACCTGGGTTGGCCCTGGGATTCGGCCGAGATGGAAAGCCCACGCTCGGGCGAGTCCGGCACATCCTGGGTCTGCCCACCACTCCTCCGGACTCTCGCTCCTGGCTGGCTGGCGTCATCACGGTCGCCCTGCTGGCAATCCTTTCCATACCGCCATTTTCAGTCTGTGAACTTTCGCACTTTTTGATCGGGTAATGTGGATGTGGTATCAAGAGAA
>DAOQWL010000007.1:0-105297 GCA_035342095.1 Sedimentisphaerales bacterium | reverse complement strand
AGTGGCTGGTTTTGAACCCGATCCGACTGGCTGGTTTTACCCGATCCTTGACATCCTGGCCTTGGGCCCCCGATTGTGGTATAACTTTTATCGGTGTCGAGATGGGCGAACGAGCCCCGCCCGGTGTGTGCATCCTTTGTTTTCGCATAGGAGGGGCGGCACCCACGATTCTGGTGTCCGAAACGGTATATGAATGAACATGGTTTCCAGGGCTTAGTAACTGCTGCCCTCGGTAGAAGAAGGCCTCATGCACGGTAAGTCCACGGCCTCTGGCCGTGCGACCCGAAGAGCTTCGATTTGTCTGCAGGACGCACCCTGATTTCTCGGGGCATGGACCGGCGGATCAGACTGTGTCGGGAACTACCCAGGGATCCCGGTAGGTCCGCTTCAGGTGTTTGTTGGCGTCCGGTGCCTCGACGAACGTCTCGGTCTTCGGATTGAAGCGGAGTTTCGCGTTGCCGACGAGGCCGGAGATGTTGGCCATGTGGCACAGCAGAGCGGAATAGTGGCCCTGCTCCACATCCGCGTTGGGCTTCTCTCTTGTGCGAATGCACTCGATGAAGTTGTCCTGGTGCGGCTTGTCGCCCTGCCGGCCGTAACGGGACTCGATGACCTTGTCGTCGGAGCCGAAGATCTGCCAGCCGCCTCCGTGACGGCCGACGTACATGAAGCCCTTCGCCCCGAGAACCTCGATCCGCGTCGCACAGAACGGCCAGTCGGGGAACAGATCGCCGTCGCGAATGTTCGTCGCGATCTTCTTCATATACGGGGTCCAGAGCGCCGCCTCGAAGACGAGCGTGAAATCGCCGTATTCGTAAAGCGAGATCTGCGTATCCGGGATCGTTCGGCCGTCTTTCAGCGCCTTGAGACCGCCGGTGTAGGCGATGGTATCGGGATAGGGCCTATCGCCGAAGAGCATTCTCGCCAGGTCGAGCTGGTGGATAGCGTCGCCCGCGATCGGGCCGCAACTGTATTCCCATTGATTGAGCCACCACTGGCTCGGATTGTAGGGCAGCTTGGGGGCAGGTCCGCACCAGAGGTCGTAATCGAACCCTTCCGGCACAGGTTGCGCCGAGCCGGGCTTTCGCGGCGTGTGCTCCATCATGTTGAATACGCGGATCATGTGTACGTCGCCCAGCTTGCCGCTTTTGATCTGCTCGACGGCCTCGCGGGCGTAGGGCGCGCTTCGCGTCTGCATGCCGACCTGGACGACCCGCTTGTACTTGCGGGCGGCCTCGATCATCTTGCGTCCCTCCCAGACGTTGTGGGACAGCGGCTTCTCGACGTAGACATCCTTGCCGGCCTGGCAAGCCAGGATGGTGCCCAGCGCGTGCCAGTGATCGGGCGTCGCGTTGATCATCGCATCGACATCCTTGTCGTCGAGGATTCGACGGAAGTCCTGGGCCGTCTGAAGGGCCTTGCCCTGGGCTTGCTCGATGGCCTGTTTCGCGGGTCCGAGGCGTCTGCTGTCGGGATCGCAAAGCCAGGCGATCTCGACATCGGGTCTTGAGGCGAACATCTGGGCCACTTGCCGACCCCGGCCTCCCACGCCCATCACGCCGATGACGACCTTGTCACTGGCGGCGCGGCTCTCTCGCTGCGGCAGCATGGCGACCGTAGCCGCAGTGCCCAGCGAACCCTTTAGAAACGCTCGACGATTCACGGATGCCATGCTGTTCTCCTTTTCCGGCCTCCCGCGAAGAGGCCCTGTCGCCCAAGGTCGCCGCCAATGCCATTCCCGCGAAAGCCCGAATCCACTACCCTTTCGAATGACCCTGGACCCCCGCCCCCGATCTGGTCGGGAGCAGGCTTTGTGCGAGGGTGACAGAGCAAAGCAAACCCTGCTCGGGACTGTCACCTGTGGTCCGGTGTCCGCTTGTCTTCGACCTGTTGTTTCGTCTGGATCGTGTTGTCCTGCAAGTGCACGGGTCCCACCTTCTCCTCCATGAGGATTCCGACCGACGTTTCTTCCCGCGCGTCGCGGATCGTGTTCTTCACGAAGGTCAGGTCGTTGACCTCGCCGCGAATGCGGACCTCGGGTCCGCCGTTGTTTTCGATGGTGTTCTCCTCAAAGCGGTTGCGGTGGGGGGCCATGCCGAGCGACTCGTCGCGGAAGAACAGGCCGTTCTGCTTGTTCAGGCGGGACGTGTTGCGCCGGAACAGATTGTCGGAGTCCTTGTGGCCGATGGAGATGCCGAACTGGCCGTTCTCTTCGAGCAGGTTGTCCTCGAACAGGCCGTGACGCACCCGCCAGCAGAGGAACAGGCCGTCCGTTTCGTTGCGCCGGGCGGTGCAATGGCGGATCGTCGGACGCTGCGAGCCGCTGCCGGGGTGGAGCCCGAGAGCCGCGTTCTCCTCGGATATGCAATCGAGGACGGTGACATCGTTGGATTGCTGAAAACTGATGCCGTCGCCGTTGTAGTTGCGGACGAGACAGCCGCTGATGACCGTGCCGAATGCCCGGTAGAGGAAGATCCCCGCGCCACGGCACCCGTTGAGCGGGATGTTCTGTTGCCTGTTCCCGTCGATGACGAGGTCCTCGATTCGCACGCCCTCGGCGTCATAGGCGCTGACGACGGGGAATACGGTGGCCGCCTTCGCGTCGTTGCGGACCATGCAGTCGGCCATCAGAGGCTTGCTGATGGCGAAGGTGTTGCCGGTTCGCCCGGTGATGCGCGCGACGGTGGTGTGGAAACCGCCCGCGCTTCTGTCCCAGATGGCCACGCCGGAGCCGACGGCGAATCCGTTCGGGTCGCGGAGCGTGATCTGCTCTTCGCCGAAGTCGCCGTCGAGGGCCAGGGCGGACACGGCTCCCGCAGCCTTCCGCAGAACCGTCTTGCCTCTGACCCCTCGGACGGTCACGTTCGAGCGAAGGTGCAGGGAATCGTGCATGAGGTACTCGCCTTCGCCGATCTCGACGAGCCCGCCACCGAGGGTCGCGATATAATCGACCGCCGCCTGGAGGACTCGGTTGTCGGCGCCGATCAGGTCCGCATTACTCTTGCCGACGGTGATACGCGGCAACTGCGCCATCGCGGAGTGCATGGCCCTGGGCATTTGTTGTTCCTGCAGCGGGGGGGAGAAGTCCACCGTTGGCTCCGCGGCCTGAGAACCGCACGCAATGACGACGCTGAGTGTCAGAATCGAAGCGACCACGGCACGTCTCATAGCGCAGCTCCTGAAGGGGTAACGCGGCTGGGCCATCCCGGTCATGCTCATTCGCTTGACGCGACAAGGATGGGACGCATGTGCCACGTTGCCCGTATCGATGGCGATTATGAGACTGCCCTGGGTCATTGTCAACCTCACAGGAGAATCGCGTCCAGGCGTGGCAGGGCAGTTTGCGGTGTGCCCGTGAGGGCATATCCCCAACGGCGCAGCAGATAACGTCTTACGGCGTCACTACGAACTGGTTGTTCAGATCAGACGCGACGTGAGGTTCAGCTCGCGGCTTGGAGCATCCCTTTCCATCGACTGATGTGGCCGTCCTCATCGGCCTGGTCCTTCTCGATCACCTTGCGGGTTTCGTCGTCCCATTCGATGGTTTCGAGCAGTTGGGCGTAGTGGTGGACCGCCTTGCTCTCGACCCAGACGCCCGTCTTGAAGACGGCCTTCTTGCCGAGCAGGCGGGAGCCGAAGCCGAAGGCGAATCCGACCATCCAGTAGGCCGCCCGCAAGATGCTGGGCCGAAAGCCGTACTCGTACAGCTTGACCTGGAAGTCCTGGTAGTGGCCCATCTCGTTGCACATCGCGGCGATCAGCAGGTTGTTCATCTGGCTCCGCTCTTTCGTGAGCTGGAATTTGTAGATGGTCTGGGCCATGAGTTCCAGCGTGTGCAACGTTCGAAGTCCCTTTCGGATGGCGGCCAGCCGCCCGGGGGAGAAGCCCTCGCCCCGCAGTTTGAACTGTTCCTCCCGCATCTCCGGACGGATGATGGAGATATCGTACTTCGGTTTCGCGGTCGCCTGCTCTGCAGCCATATTGGAACTCCCCTTGCCTATCGATCCAAGCACTGTCTGTCCTTCGGTGCTATACGTCGTCCCACGCCGGCGGTTCAACACTCAGAGTATTTCATTGTCGCATGGCAGGCGGCCGGCGTCAAACCCCGAGAGCCCGGCACGACATTCCGTGTCTGGGCAGATTTCCGGGCACCGCTGGGTGGTACGGGCAAACTCGTTTGCCCGTGGAGTCTCGAAGGAGCCGACGCTGCCGAAACAGCACCGTCAAACGAGTTTGGCGGTGGCACCCACTGCCAGAATATCTTCACACGCACGACATTCCGGGCGCATCACGGATCCCTTTGCCTCCCGCAGAGTGACAAGGCATTGTCCGGACTCTGTCATTCGTGCGCCAAGCAGGAATCCAGGAGCCTTGGGACCCGGCGCGACCTGCGGAGTGGATTCCCGCCCCCGATCGGGTCGAGAGCAGGCCTTACGCGGGAATGACAACCCACGGCCCCGCGGACCTCCAGCACATGCACACAGATACGGTTATGTACCCCCGGTATTCCGCGAGGGCGAGGCAATAAGCGAGAAAGAAAAGCTCTTTCCGCCAACAGGGCGGCGGCCTCGCGCGTTATCATGGTAGACGGCCGAGAAGTGAGCTCGAACGCATGTGTACCGTGCAAGACCGCAAGCGACATTCCGTTGAGGACGCAGGACCCGCGGGACCGGGAGTGGCCGATCCCCGTCTTGTGGACGTGTTCCTGCGGGAGCGGGAGCGTCTGGCACGAATCGCGGCGGGGATGGGCATGGATCGGGCCGATGCGGACGATGTCCTCCAGGATGTCTCCGTCCAGGTCTTGAAGAACGCGGATCGGTTCGAGCAGGAAAACGTGATGGTGCGATAGCTGGTCACGACGACGGTGAATCGGTGCCTGACGGAACACCGCCGGCGGTTCCGCCACAGGGCGTCGAGGATCCTCAAACGCCGGCCGGACATGGCCAGGGACTTTGCAGGAGACTGTGAGGGCGCGGATCGCATGGGTCTGGGCGAGGAGATCGAGGCGGTCCGCCGGGCGCTGGTCGAACTCGACCCGTTGTTGTTGCAGGCCGTCGTCATGCGGTACTTCTGTGAGATGAAATCGCACGAGATTGCGAATGTCCTGGAATGGAACTCCTCCACGGTGCGATGCCGGCTCCGGGAGGCCCGGCTGATCCTGGCGCGAAAGCTCATGAAACGAGGAATTGAGCCATGAACGGTCCCTGTGAAAAGTTCGCGGACAAGATCGTCGATTACGTTGACGACGAGTTGCCTGAAAACGAGGCCGAGGTGGTAGCCCGGCACCTGGCTACGTGTGAGCGATGTCGCCAGGCCGTGACGGCGTTGCAGCGATCTCTCGGACTGGCGAACGCGATCTGGTCTGACAATCTGGGCGGTCCGTAATCAGCCCCTGCACGCAGGTCACGGCGCATCCGGTTCTATGCCGTCGCGGCGAGCGTGGTCATCGCGGTCTCTGTCCTGGTATCGATCCTCTCGGACCACCCTGGACGCCGGCCATCGATCCGTCCGGAGGACATGGTGCGACGCATGAACCGGGCGGGCATGGCCGCGGAGTTGCTCGCGGCCACTCGGATCGTCGCTCAGTGCGAAGGCAAGAATCCATCGTCCAGCGACAATACAGCTACATCCTCCGCGAGTACGCGGACACGCCTGCGGCTGAAACGATTAGAGCCAACTACGGGTTGAAATTGGGAGATGCACAGCATGAGTAGTCACAGAATGCGCCAGACTGTGGTCGCTTTGGTCTTCGTTCTCATTTGCTCGGTTGCATGGGGGAGCGAACCGAATGATGCCTCCATCCAGCTTGCGTTCGAGGTCATCCCCACTGCACACGGGCCATTCTCGCCGCGTGACATCGTGTTGAGGTTCGGGCCTCAGTGGCGTCGGTTTGCCAACGCCAAGCCAGGCTACGCCGCGGCTATCCCGATCGCAGGCCCGACCAGGTTCCTGCCGCTTTTCGAGGGCCGAGCGTTCCATCCTCCAGTCGAACTACGAGCGGACTTATCGGAGCGTCAGAGAGCATTCCTGGAAGTCCTCGACGAAGCGATGGGCGGTGGAGGCTGGCAAAGCAGTCTGGTGCGGGATCGTTCTGATCCGAATGGTTCCACACGCGTCTGGCTCTACGCCGTGACGTTGGAGGACGCTCAGAAGATGGCGCAGGCGTATTTTCAGTACGCTGTGAGCAACTTCCACAGCCAGATCGACGGACTGGAGAAACTGACACACAAGACCGAAGGGCAGATTGCGGAAGCCGAGAAGAGACTCTCCGAGCTTGGCACACTTGCCGAAGCCACCGGGAAATCCTTGGACGAACTGCGAAAGAGTATTCCCTACCGCATGCTGGAGGAAGCACAGGCCGCGATAGGCGAGCTGGACCGAATGCGGAATGCGGCCCAGGTCGAGATTGCGGGAATCCGCGTGAGAATCGATGCCATTCAAGAGTACCAGCAACAACAGCGGGGGGGAGTCCCCGCCGTCATCTCGAAGCTGGGAATCATGTTCATTGAGGAATCCGTAGCCCTGCAGGGTGCGGCGGCCCGGGAGAAGATGGCGACGCACCTCCGCGAGCAGGCGAATCGCTTCGTCGACATCGAGTTCACACTGGCAAACGTCGGTGGAGAGAGGACGGCGCTCACTGATAACCTGCGTGGCTATCGGAACAACCTGGAGGTCATAGCGGGCCAAATGAAGTCCGTACACGAGTCGCGGCCCCAGATTCCGGACAGAGTCGTCATCTACCCCGTCGCCTGGACCGACGATACGCCCGACCGTTGATTCGAGCGGGCAGCCGCCGCGCGAATCCTATCGAGTCTTGCGCACCTGAATGTCGTCGATATAGATCGTGCCCATAGCGTTGGTTGGATTAGCCCGATCCCCGAGGCCGATGATCATGGTCTCGACCCTCGCCATGTCCGCAGGCGCCAGGTCGCTGAACGCGATGGACCACTCGACCCAGTCGGTCGTTTGGGTAATACTCGTGTCCGCGTTCACTGTGGTGGCGGTTCGGCCGGTTGCGTCCGTGATGGTGACGTCCAACCGTGTTGGGCTGTTCTCCGCAAGGCCCCGTATGTAGAGGACCAACCGGCCGAGGTCGTGGACGGTCCAATCCTGGGGCGACGTCCAGTTCCGCCTGGCCTCGGAACGCGTGGCATCCCCGCTGTTCGAATACTGAAGGGGCATGGATTGGCATCCGCCGTGGACAATGGTCTGTTCCGCGAAGGGCGACTCCCAGTGGCCGACCTGCGAACCGTTGTCGGCGATATCATAGCCGTCGAGCCAGGTCTGGAAGATCGCTTCGACCGCGTTCATGTCGTCCGTGTAGCTCTCAAAGTCATCCACGATGAGATAGTCGCCGACCGCGAAAGTCCAGACGTTGCCTGCGGTGACGGTCCTGTCCTGGGCGATTTCGTCCACTCGCCAGAAGTAGACCGTATCCCACGCGAGCGACGCCGCGAGATCGTATGTCGTTTCGGTTTGGCGGCCCCTGTAGATCCCGGCGGTCTCAGGCGTCGCGGTCTGCACCGCCGCCTTGTCGGTTCCGAAGTAGACATCATGCTGGGCCGCCCCATCGCCGGCCGACCAGCTCAACGGCCGGTCATACCGGAAATCGACCACTTGGCTGATGGCCGGACTCGGATTCCAGGCCAGCGTCAGATTGCTGCGCATGGCGTTCACGATCTCGACCTGCGTCAGCACGCGGTTGTACGCACGGACCTCGTCGATCAGACCTGTGAAATACCGTGAGTCCAGCGTGTTGGCGCCGATCTCGATGAGGGGATTGGAGCCCACGTTGTTGTCGCCCGAGTGCGTCCCGGTCGCATCCACGGTCCCGTTGACGAGGATCTGCACCTCGCTGGAGCTGTCCAGCCTGGTGACGGCCACGTGTACCCATTCCCCGGTGACTACGTCCCGATTCGAGAACGTGGTGGGATTGCCGCCGGGACCGGTCTCGAAGGCCAGCTTGGTCCCGACGACAGCCACGGTGAAGTGGTCGCCGCCGCCGGCGTGGTCCGACCAGAGCAGTCCGTTGCCCTCTCGGCCCGTCGTGCCGGCGGGTCCCGCCGTGCTGGTCTTCATCCAAGCCATCAGTGTAAGGTCGCCTGTGATGACCTGGGGCGCCTCGACGCGGTCGTTCACGCCGTCGAGGGCCAGGGCGCCGAGGTTGTAGCCTTCGACGCGGTTCGGGTCGCCCAAAGTCCGGCCGTGATTGCCGTGGCCCGACCAGTCGATGGCGATCCCGTTCTCGTCCTGATCGAAGGTCCACCAGCCGACGAAATTCGGGTCGGTCAGTTGAATGTCCGGCGTCGTCTTGAAGCTCCACAGGTCGCCGATATGGGTCTCGGCGCCGTCGAATTCATCCACTCGCCAGTAGTAACGTGTCCCGAGTTCGAGCTGGATCGGGCCGTAGGTCGCTGCCGTCTGATTCTGCGACACAGGCGCCGGAGCACTCGGGTCTGTGCCAAGGTACACGCTGTGCGAGACCGCCCCCGACCCCGGCGTCCAGCTCAGCGTGACATTCGGATCTACGAGAATCGCGCCGTCGGCAGGGGCCGGAAGCGACGCGAGCTTCGCGGAGACGGTGAAGCTCCAGACGGCGCCGGGATACACAGTGACGGCGTCGGCTTCGACCTCATCGACCCGCCAGAAATAGGTCTTGCCCAATTCCCAGGGATAGCCAGAGAAGGAGGCGTCGCCAGTCACACCCTGGTCGGCATCGCCTGTGCCATTCCAGACGTCCGCCTCGCTCGGGCCAACGTATACGTGGTGCTCAGCCGCGGTCTCGCCCGGCGTCCAGGTGAGCGTCGGACTCGTCGAACCAACCGTCGTCCCGTCGGCCGGCTGTGGATTCGTCGCGTAGCGCAGCCACTGGGGACCGACCCAGAACACGTTCTCAACGTCCGCGGCGCTCAAGGAGTGATTCCAGACGGCCACCTCGTCGAGCACGCCGATGAATCGACGCCACTGGGCCCGTCCGTCGGAGCGGGGGCCGCCGATGCGAACCGTGGAAATGGCATCGGACAGGCTGCCTGCGGAGCTTGCGGCCAGGCGACTGTCCACGTAGATCTTGATCGTGCTGATGCTGCTGTCATAGACGACCGCGACGTGATGCCATTGATTGTCGTTGAGCTTGGCGCCGCTGGTGCCGAACCAGATGGGCCGACCGACGAAGATATCCGCCGCTCCGTCGGGCTCGAGACTGTGGTCGTCCGCCGAGCCGATCATCACGAAGATGATCCCCCACGCCTGGAATACCGTCGGCATCTTCATCCAGAGCGAATAGGACGCCTGCGAGACATCGAGCATCCCCGAGGGCATCGTTACATCGCACAGAGTGAACGGCCCGGTGGCAGTCACGAACTCCAGGGCGCCGCCCTCGTACCCGTCGGTCGTCCATCGAACCTGGCTCTCGTTAGCCGGGTTGATGGTGCCGTCATGCCAGAAGGCGGTCTCATCCCAGAACGCGGCGCCCTGGCCGTCGTTCAGCTTCCAGTAGCCTACGAGATCAGCTCCGGCGGGGACCGCCAGTTCTGCTGCCAACACGATCGCCAGACAAATCATCCTCTTGCCCATGACGGTCCTCCTGCCGAAGAAAGTGACGGTGTTGCGCCTTGCCTGTTGTTGGTCGAACCCAAACAGATCCGTCCGACCCTTGCTGCGTCGGATAGATGACTCGCATGATGCCCATACCTACCATTATAGCGATCCAGAGGCGGTTGAGTAAACGCGTAATTGCAAAGAAATGCCAACCGGAATCGGCTGTGCGCAAACAAACCCGCCGGGGGCGATGAGGCCGTATTGTACGGCACTCGCCCCCGGCGGTCTTCACAGATATGCTCGGAGTCTTGCGCCCGCAGGCAGATGGTTATGCTTCCTGGACGACCTTGAAGCCCAGTGCGTCGGCCAGAGCAAAGAGCGGCTCTTTCAAGTCGCCGTAGCAGGTGACGCGGTGCCAGCCCCACTGATCCCACTGAGTGAAGAGCTTCTCGATGTCCCCGACGGGTTCCACCGCCAGCTTGGTCCGGCAGGCGCGGTCGTCCGGGTCGTTCCCCACGGCCTTGCCCTGGTGGAAGAGCATCTCCTTGCGGCTCTGCTCGAACTCGATGGTCGTGGTCATGTAGCCCAGAGGCAGGATCGACCGCACGGACGCGCCGTCGCGGTCCTCCGAGTGCGTCATGATCGTGAACGGGTTCGTCGGGCCCTTGGGACCGAAGACCTTGTTCGAGGCCACGCAGTGGGCGTAGATGATCTGGCGTCTCGTGGTGTCGATGACCGGGTCGGAGATGTAGCCGGGCCGGCCCTGCGTCAGCGCCGTCAGCGTGACCATCGTCGCCGTCGAGCGCGTGTCGCACTCGCAGGCGCCGATGAGCCCCTCGTTGTTCAGCTCGTGGAAGCCCAGGCAGGGATAGGCGTGGATATGCCCGCCGTAGAAGCCGCCCAGGCAGTTGATCGTGATGGCGTTGGCGCCGTGCTTCTTCAGCACCGCCTTCATGCCCAGGTACATCGCGGCGGAAGTGTCGAGCGTCTCCTGCGAAATGTCGATCACGGCGGAAGCGTTCTTTCGCCACTGGTTGGCGACGGCGCGGGATTCGTCCTTGTCCGCGGCCTTCCAGGCCTCGTTGACCTCGGCGAACGATACTCGCTCCATGGGGATGCCCAGGAGCGAGTCCGCGGGACCGGAGTTCTGATCGCGGACCGCGAGGATCTTTGACTCCTTCATCCGCTGGAGGCACTCCTGGGTCGAGAGCGTCTTGAAGGAATCGGGGGTGCAGGCCATGTCGCCGGTCTTGGGAGTCCGGCCGGTCCTCGCCTTGGCGGTCGCGGCGACGAAGTCCGCGACTGAACCGCCTTTGCGGACCACGTCGAAGCAGTTGACCGCTTCGACCAGGTCCTCGAACCGCGACGAGGCCACGAATCCGACGTTGGGCGTCTGGCTGCGCAGGAAACCCGCGGTGTACACGAGGAATCCGCCGCTGCCGCCGTACTGGAAGTCCACATACAGCACCGGCTTGCCCGACGTCGCAATCGTCTGCACGACCTGGTTCCAGCAGTTGAGCTGCTGGACGACGTAGCCGTCGATGCCGGCGGACTGGTCGTCTTCGAGGATCTTCTTGGCCTGATCGGCCCCGGTGGCCATGGAAGAGACGAATTCGAACTGCGGGCACGACTTCGCCAGGCCTGTGCTGACGCGATCCATGATCGGGCGGAAATCGAAACCCTTGTTCGGCCAATCCGGGCCCGGCTGCACCGGCGCGTGCAGCGAATAGACGATCCGAATCCGCATCTTCTTGCCGCTGGAGGCTGCGAACAGCGGACTCGCACTCGACAGCAGTCCCGCAGCGCCTGCGCACGCCGCGCCGCACCCGGCCGCCAGGAACCGCCGGCGATTCAGCATGCAGCACGCACACCCGGAAACCATGCTACTCTTGTCCATAAGGATGCTCCCAAAGCTGATAAAGGTGTCAATCCACAAGGATCAGCCCGAAGTAATCCGGGCACTGTTGTCTCGTTCGCACCACGTCGATTTCGAAGCCGGCCTTCCTCGCCGTCGCGTAGACGTCGATTCCGCAGGCCTCCATGGCCGGTCGGGCCCGATGGGCGTGGAGGCACTGGCCCGGCTTGAGGATGCAGGACTTGCAGAAGTAGCAGGGCCCGGCCCCAAGGGCAAAGGCCTTCCAGGCTCCGCGAAGGAAGACCTCCCGCTCCAGGTCCGCTACGGTTGGCTTGATCTGTGCCTCGGGCGAGAAATGGATCAGGATCGCTCGTCGGTAGCAGTCGAGGACTTCTCGCATCTGGTCCGGCGTCGGGGTGAACGGCGGGCACGTCAGGCACTGCCCGTACCCGTCGCAGCCGTATTGGCACTTGAGCCGGACCCAGGCTGCGGTATACACCTCCGCCGGCGGGACGACCTTCGCAGCTCTCGTGCCGCTCTTGCTCATCACCACCCGGCACAGCGCCGCATCCGAGAGTCCCGGCTTCACCGATGTCTGCCTTTTGCCACCCATGCCCCAGCCCAGCCAAAGGGGTTCATCCATACCACCTGCACTGCTTTATCTTATACCCTCTGTCCGCCGCCAGGACAAGGAGATTGACACCGAGAAGGTCGTGCCATAGAGTCCGTGCCGGGTGTCGGATCGCGGGTCGGACCATAACCGCAACGGCGGCCCTTGCATCCGCCGGACCGGTGGACCCGCAGGGCCGACCGCTGATCCGCAAGCTCGGAACCATCGACTGCGATCTGGTGGAGACCACGCCCATCGTGTTCCACGAGCGATTGTACCGCTGCGAGTGGGTGCGGACGAGCAGCGTCAGCGCATCGCCAAGGCCAAGAACATCAACAACTCCGACATCGATTTCTGCCAGTACGAAGGCCGGCTGGTCATCAACTACTCCTGGGGCAATCAGCAGTCTCGTGAACGAATAGAATTGCGGTCGCGTCTATGATTCCCGGATTTCTCTCCGCGACACAAATTTGCAGAAATCGCAAAAATTCTCGTTGACAGATTGGTCAAACATACATACTATGGGCGAGGTTGAATTGAAGGAGTCGATCATGCAGCCATTGACAGCGAAACAGCGGCAGACACTGGAGTTCATCGAGGCCCGGTTGGACCAGAATGCCCCGCCAAGTCAGCGGGAGATCGCGGATCACTTCGGACTGGCTCAGAATGCGGCGTATCAGTTGGTCAGTTACCTCCGGAAGAAGGGATACCTGGTGGATTCGGTCGGACATCGGGGAATTCGCCTGTCTGAGGAGTATGCCCGAAAGCGCAGCCAGACCGAGGGGATCCCCATCCTTGGGCGGGTAGCGGCAGGAACTCCCATTCTGGCCCAGCAGAATATCCAGGGGTATATGACCGTCGAGAAGCTGTTCGGGCGGGACAACGGGATGTTTCTGCTCAAGGTCGCCGGAGACAGTATGGTCGATGAAGGGATTCTGGACGGCGATTATGTCGTCGTCCGAGGCGACTCGACCCTCGACGATGGGCAGATCGGGATCGTGCTCCTGGACGATGAAGCCACGGTCAAGCGGGTGTTCATCCAGAAAGACCGGATTGCCCTGAAGCCTGCCAATCGCAGGGCTGGCTACAAGACCCGCTATATCAAGCAGTTCGACAAGAATGTTCGCATCCTGGGCCGGGTCGTGGGCTGTATCCGGACAGGCATCCAATAGAAGAAAAACGCGAATGTCGAAACTCGACCCAGGGGGAATCGACGATGGCTTGTCCTGTGCATGTCGGTATCGCCGGGTGGTCATATCCCGACTGGGACGGGATCGTCTATACGGACCCGAAGGCGGATCACCTGGAATACGTCAGCGGATTCGTGGATTGCATCGAGGTCAACAACACGTTCTATCGGCCGCCCGTCGAGGGGATGACGCGGTCGTGGCTCGAACGCACCGCAGGGCGGGCGGGGTTCTTCTTCACCGCCAAGCTGCACCAGAGCTTCACGCACGAGGGCAAGATCGACGCGCTCGTGGTGAAGCAATTCCATGAAGGGTTTGGCCCGATGCTGGAAGCCGGCAAACTCAAGCACTTGCTGGCCCAGTTCCGCTACGACTTCACGGATAATCCCGCGAATCGCGAGCACGTCGGCAGGATCGTCGGGCACTTCAAGGACGCCTTCCGCGTCGTTCTGGAACTGCGACACAAGTCGTGGGAGAAGCCGGCCTCGCTGGAGTTTCTCGATGCGCTCGGGGTGACGGTGACCAATCTCGACTATCCCACGTCGTCGCAATCCTTCAATCTGCAACACTGCACGGTCGGCAGGGCTGGCTACTTCCGCATGCACGGGCGCAACGCCGAGAAGTGGTTCAGCAAGGCCGGACGGGACGAGGTCTATAACTACCTCTACGACGAAAAGGAACTCGCCGCCATCAAGGAGCGTCTCGACGTTCTGGGCAAGGCCTTCGAGTCGCTGACCGTGATCGCGAATAATCATTACCGGGGGGCCGAGCTGGCCAACGCCATCGAACTCAAGGCGATGGTCAGCGGGCAGAAGCAACGAGTCCCTGAGGGGCTTTTGAAAACGTATCCCAACCTGGCGAAGATCGCCATAGAGAGCTGACAGGTCTCTATAGGTCGTCCCCTGAACCGGCAGGAGCAAGGCATCCATGTGCCTCGGGGAGAGTGTCTGCGCATCGGGCGATTGTTCGTAGTGACGCCGTAAGGCGTTATCCTCTTCGGGATGGAAGATATGCCCTCACGGGCACACTACGAGCGGGCAGGAATCCAGGGACCGTGGGCTGTGACATATCCTGCGAACGGGGTTGTCGTTCGCTCGAATGGAGAAGGTATGCGGATAGCCGCGTTGACATGCCGGAGTTTTTACAGCCTCCTGAGAGGGTCTGTTTCCGTGCTGCGCTGGGTGCAGAAGGTTGCGGAATTCGGCTACGGGGCGGTGGCCCTGGCGGATGTCAATTCCATGTCCGGCGTGGTGGACCTGTGCAAGGCCGCCAGGGGGGTGGATGTCCAGCCGATCCTCGGCGTCGAGATCCTGACCGAGAGCCAGCAGGCGATCCTGCTGGCGGAGGATTCGTTGGGCTACGGCAACCTCTGTCGAATCACGACCGCCAGGAACCTGAACCCGGATTTCGACCTCGTCGAGCAGTTGGGGATCGACAGCAGGGGGGTCATCTGCATCGGCTCGCAGACGAAGCTGCTGGACGAGTTGAAGACGGTCGTCCCTCCAGGGCATCTCTTTGCAGGTTGCCAAGACTCCCGGGCGGTTGAATGGGCGATATCGCACCGGTTCGAGCCGATCGCCTGGACCGGCGTCAACTGGCTCGATGAAAGCGACAGGGAGCTTGCCAGGCTCTTGGCGAGAATTCGACAGTTGGGCGCGGCCGGACCGGGGCCCCACGAGGATGGCGGCCTGGAAACTCTTGTCCCCGCCAAACAGGTCGAGGAAGAACTCCGACGCTGCCCGCGGGCATTGGCGAACGCGGATCGACTCGTAGAGCGATGCCGCTTCCGCCTGCTGAACGGCAAGCCGATCCTCCCCAAGGTCGAGCTGGGTAAGGGGACCACCAGCGACAGGGAACTGGGCAAGCTCTGCCATCTGGGTCTGGCCCGGAAATACAATCCCGTCCGTCACGAAGTCGTCAAGCGTCTGGAGTATGAGCTGGCGACCGTGAAGCAGAACGGCTTCACCGACTATTTTCTCGTGGTCCACGAGATCGTGAAATTCGCCAAGCAAAACCGGATTCCGGTCGAGGTGCGAGGGTCCGCCGCGGGGTCGCTGATCGCTTATGTGCTGGGCTTTACGCGGGTGTGCCCCGTCGAGAATCGCCTGTACTTCGAGCGGTTCATGAATCCCGGGCGGACCGATTGTCCCGATATCGACATCGACCTGTGCTGGCGGAGGCGGGATGAAGTCATCCGATTCTGCTACGAGCGATGGGGTTTCGAGCGGGTCGCCATGGTCTGCAACATCAATCGCTACCGCCTCCGCAGCGCGATCCGCGACGTCGGGCGGGCGATGGGTCTGGAACCCTCGCAGATCAACCAGTTGGCCCGCGAGGGCAAGATCAAAAGGACCTCCCCGGTCTACAGGCTGGCGGAGAGGCTCGTGGGCATCCCGCGGCATCTGGGCGTCCATTGCGGCGGGATCGTCGTCACGCCGGGACCTGTCTGCCGGATCGCACCCTTGGAACGAGCGAACAAAGGCGTCATCATCACGCAATACGACAAGGACGCCGCGGAGGCGGTGGGCCTGATTAAGATCGACTTATTGGGCAACCGCGCGCTCTCGACGGTCAACGAGGCGATTCAGGTCGTCGCCCATGGGCCAAACGGCAGCCGCGAACGGAGCTTCGATCCGAACGACAGCAAGACCGCGGACATGCTCAGTGCAGGCGACAGTCTCGGCGTCTTCCAGAGCGAATCGCCCGGCATGAGACAGCTCCTTCGCGGCCTGAAGGTCCGCAGCAAAAGGGACCTGGCCATTGCCCTGTCGCTAATCCGACCCGGCCCTGCTTCGGGCGGCATGAAGGCCGAATTCATCGAGCGACACGTCCACAACAAGCCTTTCCAGTACCTGCACCCGAAGATCGCGGGCCTGCTGGGCGACACCCACGGCGTGATGCTCTTCCAGGAAGACGTCATGCGGATCGCGGTCGAAGTGGCCGGCTATACCGTCGCGGAGGCGGACCGCTTCCGCTCCGAGGTCTCCAAGAAGGTCTCCGCCTCGCGGCTGCAGGCGCAGTACGTCGATTTCGTCCGCGTGCGGGCCCAGCAGGCGGGGATCGACCGTAAGACCGCGGACGCCATCTGGGACGAGGTCCTGCGCTTCGCCGCTTACTCCTACTGCAAAGCCCACGCAACCGTCTACGCCAATATCGCCTGGGAGACCGCCTGGCTGAAGGCCCACTATCCCCAGGAGTTCTACTGCTCCCTGTTCAACAATCACCAAGGGATGTACCCGCTGCGAGTGTATGTCTGGGACGCCAAGCGACACGGCATCGCGGTCCGGCCGCCGCACGTGAACCACAGCGAGATCGAATGGAGCCTCCAGGATTGCGCCATCCGCGCGGGACTGAATCTGGTGAAAGGATTGACCGGCGCGACCTCGCGAGCGATTGTCGAGCAGCGTCGTCATGGTCCATTCCGCGACCTGGCCGATCTGCGCAGACGCATAAGGTTCCGCAAGCCGGAATTGCAGAATCTCATTCACGTGGGGGCCTGCGACGGCCTGGGGCCCACGCGACCGGCGATGCTGGGCGAACTGCGTTTTGCCCTGCCGTCGCAGGAGCCCATGCTGTTTGACATCCACGCATCGTCGCCTCGAAGCCTGCCCGACTACGATGGGATCGCCAAACTGGAGGCGGAGCTCGACGTCACGGGCGTATCATTCGTCATGCATCCGTCGGTTCTGCTGCCCAAACGTTATGTGACTGCCTCCCGGCTGCATGGCTTTCTCGGCAGAACCGTCACCGTCGCGGGATTCGTCGCCACGGCCCGTCGGGCCCGCACCAGCGATAACCGCGTGATGGGCTTTGCGACGCTGGAGGACGCCACGGGGATGGTCGAAGCCAGCTTTTTCCCCGACAAGCTCCCGCTCTATCGAACGATTTGTTCCTATGGCGGCCCGGTCTGGATTGCCGGCAAGGTCGCGGAGCACCTGTCGTCCCTTTCCGTCGATTGCTCCGCCTGCGGCCGACTCGCCTAATGACCTTCACGATCCTGGTGGTTGCCAGAGGCCGGATTGACCTCTACAATGACATTGAAGTCCGCGGCAGGGTTGAACCCGCCACGGGGTTGCCGGTCACGATTCGTATGGGAGTATGAAGGGGGCAGTCATGCAAAGAAGAGAGTTCCTGAAAGTGGCGAGCGCGGCGGCCGGCAGTTGTGCGGCGGCACCCTGCACACTACTTGCAGCCCAGGCGTTGCCGGCAGTCGGCGGCGAAAGGGCGGCCGAGTTACCTCGACGGGTCCTCGGGAAGACGGGCGAGAAGCTCTCGGTCATCGGTTTCCCGGGCTTGGCGCTATCCCAGCAGGGCCAGGAGGAAGGCGCCGCCGGGATTCGCAAGGCTTTCGACGAGGGAATCAACTACTTCGACGTGGCGCCTGCCTACGGGCGGGACGGGGAATGCGAGATCAAGATGGGCGTCGGCCTGGAGGGCATCGACCGCAGCAAGATCTTCCTCGCCTGCAAGACGAAGAAACGCGACAAGCAGGGGGCCCGCGAGGAACTGGAACGGTCCCTGACGCGGCTCAAGACCGATCACTTCGACCTCTACCAGGCGCACGCGGTCTTCACACCCGAGGAAGCCCGGCAAGCCCTCGGGCCGGGCGGCGCCCTCGAGACCTTCCTCAAGGCCAAGGAAGAAGGGAAGGTCCGCTACCTGGGCCTTTCAGCGCACACAACCAAGGGCGCGATCGAGATGCTGAAAGGCTATCCATTCGACTCGATCATGTTCCCGATAGACTTCGTGGACTATCTCCAGTGGGGATTCGGCAAGACGGTGATCGAGTGTGCCCGGGAGCGGGGCGTCGCGGTGTTCGCCATGAAGACGTTGTGCGCAGGGGCGTGGCCCCAGGGCGCGACGCGGACCCGCAAATGGTGGTATCGGACCGTCGAGAGCCAGGACGAGATCGATCTGGCGGTCCGCTTCTCGCTCTCGCAGGCTGGCGTGGTCGCGGCGATTCCGCCTTCATTCCTGGACCTCGTGGACAAGGCCATCGTCGCGGGACGGTCGTATCGGCCGATCACGGATGCGGAAGTCGCCAGGCTTCAGGAACTGGGGACAGGCCGTGGGTCTGTCTTCAAGGCCGATGAAGAACGGGTCGCCATGGGACTGCCGTTGCACAGGTCGTTCCATCTCGACAGCCCGCATGGGTATTGTCCTTGTGTACACGTATAGGGCTTGACGGAGAATCGAAGATGGCAGACACCGGAGGGCGGAACAGTATGCGGCAGCGAATCGTCTTGTGTCTGATTGTGCTTTCGAGTGCCCTGTGCGGATGGGCCAATGCGCAGCCTCGGTCAGAGCATGGGCTTCATTACGCCGAGCCTGCTCTGGTCTGGGACGAAGCCATGCCCCTGGGCAACGGGTTGCTCGGGGCGCTCGTCTGGGGCGACGGCAAACCCCTGCGGATCTCGCTGGACCGGACGGACCTCTGGGACTTGCGTCCGGTGCCCGAGTTCCATTCCGCGGACTACTCGTACAAGACGATGCGTCAGTGGGTCAAGGAGGGCCGCATTCAGGACCTGCACCGGCTCTATGACGATCCTTACGGCCACCCCGGCCCGACGAAGATCCCCGCCGGTCGCATCGAGTTGACGTTCGACGACTCCGCGTTCAAGGACGCCTCGCTGGACCTCGCAACAGCGACTTGCGAGGTGCGGTTTGCAGATGAGGTCACGGTGCGGATCTTCGTACACGCGGAACAGCCGCTCGGCGTGATCCAGGTCGCGTCTCGCAAACCGGCATCAGTCTCGCTGATTGCGCCGCCATTCGCCGGCAAGGTCACCGAGGAGGCGGGGGCAGGCAAGATCAGCGCCGGCGACCTGGCCACCCTGCGGTATGAGGCGCCCATCGAGCAACATGGCGACAACTGGACCGGCTACCTGCAGAAGGGGTGGGGCGGTTTCAGCTTCGCGGTAGCCCTTGCCTGGAGGCAGTCGAACGAAGGCTGGCTCGGCGTCTGGTCGATCGCGACGTCCCAGGAATCGCGCGACCCGCTGGCGACGGCGAGGAAACGCTGCGAGACGGCGCTTCGACGCAAACCCGATGCCTTGGCACGGACTCACCGCCAGTGGTGGGCTTCCTACTGGGATCGGACCGCGGTCTCCGTGCCGAATCCCGTGATCGAGCGACAGTGGCACCTGGAGACCTACAAGTTCGGCGCTGCGGCTCGGGCGGATACCCCGCCGATCACGCTCCAGGGGCCGTGGACCGCGGACGACATGAAGATCCCGCCGTGGAAGGGCGACTACCATCACGATCTGAACACGCAACTGAGCTACTGGCCCGCCTACAGCGGCAACCGGCTCGACGGCGCCTCGGGCTATGTGAATTGGCTCTGGGCAACGAGGGACAATGCCCGCGAATGGACGAAGCGGTTTTTCGATCTTCCCGGCCTGAATGTGCCTATGACCGCGGACCTGGAGCAGAACCAAATCGGCGGCTGGCACCAGTACACGCACTCCGCGACGACGAGCGCCTGGCTCGCCCATCACTTCTGGCTGCAATGGCGCTACAGCATGGACCGCCGGTTTCTCAGGGAGCGCGTCTATCCGTGGTTCCGAGACACATCGATTTTCCTGGAGGCGGTGACGGAGAAAGGCCCGGACGGTAGACGGACACTCCCGTTGAGTTCGTCCCCCGAGATCAACGACAATCGCCTGGACGCCTGGTTCCCCTCGATCACCAACTACGACCTGGCCCTGATTCGATGGACGTTCGAGCGGACCGCGGAACTGGCTGGACTGCTTGGGAAGAAGCAGGACGCGCAACACTGGCGAGGTGTTCTCTCGGAGATGCCGGACCTGGCGACCGATCCAAACAGCAGCAAATTGCTGGTGGCAAAGGACTATCCGCTCCAAGCCTCCCACAGGCACTTCTCGCACCTCATGGCGATTCATCCGCTGGGCACAATCCGCTGGGAGAACGGAGATCGCGACCGTGCCATCATCAGGGCATCGCTGGCCGATCTGGACCAGAAGGGCACCAGGCAGTGGTGCGGCTACAGTTTCTCCTGGCTGGCGAACCTGGCTGCCCGAGCACGCGACGGCGAGAAGGCCGAGCAGGCATTGGAGATCTTCTCGCGGGCCTTCTGCCTCCGCAACGGGTTCCATTGCAATGGCGACCAGACTGGCACAGGCTACTCTGACTTCCGCTACCGGCCCTTCACGCTGGAGGGCAACTTCGCCGCCGCGGCGGGCCTGCAGGAGATGCTCCTCCAGAGCTACAGCGGTACGATTCGCCTGTTCCCGGCAATCCCTGCGAGCTGGCGCGACGTGTCCTTCAAAGGACTGCGCGCGGAAGGGGCGTTTGTCGTCTCCGCCAGCCGCGAGGAGGGTCTCGTCCAGTCCCTGGAGATCATCGCCGAAGCGGGCGGCCGTCTGCGTCTGGAGAACCCAGTCGGCATGAGCCACTATTCACTGTCCGGCGCTCGCGCGGGGCCCGTCACGATCCACGACCAGGAACTGCTCCTCGACATGCGACCGGGACAGAGAGTGACATTCTCTCGCGAGTGAGATTCCCCTATGTCGAACCGTTCTCGCGCGATTGGCGGCGTCCTCCTGGCGGGTCTGGCCATGTCCGTCGGCTGGGGCATTCGCGGGGATTACGGCCATGAAGCCGGCGCGATGATTCCCGGGGCGCTGCTGGGTTTGGCCGTCTGCGCCGCAGGCGGACGCGAGGACTGGTGGCGACGGGCAAGCATCATGGGGATGTGCGGCGCTCTCGGCTGGGCCTTCGGCGGCCAGATGAGCTACGGTCGGATCATCGGCTATACCGCGTCCTCGTCGCCGGCCGACGTCTGCTACGGCTACGCGTGTCTGTTCGTCATCGGCGGATTGTGGGCGGGCGTCGGCTCGGCCATTCTGGCCAGGAGCATCACGCAGTCTGCATCGCACCTCGAGCGGTTCGCGCGGCCGCTGGTTGTGCTGGGAGTCGCCTGGTTCGGTCTGGCGACCAGCGGCCTCACGGATCGTCTGGTCAGTCTCTGGAGCCTCCACGATACGGACTGGGTGGGCGCGTCGTCGGCGATTCTGGTTGCCGGTGTCTGTGCCGTGCTGTTTCCCACGGACCGCAGCGCCTGCGGTCTGGTTGCCCTGCTGGCGGCCGGCTGGTGGATCGGGTATCTGGTTCTGACGGTCCTGCTGGGCCTGCACATGACCCCGCCGCGAAGCGACAACTGGGCCGGCAGTGTCGGCCTGTTTTCCGCTTTGGTTCTGTACCTCCTCAGGCGAAGAGATCGCGTGGCAGTGACCGCCGCGGCGTGGGGCGTCCTCATCGGCGGCGCCGGCTTCGTGCTCGGCGACTTTCTCAACATGCTCGGCCGGGCCCAATGGGGACCGATCGGCCGATGCGCCATCTTCCAAGAACTGGATACCTGGAAGTGGATGGAGCAGTCGTTCGGCTTCATCATGGGATTGGGTGTCGGCAGCGTGTTCCTCCTCCGGATCGCCCCGAGGATTTCGAGCCCGCCCGCTGATGATCCCCCGAGCCGACGGCTGCGGACCGTCTCGCTCGTGCTGCTCCTGCCGGTCATGATGTATCTCAACCTCTCGAAGAACATCACGAGCTGGGTGACACGGAACCAGGTTCCCGGAGAGGTCCTCGGCATCTCCGCAACGGCGTGGCTGCGGATCGTGGGCATCCTGGTGTTGGCGAGTCTGATGGTCGCGATCCTCCGGCGTCATCGCGGCACCCTGGCGATTCTGCCCGAGAGCAGCTTCGGTCGAGCCCAACTGCTGTTCCTCATGGTCCTGTGGGTATTCACGGTCGGGACCTCCATGCAGGCACTTCCCGCGATGTCCAGCAGAGCGACATTCCTCGTGCAGATGAGTTTCTGGGTCACGGCGGGCATCTGCTCGCTGATCGTGCTTGCCCTGCCGGGACGGGCGGTGAACGAACCGAACCAGCCATGTCCTGCGTCCGCCGATTCCTGGCGCCTCGGCTGGCGCTTCTGGGTGTCGCTCTGTCTTGTCCCGCTGCTGTTGCTTGCCGTCGCCTGGATGACCCGGGCGTCTCATCGCGAGGCCCTGCCCGGCAGCCACGTCCGCTTTGGCGATCTCGAAGCCTCTACCTCGCCATGAGCCACTGCTCGGTGAATCGGGCGTGCTTGATGGTCTTGCCCGCGTTGCCGTGCTGGCTGTACACGACGTGGAGACTGCCGTCGGAAGTCTGGATGATCGAGGGATAGGCCGCGCTCGGTGCACCTTCGGCGGTCTCGGCGTGCTCCAGGTGCCGCGTGTGCGACCACGTCTTGCCGTCATCCGTGGAGAGCGAGACCGCCAGGCTGTGCCGGCCCTTTTCCGTATCGTTGTAGGCCAGAACCCAGTGGCCGTTGCCCAGCATCACAATGTCGGCCCCGGAGCCCGGATTCGGAAGGTCGGAGTCGTGGACCGTACTCCAGGTCAGTCCGGCGTCGGTGGATGTGCTGACGTGCAATCGTTGCGGCGGGGGACCGTTGTCCCGCATGTAGGCGACGAGCGCCCCGTCCCCCCTGCGGGCGATGCTCGGCTGGATATTGCCTGCGCCGACCAGCGGCTCGCTGAACTGCCATGTCGCGCCGTCGTCGTCCGTGATCGCCATCAGGGAGAAGCTGAATCCGTCGGAGTACAGGGGCACGATCAGTCGCTTGCCGTCGATGAGAACCGCCTTGTTCTTCGTCTGCCATCCCATCCGCCGGAAATAGGGGTATCCGAGGTCCGCCGATGCGGATTCGCCCGAGGAGGACCGAAGGATGCCTTTGCGGACCATGTCCTCGCCTCGTGCCTTCGAGAGCAATTGGGAACTGTGCACCTTCCATAGACCAACGGCCGCGGTCGCCTGGAGTGGCTGCGATGCGTAGGCCTCCTGGAGGTACTCTGCGTACTCCTCGATCTGTCGTTCGATGGACTTGACGAATCGGTCGCCAGGCTGGATGCCGCGCTCCGCCAAGTCGCCCGGCTTGACGTGCAGCACTTCCTGCCAAGTCCACCTCGGCGCCTGGGCCTGGCTCGCGTAGTCCTCGCTGAGACGGTACTTCAGCAGTGACGTATCCCACTGGTTCGCGATAACCGTGTACCAGAGGAGCCAGAGCCGATTCCGCGAATCCAGGAACAGGACAGGATTGATGTCGGGAAAGCCCGGTGTGTCGGCCATAACGAACGGCTTGCTCCAGGCGGTTGCCCCGGCCTTGCGCCGGGCCCCCATGATGGCCACGTCGTCGGCCCACCGCTCGCCGGAACCCTGAAACCAGGCCGTCAGCAGGTCGCCATTGGGCAGCTCCACGATGGTCGAGCCATGCACGTGTTGCTGCACGATGGGGAATATCTCTTCATTCTCGCACGTCTCGGCGTCCGCGCGAGCAGCCGCCGACAGGGCAATCATCTCCACGGCCGCCGCGAGTACCAGTAGTCTGGACAGGTTCTTCATGGCAATAATCATAGCACGATGGAGCGTCTTGTTCCATAGTTGGTCTACAGCTTGATTCGATCCGTGGATTCGCCTACACTGGCCGTGGATTCGTGCTTGAGGAGTGAAGGTTTGAGCAAGTCTGTGGTCGGATATAACTCGTGCCGATGTGCGGCGGCGGGCAGCTTGGCTCTGTTCGTCTGTCTGTGGTCGGCTGCTGCAACGGCGGGGGAGCCCTCGCCCGGTCCCGCTCTGAACCCACCGGTTCAGGCGTGGTTCCCGCGGGCGCCGGCGCTGCCGCCTGCGTCAGAAGACAGGGTTGAGGTTTCGACGGTGGAGGGTCTTGTCCATGCCGTGGAACAGGCCAGGCCCGGCCAGACGATCTGTGTCGCCGACGGGCACTACCTGCTGCCTCGGTACATCGAGATCCGCGCGGACCGCGTGACTCTGCGGGGGGCGTCGGGGCACCGCGAACGGGTCATCCTCGACGGCGCACGAAGTCAGCATGGGGAGCTGCTGGGCCTCCGAGGCTGCTCGGACGTGATCATCGCCGATCTGAGCATTCAGAACGTCCGGTACAACGGCTTCAAGATCAACTCCGATTCCGGCGTCCAGAGACTGACGATCCACAACTGCATCATCCACAACATCTGGCAGCGGGGCGTCAAGGGCGTGAAGGTCCCCGAGGAGAACCGCGAGGCCCTCCGCCCGCATGGCTGCCGCGTGCAGTACTGCCTGTTCTACAACGACCGGCCCAAGCAGTTGAGCGACGACCCCGACGACATCGCCCAGGGCAACTACGTCGCCGGCATCGACGTGATGTACGCGAGGGGCTGGATCATCAGCGACAACGTGTTCGTCGGGATTCAGGGCAGAACCTTCGAGGGACGCGGGGCCATCTTCCTGTGGTTCGACTCGCAGGATTGCGCGATCGAGCGGAATATCATCATCGACTGCGACGTGGGCCTCCAGCTCGGCAACGCCCACCGCGCGGAAGGCGTGCAGCGCCACTGCGTTCGTTGCGTGGCCCGCAACAACTTCATCACGCGGGCACCCGAGGCCGGCATCGTAACGGTCTATACGAAGGACTGCCAGATCCTGCACAACACGATCCACGATCCGCAGACCCGGATGAATCGTTTGATTCGCACGGTCTTCGCCAACGATGGGTTGACGGTGGCCAACAACCTGCTCAGCGGGCCCCGCATAAGCAACGAGTCGGACAGCGAGATTCAGTTTCTGGGCAATCTGCTCGAGGATGCGTCTGCGACATTCACAGATCCGAGCCAGGGCAATCTGCACCTGACGCCGCCGGCGTCCGGGATCGTTGACCGGGGCATCGTCCTGCCGGCGCCTCTGGCTGAGGACATCGATAGCCAGCGCCGGGACGACAGGCCGGACCTTGGCGCCGACGAGATGATGCCTGCCGCCGATGCTGCGAGGTGATGAGATGCGATGTCGTTCCATGACCTGCTGGGTGGGATTGATCTGCGTTCTGGGCGGCAGCCTGTCGGGCCAGGAGATTCGCGTCGATGGTTCGAGTGAACTGAGAGCCGTCCTGGGGCATCTGATGCCCGGGATGACCGTGTCCTTGCAGCCGGGTGTCTACGAGGGCGGCCTGTATCTGTCCAACGTGGCCGGGACGGAAAACGCTCCGATCGTGATTCAGGGCGCCGAGCCCAACGTGCCGCCCGTGTTCCGAGGCGGCGGCGGGCAGGCGTTCCACTTCGCCGATTGCAGCCATCTCGTCGTGAAGAGCATCCGGGTCGAGGGCTTCCCAGGAAACGGGATCAACATCGACGACGGCGGTTCGTACGACACCCCTGCACACCACATCACGCTGGAGAATGTCACCATCACGGGAATCGGTCCCGACGGGAACTACGATGGGCTGAAGATGTCCGGCGTGGATCACTTCCGCGTGCGAAACTGCCATTTCGAGGGCTGGGGCGGGTCCGGCATCGACATGGTTGGCTGCCGCCACGGCGTCGTCGAGGACTGCACGTTCACAGGCCGCGAGGGCTTCTCGCAGTCCAACGCGGTCCAGCTCAAGGGGGGCACGGAGGACGTGCTCGTGCAGTGCTGCCTGTTCCGGAACGCCGGCCAGCGGTCGATCAACTTGGGCGGCAGCACCGGCCTGCAGTTCTTCCGTCCCCAGGTGGGGGACTGCGAGGCCAGGAACATCACCATCGCGGGCAACCGCTTCGAGGGGAGCATCGCGCCGGTGGCCTGGGTCACCGCGGACGGCGGACGCGTCCATCACAACACGATCGTCCTGCCCGACAAGTGGGTGCTGCGCGTCCTCCAGGAGACGACCGACCCGCGATTTCGTCCCTGTCACGGCGGGGTCTTTGAGAACAACCTCGTGTTCTACGATTCCCGAGTGCAGGTCTTTGTAAATGTCGGGCCGGGAACCGCTGTCGAGACGTTCGTTTTCCGTCGCAATGTGTGGTGCGACGTGGAGGGCGACCGGAGGCCCTCGCTGCCTGTCGCGGAAGAGAGCGGCGTCTACGTCTCCAGTGTCGGCGCCGAGGCATACAAACGAGTCCAATGATCGAGTGGAATACTGCATGGGCACACAATCAACTGGGAAGGAGCAGTTATGAGTCGCCGGAATAGGCAACACGTATCGGCCAAGTCTGATCGATCTTCTCGTCGGGAGTTCCTTGGGAGCAGCGGACGGGCAGTCGCCGCGTCGGTGCTGGCGGGCGGCCTGCTGTCCCGGGCCTGGGCCGGCGAGGACAACACGATTCGCCTGGCCTTGGTCGGCTGCGGCGGGCGAGGCAGCGGGGCGGCCGGCAACGCGATGTCGTCCAAGACCGGGCCCACGAAACTGATCGCAATGGCCGATGTCTTCGAGGACCGGCTGACGAACTCGCACAAGGCGCTCAGTGAGCAGTTCGGCGGGCAGGTCGACGTCCCGCCCGACCGGCGGTTCACCGGTTTCGACGCCTATCGCAAGGCGATCGACTGCCTCAAGCCGGGCGACGTGATGATCCAGGCGACGCACTCTGCGTTCCGCCCGACCCACCTGAAGTACGCGGTCGAGAAGGGCGTCAACGCGTTCATCGAGAAGTCATTTGCCCCCGACCCGGGCGGCACGAAGGAAATCCTCCGCCTGGGCGAGGCCGCCAGGAAGAAGGACCTCAAGATCGGCTGCGGACTCATGTGCCGGCACTCGTCCGCCCGCCAGGCGATGATCCAGAAGATTCGAGAGGGGGCGCTGGGCCAGATCCAGTTGATTCGCGCCTACCGCATGGACCCGGGCGCGCGGATGGGTCCTTTCCCCGGCGGCGAGAGCGAGCTGCTCTGGCAAATCCGCCGGCCTTACTTCTTCCTGTGGGCCTCCTCCGCGTGGTTCATCGAGATGATGATCCACCAGGTGGACGAGTGCTGCTGGATCAAGGACGCCTGGCCGGTGTCCGCGGAGGGACTGGGCGGTCGCGAGCCGGGCAGCGACGATTGCAGTCAGAACGTACACACGTACGCGATCGAGTACACCTTCCCCGACGGGACCAAGGCGCTGGTCAACAGCCGCAATCAGGCCAACTGCAAGAACGAGTTCGCGACGTGGGTCCACGGCACCCGGTGCGCCGGACAATTCTCGGGCAACGTCCACGCCCCGACCGTACACCTGTACAAGGACCAACGCTGCGAGAAAGGCAGCATCGTCTGGCAACCCGAGGGGGAGAAGATGAGTCCCTATCAGGCCGAGTGGGACGCGCTGCTGACCGCGATCCGCGAGAATAGCGCGCACAATGAGGTCGAGCGAGCGGCCTACACGAACCTCGCGTCCATCATGGGACGCGCCGCGATCCACATGGGCCGGGTCATCACGTGGGAGGAGATGCTGGCCTCCAATTTCAAGTTCTGCGAGAGCGTGAACTTCACGATGGATAGTCCGTCGCCTCTGCAGGCGGATGCGCAGGGTCGGTACCCGGTCCCCATCCCCGGGAAATGGACGGAGATATAGCACGCGGACCTTCATATCGGAAATTGTGCAGGAGAGCAGTGAATGAGTGATCGCAGGTACATCGTGCTGTCGCTGGGTTGGATTCTGGCCTGTTCCGCGACGGCGATCGCGACGGATTGGCCGCAGTGGCGCGGGCCCTTCTTCAACGGCGCCACCGATGAGAAGGATGTCCCGGCCTCCTGGAGCGCGACGGAGGGCATCGCGTGGGTGAGCCCGTTGCCGGGCCCGAGCGGAGCCACGCCGGTGATCTCCAAGGGCAGGGTGTTCGTCACCTCGACGGTGAAAGGGACCGGCGGTTTCGTGGCGATGTGCCTCGACGCTGGGACGGGCCAGCTCCTGTGGCGCAGGGACGTCGGCTCCGATTCCCGCCGGCTCCCGCGCAACAACCTGGCGTCCCCGTCGCCCGCAGCCGACGGAGACCGTGTGTTCTTTCTCTATGGAGAAGGGACTCTGGTCTGCTTCGATTACGAGGGCAACGAGTTGTGGTCTCGCGGCATCGAGAAGGACTACGGCAACCTGTCGCTGCAATTCGGCTACAGCAGCAGCCCGCTGGTCTACGACGGCACCCTGTTCATCACGCTGGTCCGTCGTCAGACGCCCTATCGGGACCCGCCGGCAAGTGGTCGCCTGGATTCGTTCCTGCTGGCCCTCCATCCAAAGACAGGCCGGGAGTTGTGGAAGCAAGTCCGCAAGACGAACGCCTTCGACGAAGGCCAGGAGACGTACTCGACGCCGGTGCCGTTCGTTCGCGAAGGCAAGGCCGAACTGCTCGTCACGGGCGGCGACTTCATCACCGCCCACGACACCGCCACCGGGCGAGAACTCTGGCGGGTGGAATACTGGACTGAGAAGGTCCGCGACTCGCGAATTATCCCCTCGCTGGCGACCGGGGAAGGCCTCGTCTTTGGCACGCGACACAAGCACAATGGGGTCTTTGCGGTCGCGCCGCCCGTCCAAGAGGGGGGCGAAGCGCGAATCGTGTGGGAGTTCGACCAGGCGGCCCCCGATTGCAGCACGCCCTTATTCTACGAGGGCAGGCTCTACGCCTTCGACGGCCTCCGGCGAAAGACGATCACCTGCCTCGATCCCAAGACCGGCAAGACCTTCTGGCAGGGCCGGGTCGGCGGACGCGCCCCATGGTGGTCCTCGCCGACGGCCGCGGACGGCAAGCTCTACGCGATCAGCGAGGCAGGGGAGGTCGTCGTCCTCCAGGCGGGCGGGGACGAATTCAAGGTCCTCTTCGAGACCCAGATCGCCGAGCCGGATATCCAGTCGTCCATCCCCATCTCCGGCGGCCGTCTATTCGTGCGGACCGCGCAGAATCTCTACTGCATCGGCAAGCCAGCGCAGAACGAAGTGAAGTGACAACCCCGGTGGTAGGCGAATTCGTACGGGCCGAAAGAACTCAATAACCCAGCTTCCCCGTCAGATAGACGAGCGAACTTGCCACCTCGTCTTTTTGGGCATAGACAGTCTCTCCGTCCGCAGGATTCGATTCTGGTAGTGAATTGACAAGCCTGGTATATCGCGTTACCGTGTGCGTAGATGCCGGGATCGATTCAAGTGGCATAACCTATTGCACGCGGTCCTCCGCAGTTGTGCGGCGTTCCGTGTCTTGCTCGTAGATGAGCAGGAGAGATACCGTGATCAGGGAATTGCAGGTTAAGAATTTCAAATCGTGGAAGGACACGGGCAGGTTACGACTGGCTCCGCTCACGGGTCTGTTTGGGACGAATAGTTCAGGCAAGACGAGCATCCTCCAGTTGCTCCTCATGCTCAAACAGACCGTCGAGTCGGCTGACAGACGTCGTGTTTTGCATACTGGAGATGACCTGTCAATCGTGGATCTGGGTACGTTCGCGGACTTGATTCACGGCCACGACACAGAGAACTCGTTATCGTTGTCTCTATCATGGGATCTTCTAGCCCCTTTGCGTGTCAAGAACCCTGAAGAGAGGGATGCAATGCTTTTCGAGATCCCGTCGCTGCAATTTGAATTGGGGGTCAGTGGGAGCGCCGGAGCTCCGAGCGTTGCGAGGTTTTCGTATTCCTTTGCCGATAAGACCTTCGGTATGGAGAGGGAGGCAGGGGATTCGAAGAAGAAAGGCTATGAACTCGTTGCCAGGTCCTACGAAGCCAAACGGCAACGAGGGCGGCCATGGCCTCTCCCTGCTCCTGTGAAGTTCTATGGCTTCCCTGACGAGGTACGCGGTTACTTTCAGAACGTCGGTTTTCTCGCGGATATCGTTCTGGAGCTTGAGGGCTTGTTCGGTCGAACCGTCTACCTTGGGCCTCTGCGAGAATATCCCAGGCGGATCTATACGTGGGCTGGGGAGGCTCCCCCGGACGTGGGCAGAAAAGGGGAACTGGCCATTGCCGCACTGCTGGCGGCCGGGCGCAGGGGTCCATATATTTCGCGCGGCCCCAAGATGAGACGCAGGACACTTGAGGAAAGGCTGGCATTCTGGCTGGCTCAAATGGGCATCATTGACTCGTTCTCCATCAAACAGATTGCCGAGAACCGCAAGGAATACGAGGTCAAGGTGAGAAAAACGCGTCGGTCACCTGATGTTGTGATCACGGATGTCGGCTTTGGTCTGTCCCAGGTGCTTCCGGTGCTGGTAATGTGTTATTATGTCCCAGAGGGATCGATTCTGCTTCTCGAACAGCCCGAGTTGCATCTTCATCCATCGGCGCAGGCGTGGCTGGCTGACGTCTTCATCGATGTCGTGAAGAACCGAAACGTGCAGGTAATCCTCGAAAGCCACAGCGAGCATTTTCTTCGCCGGCTGCAGCGACGGATAGCTGAGGAGAGTATCAGTGTTGAGAAGACAGCACTCTACTTCTGTCGTATGGAGAATTCCTCGTCCGTGGCCGAGAAGTTGGATGTTGACATGTTCGGTGACATCCGGAATTGGCCAAAGGACTTCTTCGGCGACGAAATGGGCGAATTGACAGCGAAGACGGAGGCTGCCATGCAACGACAGATGAGGAGTGCTGTGTGAGGGCTGTCGTCGACACGAATGTACCCGTCGTCGCAAACGGGAAGTCAGCCCAGGCGTCCGCGAAATGTGTCCAGACATGTGCTGCTCGCCTTCGAGAGTTGACTGAGGCCGGGACATTGGTGATCGACGACAGATGGTTGATTCTCAAAGAGTACATGGCCAATCTCAGATCATCAGGTCAGCCAGGAAGCGGGGATGCATTCCTGAAGTGGGTCTTGACGAACTACCGCAATTCAGAACGGTGCGAAATGGTGTCCATCACGCCAACGGATGCAGAGTCCTCCGACTTCAAGGAGTTCCCGATCTCGTCAGGGCTCGCCAGCTTTCACGGGAAGGACCGCAAGTTCGTGGCCGTGTCAGTCGCGCACCTGGATCATCCCCCCATCTTCCAGGCAGTCGACGCCAAATGGTGGCTCATGCGGGACGCCCTCCAAGAAGCTGGAGTAAACGTTGACTTCCTGTGTTCGGATGACATGCGTGCGATTCTTGAAGGATCGCGAGCGCGTACATGAGTCTGTTGCTTCCTCCAATTGATGGAGGTGTTGTCTATGGTGTCCCTGGGGCTTGATAGACCCGGACGTAGTCCACTTCGAAGCGGGCGGGGAATTCGGTCCCCGCGGGGTCGCCGCCGTTGGTTCCGCCGAGGGCGAGGTTGAGCAGGATGTAGTGCGGCTCGTGGAAAGGGTTGGCCTTGTCGGGCGTGCCGTTGGTCGTCTTGTTCAGCTCGACCGTGTTCAGAAGCTCGTCATCGACGTAGAGCTGGATGCTGTCTTTGTCCCAGTCCATCCGCCAGACGTGGAACTTGGATGACCATTCGGCGTCGGCGAATTCGGAGATGGGCTTCTTGAGGTCGTCCCAGACGGCTCGCCATCTGGCGCCGCTCGCCCAGCAGGCGTTGGCCAGGATCATGCCGCGATAGCACTCCATGATATCGATCTCGCCGCAGCCCGGCCACTCGCGGGCGGAGCCGAGCGTCCAGAAGGCGGGCCACAGGCCCGAACGCGTGTCGATCCGCCCGCGCATCTCGAACCGGCCGCAAGTCCAGGCGTGCCGTCCGACCGTCTTGATACACGCGGAGGTGTACTCGATGTGCGGCCGGCTGCGTCTCCAGTCTCGGCTGTCGGGCGCGTATCCCGGGTTCGGCCTGTGTTCCCGGCGGGCCTCGATCACGAGCAGACCGTCCTTGCAGAATGCGTTGTCGGACTGGTACCACTGGAGTTCCTCGTTGCGAACGAAGCCGTTCTCATAGACCCAGTTGTTCGGATCGGGCCGGCCGGCCTTGGTGAACTCATCCGCCCAGACGAGGACGTAGCCGCTTCCCTGAGCAGCGGTTCGCGGTTCTGATGCCGTGTGCTGCGTCCTGGCTTGGCAGGCTGTTGCGAGCAGCAGACAAACAGCCGAACGGAGCGTTCTCGTCATGGAGTCCTTCCTTTCGACCGGGACTACTTCATGGATTCGACGGGGGGGGCGCTCTCATCCGGCATGGCGGGAGTCTCTGCGGCAGGGGGAACGCTGTCTTCGACGGAGACAGACGTGGAATCGGTCGGCTGCGGATCTTCGCGAGCGCCGGCCTCGGACGCTCCGGTCGATGCTGGGGCGGCGCACTGCTCCGAACCATAGGGGTTTGCGTTCGGGTCCTGGTAGCCGGAGTCGTTCAGGCCGGAAGCCTTTTCTACATCGGAAGCGACCTCGTTGGTGACCTTGTTCACGTCGCGGACGACCTCGTCGGCGCTGTCCTGGAACTCCCGCATTCCCTTCTTGAACTCATTGACGCTCTTGCCCAGGCTGCGGGCCACGTCCGGCAGGCGCCGCCCGAAGATCAGCAGGCCAATGATGAGAATGACGATCCATTCGCCGCTGCCCGGCATCGAGATGAACGCCATACCATGTGTGAAAACAGCCATGATCACCTCGTCCAACGATCAGAACCTGACCCAGCCCCCGATGGGCGATAGTGGATTATACCGTGTCGGCGGCGATCGTGGGAAGGCTCGACTGCCGATTTTTCGCTTGTCAACACCACGAGAGCGGATACGATGTAGGCGTTGTGTCTCTTGAGTGGCAGATGCCTTCGTGGATACGGTGACGAAACGATGAAGAAGCTCGTGGCAGATCGGACGAGTCTGATCGATGCAAGCGGAATACGAAAAGTCTTCGCCTTGGCGGGGGAATTGAAGAACCCGGTCAACTTCTCGATTGGCCAGCCGGATTTCGATGTGCCCGAGCCGCTCAAACGGGAGGCGATCAAGGCCATTGAGGCCGGGATGAACCGCTACTCCCAGACGGCCGGCGAGAAGGACCTCATGGACAAGGTCGCGGCCCAGGTCACCGCAGAGTTCGGCTGGAAGAACCCGGCCGTTCTCGTCGCCAGCGGCGTCAGCGGCGGCCTGCTTCTCGCGTTCCTGGCGCTGATCAACCCGGGCGATGAGGTGATCATACCCGACCCGTACTTCGTCATCTACAAGCACGTGGTGAACCTGCTGGGCGGCAAGTGCGTCTTCGTGGACAGCTATCCCGACTTCCGCCTTCCCGTGGAGAAGATCGCCGCCGCGATCACCCCGCGGACCAAGCTGATCATCCTGAACTCGCCGTGCAATCCGACGGGCATCGTCTACTCGCCCGAGGAGATCCAGGCGCTGGCGAAGGTGGCGGCCGAGAAGGACGTGCTCGTGCTCACCGACGAGATCTACGAGCAGTTCAGCTACGACGGGCCGGCGACGAGCATCGGCAAGTACTGCGAGAATGTGCTCGTCATGCGCGGCTTCAGCAAGAGCTATGCGATGACCGGGTGGCGCCTGGCCTACGTCGCAGCGCCGGCCTCGCTGCGACCGGTCGTCGAGGAGATGGTCAAAATCCAGCAGTATACGTTCGTCTGTGCGCCGACCCCGTTCCAGCGGGCGGCGGTCGCTGCGATGAGCTACGACGTCCACGACCTCGTGAAGGGCTACATCCGCAAGCGGGACCTGTTGTTCGAGGGGCTTCGCGACAAGTTCGAGCTGTGCAAGCCGCAGGGGGCCTTCTACGCGTTCGCCAAAGCGCCGAACGGCTCATCGGGAAGCGAGTTCGTCAAGCGAGTGATCCAGAACAATGTGCTCGTAATCCCCGGCAACGTCTTCAGCGAAAAGGACACGCATTTCCGAATCAGCTTCGCGACCACGGACGAGGAAATCCGGCGGGGTGTGGACATCCTGCGCCGCCTGGCGTAGCGGAAACTGGGAAGGGAGAGCGGAGGGGAGAATTTTGGGTTGCCCGGCCGCCGGGGTTGCGAACGGCGGGATCGGCAGGTAGAATCGTGGCTATGACAAGGATAGTCGGAGCGACTTTGATTCTGGCCGTCTGTGCCGGGACGTGCTTTTCGTCCGGCGGGGCGGTCGCGGGCGAGACCCAGACCGTCGTGACACCGGCCAAGGCCGCGATCATTCCCTGCGAGGGGACGATCGATCAGGCCCTGTTCTATTCCATTCAGCGCCGCACGAAGCTTGCGCTGGACGACGGCGCGAGCTACCTGATCTACCAGATCAGCACGTACGGCGGCATGGTCGATGCGGCGGACTCTATTGCCAAGTACCTGATCCAGGATGTCGCTTCGCGAGGACGGACCATCGCCTATGTCACGACGGAGGCCATCTCGGCCGGGGCGCTCATCAGCGTCTCGTGCCAGGACATCATCATGCGGGAGAACACGACCATCGGCGACTGCGCCCCCATCACGCTGGGCGGCAAGCTCGAAGGCGTCGAGCGGGAGAAGGCCGAGAGCTTCATCCGCGCCGCGTTTCAGCGGGCTGCGGAGGCCAACGGCTACCCCGATCTGCTCCTGAGAGCCATGGTCAGCATGCAAATCGAGGTCTATCGCATCCGCAACCTCCGGACCGGCGGCTACGAGTTCTTCGAGGGCGACAAGCTGCCGAAAGACGCCAATGAGTATGATATCGCCGGCGCGCAGGAGATCAACGGCGACGACGAGCTGCTGACGCTGACTGCGTCGCAGGCGCTCGAGTACGGCATCGCCAGGGCGGTCGTTCCCGACGTGAATCAGGCCGTCGCGTTCCTCGCGAATCGCGACGGCGTGACGTTCGTCGGGCAGCCCATCCTGCTGGCGCCCACGTGGTCGGAGCACATGGTCAGTTGGCTGACCTCGCCCGCGGTCATGGGGGTTCTCGTCATGCTGGCGATGCTGGGCGTGTATATCGAATTCAGCACGCCGGGCTTCGGATTGCCCGGGATCGTGGCCGTGGTCTGTTTTGCCCTGATGCTCGGAAGCAAGTACATGGTCGGCATGGCCAATTGGCTGGAGGTGGTGCTGCTGTTTGCGGGAATCCTCCTGTTGCTGGTCGAGATCTTCGTGCTGCCGGGCTTCGGAATTGCCGGCATCCTGGGCATTGCGATGATCCTCTTCGGCCTGTTCGGCATGCTGATCCGCAACGCGCCGGACGAGTTCCCGTGGCCTCACACGCCGGCGGACTGGGATTCGCTCTCTTCCGGCGCGGTCTCGCTGGCCCTGGGATTCGCGGGATTCGTCGTGCTCGCGTGGATTCTGTCTCGTTATCTGCCGAAGCTGCCGTTCCTGGGCGGATTGATCCTGGCTCCGGCGACGGCCGGCAGGGGGGGCGGCTCGCAGATCAGCATGACCGCCCCGCCGGAGCGATCCCAGCGGCCGGTGCAGGTGGGCGACACCGGCGAGGTGATTGCGCGACTGCGCCCCGCGGGCAAGGCCCGCTTCGGCGACGCCGTCGTGGACATCGTCGCTACAGGCGATTTCCTGGACAAAGGGACGAAAGTCCAGATCATTGCGATAAACGGCAGCCGAGTCGTCGTAAAACGTCTGGAGCAGGGCGGCAAGGGCGAGTGAGGCCGGAACGCCCGGCCGGAACTGCGCCTCGGAAAGGAAGGAAACGCTGGTGGATTGGTGGCTCTTGTTCGCAGTTTTCCTGTTCTTCGCCTGCGCCGTATTGATCGTCGCGGAGGTCTTCATTCCGAGCGCCGGGTTGTTGGGCATCTGTGCGATGGCGTGTCTCGTGGGCGGCCTCTGGATCTTCTTTCAACACAGTCCGGTTGCCGGATGGATCGGCGTGGTCGTTGCTCTGGTGATGGTGCCGCTGCTGTTGGCGCTGGCCTACAAGGTGTTGCCAAAGACACGGTTCGGCCGGCGGGTAATCCTGACGCCGCCGACCCGGGATCGCGGCGATGCGATCGCGGACACGCCGGAACTGGCTCGCCTGATCGGACGCGCGGGCACGGTGATCACGACGATGCGCCCCGTGGGCATGTGCGATTTCGACGGGCGAAGGGTTGAATGTGTCGCCGAATCCGGGTATCTACAGAAGGATAGACAGGTCAAGGTGATTCGCGTCGAAGGGACCCAGGTGACCGTGCGGGTCATGGACGAGGCTTAGGGAAAGGATCGGAAGATGTCACAAATCGATGGAGTGTTGCTGCAGCTTGATCCGATGATCGCGGGGATTCTGATCATCATCGGGATCGGGGTACTGGTGGTGGCCCTGATCGTGCTGAAATTCGCACGGTTGTGGCTGCAAGCGTACTTCTCCCGCGCCGATGTCCGACTCAGCGAGCTGATCGGGATGTGGCTTCGCCGTGTGGATTCTCGGACCATCGTACTGAGCAAGATCACCGCGGTCCAGGCGGGCCTGGAACTGACAACGAAAGACCTCGAAAGTCACTACCTGGCGGGCGGGCGCGTCCCGAACGTCGTGCGGGCGCTCATCGCGGCGGATCGCGCCAACATCGACCTGAGCTTCAAGACGGCCACCGCCATTGACCTGGCAGGGCGGGACATCCTCGACGCCATTCAGACCAGCGTCAATCCGAAGGTGATCGACTGCCCCGACCCGAAGAAAGGCAAGGAGACCATCGACGCGGTCGCCCAGGACGGGATCCAGTTGAGGGCCAAGGCCCGCGTGACCGTGCGGACGAACATCCAGCGCCTCGTCGGCGGCGCCACGGAAGAGACGATCATCGCCCGCGTCGGCGAGGGCATCGTGACGACGATCGGCAGCGCCATTACGTACAAGAACGTGCTCGAGAACCCGGACCGGATCTCCAAGGCGGTGCTGGACAAAGGGCTCGACGCCGGCAGCGCGTTCGAGATTCTCTCGATCGATATCGCGGACGTGGACGTCGGCGAGAACGTCGGCGCGCAGCTCCAGGCGGCCCAGGCGGAAGCCGATATGCGGCGGGCCAAAGCCGAAGCCGAGAAACGACGCGCCATGGCCGTTGCGCGGGAGCAGGAAATGCGGGCGCTCGTCGTCGAGAACGAAGCGAAGGTCCCGCTGGCCATCTCCGAGGCCTTCCGTGCGGGCAATCTGGGCATCATGGATTACTACCGGCTCAAGAACATCGGCGCCGATACGCAGATGCGCGAGTCGATCGCCAAGCCGAAGAAGACGGACTAGGCGTCTTGAGTTGCAGCTAAGGTGGGCCGTTGCTGATGGCACCGTGGATCACACAACTTGATCTCCTGGCCCAAGGGCTGGATATCGACCGATGGGGCGATATCCTCGTCATCGTCGTGATGGCGGTCCTCTGGCTGGGGGGCGCCATGGCCAAGGCACTCACCGCCAGGAAGGGCGCCAGCCAGCCGGGTCAGCAGAAGGAACAGGCCAAGGGCCAAGCCCGCCGGCGAGAGACGTGGCACGAGCGCCTGGCTCGCAAGGCCCAGGAGATCCAGCAGGCCGCTCAGCAGGCACAGGCTGGGCAGCCAAAGCCCCAGACTCGTCCGCGACCCTTCTCGCAGGCTCCTCAGCCGCCTACCGGCAAAATCACGATCCGCCGCGGGGCCCAGGGCGACTCCGTCATGGTCTACGAGCGTCCCGCGCCTTCGCCGGTCCGTGAGGCAGTGTACGACGCCGTTCCCGTCAATCAGAAGACCGCCTGGCCCCGGCCGGTCGAGCCGGAGGTCGAGTTGCCCATCGAGCGGTCGTTGCGGCCGGTTTCGATCGAGCCTGCCCGGAAGCCTGCGTCACGGCCGGACACACAATCCCAGTCGTTCCCGTACGACGAGGTCTTCGACGCCGCGGACTCCGACGCACTCAGGAAAGCCATCCTGCACTACGAGATCCTTGGCAAGCCGATGGCTCTGCGTAGCCCCTCAGAGGAAGCATCCATGTTCTGAAAGGGTGGCGGACCGCCCGCAATGATGGGCTGGGACCGATCCTCCTCGCACAGAAATGGGCGATGAAGCCCCCCTCCTCAACGTCCCATAAGATATGTTATGTTTCATTGGGGTTGCTCGGGCGGATCGGTCTGTGCGGCATGATTTCGGCCCTTTTCACGGGCTTCCGACGGCTGCATGGGCCGCGGTCTGGCAGAGATTCTCCCACATCAGGCCAATCGTGTCCGAGAGGCCGAGATTCTGCAGGACGATCGAAATGTTCGTCGCAGGATCGACGCCTGTGCCGGCCTTCTGGTCGATCTGTCGCTGGAGGTTGATGACCGAGGACGCGAACTTCACCCGGTTGCAGTACAACAGCGCGGTCTTGTAGTACAGATCCAGCGTCTTGGCGTCGTACTCCTGCGGCGGCGCGATCAGCGCGAGGGCCTCCGGCGCTCTGCCGAGCTCGAACAACGCGACGGCCAGCTTCGTGGCGGCGCGTGCGAACGTCGGGTTGATCTGCAGAGCCGCCTGGAAGCAGTCGCAGGCTTCCTGGAGGTGCAAGGCGTTCATGTGGAGGATGCCCAGCCTGTAGTGCAGATCGGGATTGTGCGGGAAGCGAACCGACTGGCGTTCGTGGGCAGCCAGAATGGTCTGTTCCAGAGACCGTCCGTCCGTTGGGGCCGGCAGCAGGTTGGCTTCGAGGGCCGCCTTCAAGATGAGCTTGGCGGTCTCGGCGAACAGGAACGACGTATTGGGCTGGATGGCCGATGCCAGCGACAGGGTGTTCAACGCCTCCGCGTCCTGTCCGGCCAGCTTCTGGGCCGCGGCCAGGCCCATGTAGGCCTCGACGATCTCGTCGTTGATCTCGATGGCCTTGTTGAATTGCTGAGCGGCAAGCTGGTCGGCGTGCATCTTCAGGTAGCTGGTGCCCAGCTTGATGGTCACCTCCAGAAAGTCCGGGCAGATCCGCAAGGCTTGCTGGTACAGGGCAATCGCATCGCTGATCCCCCCCATCATGCTCACGATATCGGCCTGCTTGGCGATCAGGTCCGCCCGGTCGGGCTCCTCGGTCAGGAGGATCTCTACGCGATCCAGCGCCTCCTGGAACTGCCCCTCGCACAGGTGCTGTTCGAGCGTGTCGTCGGGAGCGATGAAGTTGTCCGGGTGGATCAGGATAGCCGTGTTGAAGGTGGCAATGGCCTTCGGGTACTCGCCCATGGCGGTGTATAGATGCCCGAGCATGACCAGGGTGGAGATGTCGTCCGGATAGAACTCCTTCAACGGTTCGTACTGGGCGATGGCGTCGGGGATACGTCCGTCTTTGAAGTAGATCGCGGCCAGTCGCTGGGCGGGCAGTTGGAGCTGACTGTTGAATTTGATGCAGTCCTGGTAGAACTCCACGGCTTGGGCCTCGTAGCCCAGTCGCTCGTAACAATGGCCCAGGGCATACAGAGCCAGCGTGTTGCTGGGCTGTCGCGTGTAGATCGAGTTGAGTTCCTGGATGGCCTCCTTGAGGTCGTTCTCCTGCAACAGCAACGCGGCGGCGGCCATTCGCCCCAGACAGCAGGATGGACGACTGAACAGATACAGCTTCACCTGCTCTCGGGCCTCCGAGAATTTGCCGTGGCCCATGAGGTCGAGGACGTGGTCCACTTGCGGATTCTCGGACATGTCGGTATCCGCCTGGGCCCGTCTTCGCTCATGGAGCCAGTGCCAGATCAGTTCGGAGGTGTTGACTGCAATGGCCTTGCCGAGAATCTCCAACAAACCGCACATCCCTCACTCCTGATATTCTGCCACGTGATGTAGGAAAAAGAGTACTGTTGAGCTATCGTCCAATTCGAACAGGGTGTTAACCCCCGTTCCGGGACGCGGCCACTCGCAAGGGCCTTCCGAAGCGTCAACGTGGCGGTTGTGTGTGCTGTAGGGTCTGTCTGGGATTGGAGGACGTGTTATCGGGCAGTCTGCGGAGGCGCCCCCCCCCCGCCGGGTGACACGCGGTCCACAGGGACGGACTCTCGATGAGGTTATCTGTCGTCGGCCTGGGCGTGTCCCTCGATTTCGCCCAGATAGGCCAGGGTCCGCTGGAGACGATCCGTGACGTGTTTGAGTCGGAGCATGGTTCGGATTCGCGTGAGCAACTCCAGGCGGTTGATCGGTTTGCTGACGAAATCGTCGGCGCCGGAGTCGAGGCCCCGCTCGATGTCGCCGAACTCGTTCAGGGCAGTCACCATGATGACCGGGATGTCGGCGGTCTGCGGGTTGTTCTTGAGTCTGCGGCAGACCTCGAAACCGCTCATCTTGGGCATCATGACGTCGAGGAGAATCAAATCGGGCTTCTTCCGGGCCACCCGCTCGAGGGCCTCGATCCCGTCGTGGGCCGCTTCCGCCTGGCACTCGACATCCTCCAGGTAGGCCTGGATCAATTCGAGGTTCTGCTGGTTGTCGTCCACAACAAGGACAATAGGCAGTTTGCCCCGGCTCTTGCTGTCTTCAGCCATTCGGTACACTCCCGGTCGGTTCCACGGATTCACAGTACCGGATTCGGCGGACCGCTCCAAAAAAACCGGCCGCCTGGCGGGGTAGCCCCTTGTGGGACGGCCGCTGGCGGTGGATAATGCTCCGGTACGGACACCAAGAAGGGATTGTATACAAGGAGTGTGCCGTTGACAAGCATCATCGAAAAACGCCTGTCGTTGCATCAATGCCTTGCCCGGAAGGAAGAGGAGAACACCGCGCTGCGGTCCCAGAATCTGCAGCTTCAGGCGCTGGCGACGCTCGGGTCCGCCACGTGCATGATCGCGCACGAGATCAACAACCTCCTGACCCCGCTGACGACCTATGCGGCGCTGGCGGTGCAGAACCCGAATGATACGGAACTGGCGAAGAAGGTCCTCGACAAGACGGTGCGGAACTGCCAGCGGGCCTCCAAGATCATGCAGAGCATGCTCGCCATGGCCAACGGCCAGAAGAGCCAGCGGGAACAGGTGGCGGTCAAGACGCTCGTCGAGCAGGTGTTCACCTGCCTGTGCCGGGACCTGGCCAAGGACGCCATCACGGTGCAGACGGACATTCCCGACGGCGTGTGCGTCAACTGCGTGCCGGTCCAGATCGAACAGGTGCTGATGAACCTGATCCTGAACGCCCGCGAGGCGATGCTGCCCGGCGGGGGGATTCTCAAGGTGATCGCGGCGACGGAGGACGACCATGTCACGCTGGCGGTGAGCGACACCGGCCACGGCATTCCCGCCGAGCATATGGCGAACATCTTCCGGCCTTTTTTCACGACCAAGACCGCGAAGGACTCCCCCACCGGCTCCGGCTCGGGAGTCGGTCTGGCCTTCTGCAAACGGATCGCGGACGCGCATGGCGGCGAGATCGGCGTCACGTCGCGGGTCGGCCGGGGGAGCACGTTCACGATTCGCCTGCCGCGGACCCCGCCGCACGATCGGCCATGATTGCCCAAGTCTACCAACACCTCGGCCATTCCATCGTGATGCTTCTGCTGCTCTGTGGCTCCGCGTTCTTCTCGGCATCCGAGACGGCCCTGTTCAACCTGACCCGCCGGCAAATCAAGCAACTGCGGACCTCTGGCCATCGGGTCCACAAACTCACGGCGCACCTGCTCCAGAAGCCCGGGCACCTGCTGAACTGCCTGCTGTTGGCGAATATCACCGTCAATGTCCTGTACTTCGCTTCGTCCAGCGTGCTCGTCCTGCGCATCGGTCAGGCCTGGGGGTTCGGGGCCGCGACCGGCACGGCTGCGGCCACCTTCGTCGCCCTCGTCGTGTTCGGCGAGATCGTGCCCAAATCAGTGACCTACGCGGACTCGCGCTCCCTGGCGATTGCAGTCACGGTTCCGGTCTTCCTGGCCATGCAGGTGCTCGGTCCGGTCGCCTTGGTGTTCCGCGTTGTGATCCTGGAGCCGATTCTCCGCCTGCTCTTTGGCGGGGCCCGCTCGCCCGAGATGATCACCCTGGCGGAGTTCCGCTCGCTGGTGAATCTCAGCCGCCAGCGGGGCCTGATCACCGCCAGCCAGAACAAGCTCATCGGCGAGGTGGTCGAGTTGGGCCTGCTCAAGGTCCGGCATGTGATGCAGCCGCGGGTGGACATGGTGGCCTGCGACGTGATCGAACCTCCGGCGGTCGTCCGCGAGCGCATGCAGAAACGATGGCTGACCAGGATGCCGGTCTACGTGAAGAAACTGGACAACATCGTGGGGACGATTCATCTGCGCCAGTTGCTCTTGAAGCCCGAAGCCTCGATCGACCGGCTCGTCCAGCCTGTGCATTTCGTTCCCGAACAGAAGACGGTCGAGTCGCTGCTGGATTTCTTCCGTAAGACAGGGACGGATATGGCTGTGGTGGTAGACGAGTACGGCGGGATTGCCGGGGCGGTCCGCCCGGAAGATATCGCCGAGGAGCTGTTCGGGCGGATGGAGCACGTCTCGGACATCGAGCCGATGATGCAGTTGGGTCCCTTCGAGTACCGTCTCGCGGGCGACCTGGCCATCCACGACTGGGCGGACGTGTTCGGGGTCGATATCGAGGAGACCCGTTTGTCCACCATCGGCGGACTTGTGACCACGCTGCTGGGCAAGATCCCGCGCGAGGGCGACATCGCCCACATGGGGAACCTGAAGTTCACCGTGGACCGAATGAACAAGCACCGCATCGAGACGGTGATTCTGTCGTTCGAGCCGATCAAGTCGGATGGATAGGCGTATGGGCATCGCGTTGACACTGGCGCTGGTTACCGTGGTTCTCTCGGGCATGTTCTCCGGCCTGGAAACCGGGATCTACCGTCTGAGTCGGCTCCGCCTGCGTCTGGGAGCGGAGCGGGGCGAGTTGAGATATGTACTGCTGAGCCAGGCCTTGTGCGACGGTTCCTCCCTGCTCCTGACGCTGCTGGTCGCGAACAACCTCGCCAACTATCTGGCAACGAGCAGCATCACGTACCTGTTTCTGACAGTCGCCTCGGACCGCACGGCGGAGCTGCTGGCCACGTCGCTGACCGCCCCACTGTTGTTCGTCTTCGGCGAGTCGCTGCCGAAGAACACCTTCCTGTATCGCCCGGATGTCCTGACGCCGTACCTCGGACCTTTTGTCTATGCGATCCACAAGGTTCTGACCTGGTCGGGCGTCGTGCCGCTCCTGGGGATGATCTCTCGGTCTCTGGCCCGTCTGGGCGGGGCGCCGATCCCGTCGAAGAAGATGATGGTGTCCAGCCAGATCCACCAGGTAAAGGCCATCCTGCGCGACATGCAGGAGGAAGGACCGTTGAGCCATATGCAGACGGAAATGCTCGACCGCGTCGTGAACATCCCGAACCTGCGTCTGGGCACGGTGATGATCCCCATGCCGCGTGTCCAGGCAATACCGCTGGAGACCGACCGGGCCGCCCTGCTGGAAGGGCTCAAGCGACAGGCGTTCACTCGCCTGCTGGTCTGTGGGGACGGCCCCGCCAATGTGATCGGCTTCGTCAATGTCTACGAAGCCCTCGCCTCCGCGGAGGAGTTCCGGACCGTCGAGGGCTTTCTCCAGCCGATTCGGAGCCTGGACACGGATACCCTCGTGACCGAGGCGATCGAGACGCTGCGCCGAGAGCAGGTCAAGATGATTCTCGTGACCCGGCGGCGCAGTGGGCGGGATGTGCCGGTGGGGATTGTCACGATGAAGGACCTCGTTGAGGAGCTCATGGGTGAACTCGCGGAATGGTAGACGTAGGACGGGCGTATCTGGTGGCAGGATGCCGTCCCTTGATGCCGGCGACCGGCCTTTGACCTCAGGGACGTTCATCCCGTTCCTGGCGGTGGGCATGATCCTCGTGCTTGCCGTCGCAATCCTGGCCAACAGCATGAGCAAGGAGATCGCACGCGACGAACAGATGTACTGCACCGCCGGCGCGATGCTGGCACAGGGCAAGCTCATCTACCGAGACTTCTCCTATCCCTCGCAACTGCCCTACCACCCTTTGCTGCTCGCGGCCTGCTACAAGGTCCTGGGCACGACGCACTACCTGCTCGTGGGCCGATTGGTCTCGGTCGTCAGCGACGTCCTCGTCGTCCTCGTGATTCTCCAGATCTACCGCTCAGTGTTCGCACCCCGTCGGACCGAGGGATCGCTGTTCGGCCTCGCGGCGGCCGCACTGTATGTCTTCAACCCGTTCGTGGACTACGCCGCAGGGTATGCGTGGAACCACGACGTGGTGATCCTGTGCGTAGTTGCGGCCTTGTGGCTGCTCACGACCGCCGATTTCGCCCAAAGGACCTGCTGGCGCGTCGGGCTGATCGGCGCCCTGCTCACCGCCGCAACCTGTATGCGCGTGACGACGGCGCTGGTCGAGGCGGTGTTCCTGGCGGCTGTCCTCTGGATGGCGGGCGGCTCCCTGAAGAACAGGGTCCGGACCGCCCTGCCCTTCCTGGCGGGAGCCCTGGCGACGCTGGCCTGGCCGGCGTGGGTGATCGCCCAGGCGCCGGAGGCGTTCCGTCTGAACCTCGTGCGAATCCCCACCCTCTACGGGCAGTGGCTCCATGAGATCGGGATGACGTTCGACAAGGTCACGCTGACTTTCAAGGCGTTCTCCATGCCCGCCAGCCTGGTCCTTCTGGTTCTCGGGTGCGGTTTGCTGTGGGTCGGGCTGCGACGCCGCTTGAACCTGGACGCCCAGGAGAGGCGAAAGGCGCTCGCAGCGGTCGTGCTGCCGCTGGTGTTCCTCGTGATTGCGTACATCCCCCCTACGATGTGGCTTCAGTATCTGGCCGTTCCGGTCCCGTTCATCGCGATTGCCTTGGCGTACCCGTTGGCCGCTGCCCGGAGGCAGGCATCCTCCCAGGATCTGCCAAAGCGTGCGGCGACGGTCGCCCTGCCCGCCGCGGCAGGTATATCGATTCTCCTGGATGCTCTCGTGGGGTCGGCGGCGCTGTCGCGATGCGTGTTCGCGCTCGTCCCCGAGAGGTGGGAACCCATTCGAGTACACCAAGTCTCACAGGCGATGCTCGAACGGGTGAAAGAGCCGAGGCGCGTGTTGACCCTGGGGCCGCTCTACGCCCTCGAAGCAGGCTGTGACATCTACCCCGAACTCTCCAGCGGCTCGATTGTCTATCGGATCGCAGATCGAATGACGCCCGAGGAGCGTCGGATCACGCGCGCAGTCGGTCCGCATACAATCGACGACATGGTGGGCGACCGCCCTGCCGACGCGGTGATCGTGGGCGTGGAGCTGGACAAGTTCAGCGGTCTGGAGGACCCTCTGCGACGGAGCGTCCCGTCGGACTGGCACAACAAGAGCATGGAGCCCCTGCAGGCGTACTGGCGACCCTGATCCGTCGGTTGTCAGTTGGCGGCTCTGTACTCGTCGATGATCGCCTTGGCGACGTCGTTGATCGCGTCGCGGCTGAGACCCTTGGGCCCGTTGGAGAGGATGGAGAACAGGTACGGCCCGGCGTCCGTCAGGCAGACGCCGGAGAGGGCTCTCACACCGCTGATATAGCCCGTCTTGGCATGGATCTTGCCCTGGTACCGCGGCTCATTGAAGTACCTGTCGATGGTGCCCTCTTCCCCGCCCACGGCCAGAGACACCTGGAAGAGCGGCCAGTTGGCGCCCCGATATTGGTCGAGAAGCAGACGCGTGAGGATGTGGGTCGTGAGCCGGTTCTGGCGGCTCAATCCGCTGCCGTCGTCGATTTTGAACTGGTCGGCGGAAGCCCCCAGGTCCATGAGGTATCGAGCGATCAACTCCCGTCCCCCCGCCCAGCTTCCGCCTTTTCGCGTCGGCAGACTGTGTGCGTGGATCGTCTTGAGCAGGGCCTCAGTGGCCAGGCCGAGACTATCGGTATTGGCTCGGTTCAGGACATCCGACAACGGCGTGACGAACTCCACCAACGGCTGGAACGCTTCGGTTTCGACGAATGCCCCCTCGATCAGTCTGCCCTTGGCGGAGATGCCGGCCTGGGCGAGCTGCTCGGCCAGCAAGAAGCCGAAGAACGCGGCGGGCTTCTCGATGGCTACTTTGAATGGGCCGTCCCTGGTCTTGCACTTGCCGAAGACCACGATCCTGTTTGGCTGGACCGTTCGATGGGAGCCGACCGCGCTGTCGCCGGAGGAGATGGCCTCGACCTGGTTGGCCATCTCGACGAAGGTGGTCTTGGGCTCGACCTGGATGGCGACGCTCCCGCCGACGTTCGTGGTCGTCAGCTCGATGCAGTTGACGTTGTAGTTCAGGCCGCAGACCTCGCAGGCGTACCACTTGTTGTGGTCTTTGGCGGGCCAGCTCGGATGTACACGCTCGTCATCGAAGACCGTCGTGTCGATCACGATGTCGTTGATCTCGGACACGCCCCGCTCGCGGAGCGCCCCCACGATCTTCTCGAAGATCCAGCCGCTGGGCCGCCCGTACTTGCGGTCGGTCACGGCATCGCCCAGGATCGGATCGCCGCAGCCAAGGACGATGAGCGAGCCGTTGTACAGTCCCACGCGGGTCCTGTACTCGAAGTTCGGCCCGAGATACTTCAGGGCCGCCGCGGTGGTCACGAGCTTCATGTTGGAGGCCGGGATCAGCGGTTTGTCCGACAGGTAGCCGTACAGGCTGGCCCCCGAACCGGGGTCCACCACATGGATGGAATAGTCGGAGGCCTTCTGCGAATCCACGATCTTCTGAATGCGCTGCGACAGCGAAGCGCCTGCGGCCCCGCACAATCCGAGGACCGCCACCAGCGTGCACAACCGATGGTTCATGCAATAACCCACAATCCCTCGACTCCCCTGACGGTTTCAGACACGGACACATAAGTTATGGCAGCGCGACCTTGATCTGCCCAACACCGACTCCTAGGACGGCCTTTGCGATGGCATCCAGATGGGACTCCTCGCCGACGAAGTGGAAGGTCCGGTGCGTGTGCAGGATACTGCCTCCCGGGACCAGAGCCGCCGCTGGAGACGACGTCTCGAGTTCGTAGAACGGCCCCATGGGCTTGGCGCCGGGCGAAGCCGGCCCGTCGTTGTAGGAGTTGACCACGTCGCCCTCGAAGGGCTTGTCCTGGACCTTCTGCCACATGGAGTTGACGTAGTCCGCGGCTCCCTCGGGCTTGCTGTACTGCACAATCGTGAGAACGCGGTGGCCGGCGTCGTAGCTGCCTGCGACGTTCTTGGCTCGCTGCGGCGACAATCCGATCTTGCTGCGATACCGGCCGTCGCCGCTGAAGAAGATCACGCCGTTCTTGATGACCAGACGCTCCGCGGGCACTTTGCCGAAATAGGTGTCGTTGACCACGGGACCCAGCTCGCTCTCCGGCCCCTCCTTGAAGGGAATCGCGATCGTGGTGTCGGGCGAGGGCGTGAACATGCCCAGGATCCAGATGGAGAGCAGGCCGGTGTCCTTGGTCCAGGGATTCGCGCCGGTGTTCACGATCTTGTTGCTCGACTCGAAGGCTACCATCTCGACGGCGGGATCCGCCGTTGCCCCGAGCATCCTGAGAGCCGCATCACGGTCGAGGACTCGGATCTGCCGATCCACCCGCAGGTCGAACTGCGTCCCGGAGTAGTTCTTCATCTGAATGGTCTTCTGCAGTGTCGCGGCGTGTGCGGACTTGGAGGCCAGCGTCCACGATTCCGTATCGATGGCGGCCGGCGTAAACCAATTCTCGAAGGTCTGCTCGACGCCCGGCGCGAAGAAGATGGAGAACTGCCCGCCCTCGGGTCCCAGCCAGAAGCGGTCCTCGCCCCCGAAGCCGTTCATGTGCTCGATGAACTTGCCCGAGGCGACCAGCTCGCGGTTGATCCAGCCGAAACTCAGGCCGTCCGGGCCGGAGGCCGTGCTGGTCATCACGCGACCCTGCATCTTCGGGAGAACGGCCACCTGCCCTTTTCCCGACCGGTCCTTCAGGATCAGGACGTCCGTGTGCGTCTGCAGGAAGTCGATGTCATCGGCGAATCCGCTCTTCTGTGCGGTCGCCACGGTCTTCGCCTTGCCCGCCTGGGATGTCTCCTTTGCGCCGTCCGTCGCACAACCGGCAATCCCCAACAAGATGCCCACCAGCACAATCACCTTCAGGTTCATGCTCAACCTCCCTTTTGCCTAATCCGTCTACCGATCTCTTTGACCTCTGCCGACGCTTCGGCGTCCTGGCAGACCATGCAGGAGCATAGTCCATTCCGGGTTTGCTGACAAGTGTCCGGATTGGATTCCGCCGGTTCGGGATCACGGAACCGAAATTGTGGTTTCCCATTGATTCGATGGCCTCTGCGCATATCATAGGGGCCAGGCCGTCTGGTGGCCGGATGTGGAATTCCCGGCGTCCCGCGGCATATGCAACCGAGAGGCGGACGCGCCGGGACTGGAATGAGGGACTCTGCGTATGGCTGAGGACAAAGGACTTGCCCATGATGCGGGACCTTCCGCCTCCAGCGAGGGGCAGGCTCAGACGCTGTTGCTCCAGACCGTCCTGGACTCGCTTCCCTACCCGTTCTATGTGGTCGACGCGTCGAACTATCGGATTCTGCTGGCCAATCGAGCTGCCCGGCAGATGCACGATGCGGGAGTCTGGACCTGCCATGGCCTGACACATCGGCGGGAGCAGCCCTGCGACCGCGAGGGGCAGCGTTGCCCGCTGGAACTCATTCGACAAACGGGGGCGCCCGTCACGGTGGAACACGTCCACCAGGACGCCCAGGGCCATTGCCATACGGTCGAAGTTCACGCCTTCCCGATCCTCGATAACCAGGGGCGCGTGGCCCAGATCATCGAATACTGCGTGGACATCACAGAGTACCGTCGCATCATCGAGGACTATCGCTGGGAAATGGCGGTCGACGAGGCCCTCGTCGAACTGGCGGACGCCCTGATCGATCCGTCCTTCTTGCTGGAGGAGGTGGCCGAGACCGTCCTGGAACAGGCCCGTCGGCTGACCGCCAGCGAGCACGGGTATGTCTCCTCCATCGACCCCGATACGGGTGGCAACGTCGGCCACACCCTGACCGGCATGATGGGGCGAGAGTGCCGCGTGAAGAACAGGAAGGGCGTCACCACCCCGCCCGGTCCGGACGGCCTCTACCCGGGGTTGTTCGGCCATGCGCTGAATACAGCCATGGGCTTCTACACGAATGCGCCGGGGGAACACCCCGCGTCGATGGGCCTGCCTGCGGGGCACATCCCCGTGAGGAATTTCCTGACCGTACCGGCCGTCGTATGGGGACAGGTCGTTGGACAGATCGCCTTGGCCAATTCCACGAGGGACTACTCGGCCAGAGACCTCCACGCCATCGAGCGCATGGCCAAGCTGTATGCGCTGGCCATCCAGAGGATGCGCAGGCAGACCGCCCTGAAGGCCAGCGAGGAGCGGTATTCGCTCGCCCAGAAGGCCGCCAACATAGGGTGCTGGGATTGGAACCTCGCGACGGGCAAGCTCCTCTGGTCGGAACAGATCGAGCCGATGTTCGGATTGGCACGGGGCGCCTTCCCGGGCACCTATGAGGCATTCTTGGAGTCCGTTCACCCCGAGGATCGGGAAGGCGTCGTCAATTCCATCAGTGCCTGTGTGGATCGTCACGAGAACTACCGGATCGAGCATCGCATCATCTGGCCGGACGGAACCGTGCGATGGGTCGCCGAGACAGGCGACGTCGTCCGCGACCCGAATGGCAAGGCAATCCGCATGGTCGGGGTCGTTCGGGACATCACGGAACGCGTGAGGGCCCAGATCGAGATTCGCAAGCTCAACGAGGATCTGGAACGCCGGGTCCTCGAACGAACCGCGGAACTGACCGAAGCCAACGAACATCTTCGCCTGGAAATGCAGCGCCGCAAATACCTCGAGAAGGAGATCCTCGGGATCATCGAGAGGGAACAGACGCGCATCGGACGAGAGCTGCACGACAGCCTCGGTCAGCAGCTCACCGGCATCGCGATCATGAGCAAGGTGCTGCAGCAGAGACTGGTCTCCCGGTTGCCCGAGGAGGCCGCGAGAGCCGGCGAACTGGCGCGCCTCACGAGCCGGGCAATTGAGGAGACGCGACAGCTCTCCCGAGGCCTGCACCCGGTCACACTCGACGAGAACGGCCTGATGGCGGCGCTGCAATCGCTGGCCGCGAGCACCGAGACCGTCTCCGGCGTGGCATGCACGTTCCAGTGCGACAGGCCCGTCCTGGTCCGCGACGCCTCGGTGGCGGTGCACCTCTACCGCATCGCCCAGGAAGCCGTCTCCAACGCTATTCGCCATGGCAAAGCCAGGCACATTGCCATCTCGCTCGCTGCCGACCACCGTCGGGCCACCCTGTCCATCATCAATGATGGCCGCCGATTCCCGAAACGCCCCGCCAAGAAGAAGGGCATGGGATTGCAGGCGATGGGCTACCGCGCCGAGGTGATTGGTGGTATACTGAGCATCACGCAGGGTCTTGCCGGCGGCACGCGGGTCACCTGCGAGTTCGATGTCGGGCCCAAGAGGCGTAGAGGGGCGAAAAAGAATGTCGCAACGGACGCAACCCAGCACTGATCGTCGCAGCAAACGAACGATTGTGATCGTGGATGACCACCCGATCGTGCGCCAGGGGCTTGCGCAGTTGATCAACCAGGAAAGTGACCTGCTGGTCTGCGGCCAGGCGGAGGACGCGTACGAGGCGATGCAGACCATTCGGGAATCCGATCCCGACATGGTGATCGTGGACATCTCGCTCAAAGAGACGAGCGGCGTGGAACTCATCAAGGATCTGAAGATCCAGTATCCGGATCTGCCCGTCCTGACGCTGTCCATGCACGATGAGACGGTATACGGCGAGCGAGCGCTGCGGGCCGGTGCGCGCGGATACATCATGAAGCAGGAGGCCACGGAAAAGGTCGTCACGGCGATCCGACGCGTGCTGGCGGGCGAGGTCTACGTCAGCAACGGCATGGCCGCCAAGATGGTCAGCAAGCTCGTCGGCGGGCCCGGCAAGACGGGCTCGCCCGTCGAGTGCCTCAGCGATCGCGAACTCGAGGTCTTCCGCATGCTCGGCGAGGGCTATAACACGCGGGAAATGGCGGATAAACTCCACTTGAGCGTCAAGACGATCGAGACCTATCGGGCGCACATCAAAGACAAGCTCGGCCTGCAGGACGCCAGCGAGTTGTTGCGCTCGGCCATCCGATGGGTCAACACGGAACTGCAACGCTAGATCGCCCGGCCAACTACCATCGGGGAAAACCCGATAGCGGGTCAGGCCGTCCAGCCTATGACAAATACAGCTTCCGCCCCGATTCCTTATTCTGCCTGGGTTTTGTATCCTGAGTATGTATGTGGGCGAAGGGGGCAAGGAGGCCCAGGTTTGGATATCGTCGGACAGGATAGGCAGGACACAGCGATGCAGGCCATATGCACGGAAGAGATGATCGGAATCGGAGAGTTCGTGGGCAGAGGCCGCGACGTGAAGGTGGAACGACGCGCCAATCGAATCCGGATGGTTCGACGCAGGTTGGCGGAAGGCTGGTACGATCGGGATGATCTCCTGGACGCCATTCTGGAACGAATTCTTGTCGACTTGTCGATGGCATGAGGCGATCTGGGTACAGGACGCGGACCACGGTCGCGGGAAAGGCCGTCGTATCTGCACCAGGGGATGTGATGAGCGTGTCCAGTTATGAAGGCGTGCCCGCCCGGACGAGAGTCCTGGTGGTCGATGATCACTGTATCATGAGAGACGGGCTTTGCGAGATGCTCAAACAGCGACCGGGATTTGCCGTCCCTTCGGCGGTGGCTGACGCGAAACAGGCCCTGGAAATCACGCGGCGACAGCCGTTCGATCTGGCGATTGTCGACATCTCGCTTGGCGAGACCGACGGCATCGAATTGACCGGCATGCTCAAGTCGGAGCACCCCGATCTCGTCGTGCTGATCCTCTCCATGCACGAGGAGGCCGTCTACGGCGCTCGAGCCGCGGGCGCAGGCGCCGCCGGCTTCGTCGAGAAACAGCGGGCCACCGAGACCCTGCTGCCTGCCATCGATTGCGTCCTGCATGGCGGGCATCACTTCAGTTGTATCTGAGCGACCTTGCCCACGGTCTGTCCCCGGACTATCATAGGCGAGGATGGGCCATCCGGTCCCTCGGAACCGACACACAGGCTGGAGTCGCTTATGCTGGACGCGTCGCACACCCTCAAGGGCCGATTCCCTGCGTTCCAGACCGCACGACCGACGGGTGCGGCGCAGTGGGACCGTGACAAGGCCAGACTCGACCGAACGATTCGACGGCTCCTCGGGGATTGGCCGTCGTTGTTCGTGCCCCAGGCAAGCGTGCTGGACACGGACGCAAGACACGACTGCATCGTCGAGCGGTTCGCATTCGACAATGGCGTCGGCGACACGGTATACGGCCTGATCCTGATCCCGGCGGGGCGCACGGAACCCGGACCCGCCGTCCTCTACAATCACTGGCACGCGGACGACTATGAGCTGGGCAAGGATGAGATCCTCACCCGGGTGCATCCGGACCTGGGCTTCGCCACCGGCGAGCAGCTCGTGCAGGCAGGATACGTCGTCCTGTGCATCGACGCCTATGGCTTCGGCGAGCGCCGTTTCCAGGGGCCCGCCGGCGGAAAAGAACACGGGGCCGCCGTCGAAGCCGCCTTGTTCAAGACGTTCCTCTGGGAGGGACGAACGCTCTGGGGAATGATGGTCCGCGACGACATGCTGGCGTTGAATTACCTGGCGTCGCGACCCGAGGTCAATCCGGGCCGGATCGCCGCGATGGGCGTGAGCATGGGCTCGACGCGGACCTGGTGGCTCGCAGCACTGGACGACCGCATCAGAGTGGCCGTCTGCGTCGCCTGCCTGACGCGGTACCAGAACCTGATCGCCCGCGGCGCAGTCAACGCCCACGGAATCTACTACTATGTCCCGAACATGCTCAGGGAAGGAATCGACGCGGAATCGGTCGTGGGCCTGATCGCCCCGCGACCGCTGCTGACATTGACCGGCGACCGCGACGAAGGCTCCCCCGTCGACGGCGTGCAGACCATCAACGCCTTCCAGGAGCACCTCTATCGCCTCCACGGCCTGCCCGAGAACTTCCGCGGGCGGCTCTACCCCGGCGTAGGACACGCCTACACCCGCGACATGTGGCGGGAAACCATGGACTGGCTACGGACGCACCTCTGATGCGGACTCGCATCGATACTTGCGCGGTTTCTGTCATCCTGAACGAAGTGAAGCATCTGGGCCCGGTAGAGAACGTGGCGTCCGAAGTCGATACGCATCTTCCACGCCCAGGCCAGATCCTTCGCGTTGCTCAGGATGACGCACACACGGACCCTCTCGTCACCGTCATCGGTGCGCTCGCGCGCTCCTTCAGCGGGCGAGTTCGACGATCCGGATGTCCTTGTACCACGCCTCGGCGGGCGGGCCGCCGTGGATCTGGAGCCCGATCACGCCGGCCTGCTCGATGGACTCATCGGGCTCGGTGTAGTCGACGGTCTGTACGCCGTTGAGCGACAACTGGATGCGTCGGCCCTCGCAGCGGATCACGTAGTCGTTCCACTCCCCCGCCTTCAGGGCCTTCTTCAGCAGTTCCGCGTCGGGCTGAGCCAGGACCTTGTTGCGCCGCGACTCGTCGTAGAGGCACCCCCAGTACTGCTGGCCCATGTCCGCCTGGTAGCCGGAAACCTCGTTGTGGTTGGGAATCCGCCGGCTGCGGATTTGAATCCCCGCGTTCGCCTGATTGAGGTCCCCGAGCAGCTTGACCTTCAGATGCAGCTCGAAGTCCGCATAGGCCCTCGTCGTACACAGAAACTCGTTGCGCGGCGCCGCCTTCTTCAGACTGCCCGCGACGACGGCGCCGTCCTCGATGCGGAACCAGTCGAGATTGCCCTCCCAGCCCGCGAAGGTCTTGCCGTCAAACAGCGGGTTCGCAGTGCCCCCTGCGTTTGCAGGGGGTGCCTGCCCCGGACTTGATCCAGGGCCGTCAGGCGTTATCTTCTCCCCAGCCTGCAGGAACAGGTGAACGCCCTTCTTGTTCGCGGTGACGACGTCCATCCGCCCGTCGCCGTTCATATCGACGACCTCGAACTGCGTGCCGATGCCGGAGTCGTCGTCGATCACGTGCTGGACGAACTTCACCTTGCCCTTCTCGGGCCGCTGGATCTCGAACCAGACCAGCAGCGCCGGCTCGCGGGCGCCGGGATCGTTGCCGCAGTGGGCGAAGTACCGCTTGCCTGTCACAAAGTCCAGGATGCCGTCGTTGTTCATATCCGCCAGGCGGATCGCGTGGACCTGCGAGAAGGTCTTGCAGATGTCCTGCAGGTGGAATCGCTCCGCGTTGGAACCGGGCAGTTGCTCGAACCACCAGATGCCGTAGTTGTGGGCGGAGCTGGTGATCACATCGTTCAGGCCGTCGCCGTTGAGATCGTAGACGACCATGTCCGCGCACGGCGGGCCGAAATCAACCTCGTGGAACCTCCATTGCTCCTGCTTGCGGTCCTGCGGCGCCTCCCACCAGCCTTTGGTCACGAGCACGTCGTTGCGGCCGTCGCCGTTGAGGTCGCCGACGCCCAGGCCGTGGTCGTACCGCTCGCTGCCGGGGGCTTTCGGACCGCCGAGGATGTGCATCTCCCATTCCTTGTACGGGTCCTCGGGAATGCTGAACCAGGCGATGTACCCCTCCGGCTGCACGCCCCAGACCGCGACGGGCTTGCCGTCGCCCAGGAGATCGGCGAAAAGCGGCGTCTCGTTGCACGCACTGCGGGTCCCTTTGTGGACCTTCCAGTGTCCAGGCTGGTTCCGCGGATTCTCATACCACAAGGACGGCTCGCCCATCATCGTCGTGATGACCGAATCCACCCAGCCGTCACGATTGACGTCGCACGTGTAGTTCGCGAAGGTCTTGCTGTAACCGGTGTTGCCATCATACTTTCCCGGCGGCAGGATCTCGTGCATCTGCCAGTCCGGCGCCGCGTACCAGACCTCGCCCGCGAGGATGTCGAGCTTGCCGTCGTGATTGACATCGGCGACGCCCACGCCCTCCGACCGGAACGTCTTGTCGAGCACGATCTTGGTGAACTGCCCCGGCTGGCCCCAGGCGGTCCCAACCACAACCACACCGATCGCCCAAGACAAGAGCCCAAGCCATTTCTGTTCCCCACGACTCGACATGACAGACACCTCCTACGGACACCTCCGGAACGGCACACAATCGAACGTAACAGCGACAATCGACAATCATGGCCGCCAGCCCGCAATCAGTCAAGAGCCAGGTCCCATCAACGAGACGCCCCCCTGGGAGGCAAGCACGAATATCGAAATCCGAAATCCGAAACAAATTCGAAATGCGAAGCCCAAATGACCGAAACGCTGTCGCCCGCCGGGGTCTCCCCTCGAAGTTCCCGAGCATGCTGTCCCCAGATTGTCATTTCTTCTGCAACGGCATCGTCTGCTCGAAGGTGGCTTTGAGGCGCTCCGTCGTGGTGAAGACGTTCATTGTCGCGTTCATCGTCACCGTGTCGGGTCCGGTGCGGCGCCAGCGCGCATCGAGCGATCCGATCTGGATGTCATACAGGTTCTTGTGCTGGTAGCTCACCGAGGCGTTGACCATCTGCCCGTGCACGGTGATTAGGCCCTGCATGACCCAGGGATTGCCTTCCTCGCGTGGGTCTACGCCCTGCCCGACGAATCGCACCGTCCCGTCTTCTGCGACCGCCCACCGCGCTGCTTCGACGAAGGCTCGGAGCTTCTGTTCCGCTTGCGCCGCCGGTTGCTTGTCCCAGTTGATGATGATCGGGGGGAGCAGGCCACCGCCCGTGGGCTGGGGCTTGCGTTCGAGCGAGACGCTCTCGATCCGCGTGATCGGTCCGGCCGTCAGGACGCCCACGAGGTCCGCAATCTGCAGGGGAATCGCGGGTTTCGTGTCGGCCGGCGCACCGGCGCCTCGCAGGATCGCTACGCCCATGGGTTTGAGGCGGTATCCGAAGGGCCAGCGCGCCTCGCGGGAGCCGTCGAGTTTCAGCAGGAGCAGGCCTCCGGTGCCGTTGATCCCCTGCACATACAGTTCGGGATCGGCGACGATGTAGGTGTCGTCGGACCACTGGGCGGCGCCGACGGGACGGCGCATCGGTCCGGAACTCTGGTCCGGCGTCTTGAAGGTCAAGTCCTCGAACCGGCCGTCGGGGTACAGCAGGAAGACGCTGCCGTTGATGGCCGAGGTGCTCGTTCGGGTCTGCGGGTGGTCGGTGGGACGTCCGCCGGTATAGGACAGTTCGGTGCGTTGCCGGGCGCTGCCGGCGTCGACGAGCACCACGCGGCCCGCGGCATCGACGAAGACCTGCCTGAGCGTCCGCCAGTAGGTGTCGTACTCCTCGCCGTCGGGCCGGCGGTTGACGAGCAGACCGTCCACGCCGGCCGGCGCACGCCGGGGATCGACACGATACAATCCGCCCTGATTCCTCCAGATTCGAATGGGAACCTGGCGGCCCGTGGAGTTCCCCACTCCCGTATTCTTGAGATTGATGGTGGGAAGGTCCATGCCCCACGAAGTCTGGGACATGGGGCTGTAGGACGGCGTGGGGTCCCACGTGCCCTCGAATTCGGAGTTGCCAACCATGCGTTTCGGCAGGTTCAGCATCTGGCCGCCTGTGATCTCATACAGGTAGCTGGTGCCGACGATCAGGCCGTACTCGCGCGTGGCGGTCGCTGCGGTGATCCGGTAGAGTGGCTTGTCCTTGCCGTCCACGAGCCGCTGGAGCCGGCCGGCGCCCTCGAGCCGCCAGAGTCCTGTGATAGCGTCCGCCACGAGCAGTCTGCCGGTTTCATCGAGTCCCAGCCCGACGGGGCAATCGAATGGGCCGCCATGGGTGGTCAGGTGTCCCTGAAAGGCAAGCGTGGCATTCCCCTGCCCATCGATGCGCCAGATCTTGCGCATCTGATCTAGTCGCGGCGGCTCGTCAAAGACGTAAAAACACTGAGATCCCGGGTCGGCCACGATCGCCTTGGGATTGGAGAACTTCGCGGTCCCGTAGGGCGCCACCTCCTGGCCGATGAGCCGATACAGGTCCGGCTTCTCTTTGGCGACGAAGACGATGAGGTCGCGATCACGGGTCGGAGACGCCAGTTCTTCCGCCCGGACAGCGGGCTGTATCTCCGCGACCGTCCCGACCCACACGATGAACGCCACCACCGACAGAACGAAGCTATGTCTCATGCTGGTTCTCCCTGCCACTTCAATCCTGGATCTCAACACGCACTACCCCACTATTGTGGCGGGGAGGACCGGGAGTGGCAAGGAAAAACGGCTGAGTTGCACGTGTCCGCAGCCCGCACCTACGCATCCACCTGTCCCACAAAGGCGTGTCTGGGGTGAAGATCCTCTGGCAGCGTTTCATTAGTCCCGGCGGGAGCAGGGCTTAGGGTGCGGCAAATATCAACGCAGTTTGTTGTATTTTTGTTGAAACCGCTTGCGGCTATGGTATAATCTACATGAGTGTCGCCCCATTGGGGGCCACGAATCGCAAATCGACAATCGTCAATTCGGAGGGCTCAGTATGGCAAGCGTTGCACAGATCCAGGCGAATCGTTCGAATGCCCAGAAGTCGACGGGTCCGCGTACGCCGGAAGGCAAGGAACGGGCCTCCCAGAATGCCATCAAGCATGGACTGCTGGCGCGGGAGGCGGTCATCCAGGGGGAAGACCCTCAGGAGTTTGCGCTGTACCGGGAGGAAATGCTCCAGGAGCTGAGCCCGGCCGGAGCGGTGGAAGCGATGCTGGCCGAGCGGGTCGTCGGGCTCTCCTGGCGGCTTCGACGGGCCGAGCGGCTCCAGAATGCTGCCTTCGCGGCCCTGGACGAGGGGGAGCCGACGGATCTGCTGGAGGCCCGGCTCGAAGAGTGGAAGCAGATCAAAGGAAGTGACTGGGATCGGAGCATCGCCGGCGTGGTGGACGAGACTGCCTCGCTGGGCAAAGTGGTCGTCGAGGACTTCGCCGGGGCGCGGGTCCTCGACCGACTCCTGATGTACGAGCGCCGGATCGAGAGCAGCCTGTACCGGACGATGGCCGAACTCCGCAGGGAGCAGGAATCGCGTCAGGCAAGCACGGCGGCAGCCGCGCCGGCAGGAACCCCGAGTTCAGAGGGCGACCTCCCGGCGGGGCAGGAGCCCCCAGCACGGGCGGAATTGGCTTCGTTTGACGCAGATGTGGCAGCGGAGTCCCGAACACGGAGGTCCGCGTTTGAGAACTCAAAACCGCCCACAGGCGTTGCTCATGGCATGGGCATCCCTTCGGCTTCGCTCCCAGGGCAGGCTGTGCCCGTAGGTCAGAGTCATGGGCGGGACGCCCACGCTATTCACGGGCAAGATGCCCGTGCTACGATAACGCCTTCCGGCGTCACTACGAACGACGAGAGACGAGCGACGCGGTCTGCCTGCGAAACGCTTCCCGATCGATCGTGCGAAACGAACCCAATCCCGGGAGGTGGGGGGTCGGGGAATTGACTGGCCGGGGCCGGCGCGGGTCGCTATGATCGTGGGCCGGGGACGCCGGGGAACGTCGCGGCGTCGTGACGAAGGAAAGGTTGGTCCAAAGGAGGTATTGCCATGAGGAGCTTCCCATCGATTCTAACGTCGGGTCTCATGTCGGTCTGTCTGCTGTGCAGCGCGAGCCTGGCGGCCGGGCCGGATGATCTGGCCGGTTTGGCCCGCATCCGCTCGGGCGTCAAGACCCAGCGCGTCAGCAGCTACGACCGCTCCGGCGGCAACAACGACCGCTTCGAGCACATCAAGGACGGCGAGACCCGCGAGCTGTTCAACGTCCAGGGCGCCGGCATCATCAACCACATCTGGATCACCATCGCGCCGACGCCGGAGACGCTGAGTCGGAACGACATCATCCTTCGCATGTACTGGGACGGGAACAGCTTTCCGTCCGTCGAGTCGCCCATCGGCCCGTTCTTCGGGCAGGGCTGGAACGAGAGCTATCCCTTCGTGAGTCTGCCCCTGGCGGTCGGCCCGGTCGAGGGTCGGGCGATGGTCTCGTACTTCGCCATGCCGTTCGCCAACGGCGCGAGGATCGAGATCGAGAACCAGGCCGGGAGGGAGATCAGCGCCTTCTATTACTTCATCGACTACGTCGAGGTCGAGAAGCTGCCGGAGGATATGGGGCGCTTCTGTGCGTGGTACAACCACGAGCTGACCGAGGCCCTCCCCGACGGCGAGAACGAATGGGGCACCCTGGGGCCCGAGGGCAAGAACACCACGGGCAAGGACAACTACGTCTTCGCGGACATCAAGGGCAAGGGCCATTACGTCGGGGTCAACTACTACGTCCACAGCCCTTCGCCCATGTGGTACGGCGAGGGCGACGACATGATCTTCATCGACGGCGCCCAGACGCCCACCCTGCACGGGACCGGCACCGAGGACTACTTCAACACGTCGTGGTGCCCGAAGACGCTGTACAGCCACCCGTACTTCGGCTACGGTCGCGTCAACGACGACCTGGGCTGGCTCGGGAGGACCCACGTGTACCGCTTCCACATCGCGGACCCGGTCTACTTCGACAAGTCGCTGAAGGTCACGATCGAGCACGGTCACAACAACTGCCTGACGCTGGATCTCGCAAGCGTCGCGTACTGGTATCAGGCTCCACCGCTGACGAAGCTGGCTCCGATTCCGAACAAGGAGGCTCGCAAGCCCAAGTCGTTCATCGGCGTGACCGACGTCCACAGGTGGCGAGACGCCTGGCGGAAGGCCCACGGCAGCAACGACCAGCTCTGGGGCAATGAGCGGTGACGCTCGATTTCTGATTTGTGATTTGAGATTGTTGATTGTGGACTTCCACGGCGTTCTCAGTCCACGACCGTCAGGTCCATTTCGACTGCGTGCTCGACGCAGTAGGCGCGGATTCGCTCGACCATGATCCGCCCGTACTGCTTGGTTTTCGTCTGACCGACGCCTTTGACTTCGAGGAATCGATCCAGGGTCGAGGGCCGACGTCGGGCCATGTCCCGCAGGGCGGCGTCGCCGAAGATGACGAAGGCCGGGACTCCCCGCTCGCGGGCCAGTTTCGCGCGGACCTCGCGGAGCGCGTCGAACAGGCTCCGGTCAACGTCCTGCCAGGCGTCGGTGGCCACCTTGGCCTTGCGCTCGGGTTTCTGCGTCGGGCGCAAGAGTCGCGGGACCACCTCGCCGCGCAGGACTCGCCGGCCTTCCGGGGTAACGACGAGCACGTTGTACTCGCCGGTCTTCTCCAGGAAGCCCTGCCCGACCAACTGCTCGATCCAATCGTGGACGGCCCGCGTGTCGCAATCGGCCAGCAGGCCGTAGGTGCTGAGAGTGTTATGTCTATTGTCCAAGACCCGCTGATCGCGCGAGCCCGTCAGAACCTGGGCGGTGTAGGCCCCGCCGAAACGCTGGTCCAGACGCAGAACGCAGGACAGGACTTTCTGGGCTGTCACGAGTGCGTCTTCGATCGAGTCCACGTCTTCCAGGCAGATGTCGCACGCGCCGCAGTCGCTCTTGGCGAGCGATTGCCCGAAGTAGCCGAGAATGGCCTTGCGGCGGCAGAGACCCTCCGTGCAGTAGCTGTACATCCGGCTGAGCTTGGCCAGGGCGACCTTCAAGGCCTGCGGGTCCATGTCTCGCATCAGGCTCTTCCAGGTGCCGTAGTCGCCGGGGGAGTAGAACAAACAGCACTCGGCCTCGAGACCGTCCCGCCCGGCGCGGCCGCTTTCCTGCTGGTAGTGCTCGATCGACTTGGGCATGCCGGCGTGGACCACGTAGCGGACGTTCGACTTGTCGATCCCCATGCCGAAGGCGATGGTCGCCACAATGGTATCGACCCGCTCCGCGACGAAATCGTCCTGGTTCTTCTTGCGGGCCTGGTCCGTCATGCCCGCGTGATAGGGCGCTACGCGGAATCCCTTCTGGGTGAGAGCCACGGCCATCTCGTTGACGTCGAGCCGCCGGATGCAGTAGACGATGCCGGACTCGCTGCGATGCCGGTCGAGGACCTCGCAGACCTGCTTGACGATCCGGCTCCGCGGGCGGACCTTGTAGATGAGATTGGGCCGGTCGAACGAGCCGACCAGCATGGCGGGGTCCTTGAGAGACAGTTGTTCCGCGATGTCACGCCGGACCTGCTCGGTCGCGGTCGCGGTGTAGGCGCCGATGGTCGCCTTGGGGAAGATCTTCCGCAGCGAGCCGAGCTGGCGGTACTCGGGTCGGAAATCGTGGCCCCACATGCTGATGCAGTGGGCCTCGTCGATGGCGATGAAGGACAGCGGGAGCGTCTGGAGGAACCTGCTGAACGACTCGGAGACCAGCCGCTCGGGCGAGACGTACAGCAGCTTGAGCTGGTGCCTGCGAACCCGCGTCAGGGCGTTGTCCCGCTCTTCCGGCGTCAGCGAGCTGTCGATCCTCGCCGCGGGCACGCCGCACTCGGCCAGCGCGTCCACCTGATCCTTCATCAGCGAGATCAAGGGCGATACCACGATCGCCAGCCCGTCGGACGTAACCGCAGGGACCTGGAAGCACAGCGACTTGCCGCCGCCGGTGGGGAGCACGACGACGACATCCCGACCGGCGCAGAGGCAGTCCATGGCCTCCTTCTGCAGGGGCCGGAACTCCCGGTATCCCCAGTACTTCTCCAATGCTGTTGCGAGCGGCTCGGTCAAATGCCGTGGTCTCCTATGGTCTCCAAGGCTGCCCATTATACAGGCCGCCGCCTTGACAGGACAGACCTCTTGTCGTACAGAAAGCCAATCATGGTGTTCCGATCGGAAAACAGGTCTATGCTCCTGCGTGATTATCGGACAACTCTCCAAGAAAGGGCACGTTGCGAGTCGCCGACGCACGCCCATGCTGTCGCCCGATCCGGTTTGTACCTGTGTCCATGCGGGGAAGACAGGCAGGCGCGTAATGCCTCACCCCTCCGCAGCCGAAATATGTACTGAGATCCTATGCTGACCGGTTATCTCCATCCTGACTACGCCAAGTCGCTGGCGGCCTACGGCCTGCCCCGCGAGCTGCCGCGCAGCGGCGTCTGGCTCCTCGAACGAGCGATTCCCGGCTCGACTTGTCGGGACGCCATGGGGTGCTACCCGCTGTCTGCGTGCCGGGACTGGTCGGCGTTGAAAGGCGATCTGGACGCGCTGGCCTCGGATCTCGTGTCCGTCTGCCTCGTAGCCGATCCCTTTGGAGACTACACGGAAGCGCAACTTCGCGAGTGTTTCCCCGATCGCATGATCGTCTTCAAGCAGCACTACGTGCTCGATACGCAGTGCCCCATCGAGCAGACGGTCAGCAAGAGCGCCCAGCGAAACGCCCGGGCCGCGTTGCGCCGGCTCGACGTGGAACTATGCCCCCATCCGACCGACTACCTCGCCGACTGGGTCCGACTCTATGGCTGTCTGATTCGCAGACACGACCTCCGCGGTCTGCACCGATTCTCCCCGGAGGCTTTCCTCACGCAGATGAAGGTCCCGGGTCTCGTGATGTTCCGCGCCGTCAGCGGGCGCGACACGGTCGGAATGATGGCCTGGTACGTCCAGGGAGACGTCGCCTACAGCCACCTGGCGTGCTCGGACGCGACCGGGTACGCGCTGCGCGCGGCCTACGCGCTGTACTGGTCGGCGATTCGGCACTTCGTCGGCAAGGTGCGATGGATCGACTTCGCCGGGCCTGCGGGCAGTCGCCACGACGAGAAGGCCGGCCTGGCCGAATTCAAACGGCAGTGGTCCTCCGGGACCAAACCCGCCTATCTCTGCGGTCGCATCTTCGATCGGGCTCAGTACGACGAAATCGTGAGAGCCCGGGGCATCGCCCAGACCGACTACTTCCCCGCCTATCGGTCGGGGGAGCTGATCGCCTCGTCCTGCGAGAAGAACGCGGCCAGGTAGACGGACTCCGTGACCTGCCACGGAGCGGTCAGGGGTTCTCGTTCAGCATCTTCTTCGTGCGGAGGAGGTGATGGTAATGCTGGGCAAAACGGTGGGCCTCGTCGCGGACATATTGCAGGAGCTTGCGGACCGGCGAGTTGGCGGGCAGCTTCAGGGGCGCCGCGGCGCCCTGGAGGTAGATGTCCTCCTCGCGTTTGGCAATCGAGGCCATCTTCGTGTGCGGTCTCTGGAGATCTGCCCCCCCCGCCGCGACCGCCTCGTCGATCATGGCCGCAAGGGCGGTCTGGGCGGCGTGCAGGTGGCCCAAGCCGCCGTCGATGAGGATCAGATCGGGCCAGAGCTCCTCGCCGCGCAGGGCGTACTTGTAGCGGCGCCGGACCACTTCCGCGATCATCGCGTAGTCGTCGATGCCCTTGACGGTCCTGATGCGGAAACGCCGGTAGCCGGCCTTGAAGGGCCGGCCGTCGATGAACTTGACGAGCGAGCCGACCGCCTCGGCGCCGCTGATGTTGGCGATGTCGATCCCCTCGATGATGCGGACCTGGGCTGGCGTCTGGAGGATGTCGCGGAGCTTGATGAGCCCTTCCGTCGGGTCGGCGGCGAAGACCTCCGGCTGGACGTGCTCGTCCGGCGTGCCTCGCTGGTCCAGGCTCTCGATCAGGCGGATGCGGTCGCGGAGCATCGCGGCCTTCTCGTATTCCAGGTGCTTCGACGCCGCGGTCATCTGCTCGTGCATCTCTCGCAGCACCGCGGATCGCTTCGACCGCAGGAAGCGGACGAGGTCCTTGACCGTCCTGCGGTACTCGGCCTTCTCGATCCGGGCCGCACAGGGAGCCGTACATTGATGGATGCTGTGCAACAGGCACGGGCGGAAGAATCGCCGCTTCGGGTCATCCGCATCGATCTCCAGGCCGCACGTGCGGAACCGGAAGATCTTCTGCAGCTCGACGAGGACGTCGCGAAGATCGCGGACGTTCGTGAACGGGCCGAACAGAATGGTCCCCTTTTCCTGCGGCTTGCGGGTGATGTAGACGCCAGGGAAGTCCTCGCGGACCGCGATCTCCAGGTAGGGGAACGTCTTGTCGTCCGTCAGGTCCATGTTGTACGGCGGACGGATGTCCTTGATCAGGCGGGCCTCCTTGAGCATGGCGTCGACCTCGCTCTCGGTCTCGATGCAATCGACCGTGTGGACCCGGCTGACCATCTCCGCGATGTGCGGCCCGCGGGAGGCTTCCAGGTTGCTGGAGGGCTGGAAGTAGCTGCCGACGCGGGATCGCAGGGACTTGGCCTTGCCGATGTAGAGCACGACGTCGTCGGGGCTCTTCATGAAGTACACCCCCGGCCCGGTCGGGAACTCCTTGATCCGTTCGCGGATTCTCTCAATTCTCTTGCTGTCGTCCTGGGTCACCGCCCGACTCCCGAGACCGGCGCCGCCCTGCCGCGGAGGACCGATGGGACCGCCCGCCGGCAGGCCGGACTGCCTGGTCATGCCTATGATATCGACAGGAATCCGCGCGGTTCATTTCGTAAAATAAAATACTTGGCAGCGCGATGGCCCCCAGATATACTCCCTGACTCGTTCCGAAACAATGAGTGTGGGTTTCTTTGGTCGTTCGTGAGATGATTCTGACGCAGATACTACAGCCAACGTGTGTCAAGATCCCGTTGGAGGGCAAGGACAAGGACGCCGTCATCACGGAGCTGATCGACGTTCTTGACCGGAACAAGCAGATCCAGAACCGACAGACGGTCATCGACGCGGTCTTCACGCGCGAGCGGACCCGGAGCACCGGCATCGGCTCGGGCATCGCGATTCCGCACGGCAAGTGTACGGCGGTCAAAGAGCTGGTGATGGCCCTGGGGGTGGCCGCGTCCCCGATCGATTTCGAGAGCGTCGACGGCAAACCGGTGTCTATCGTGATCCTGCTGGTGTCTCCGCAGGATCAGACGGGTCCTCACATCCAGGCGCTGGCGAGGATCAGCCGGCTCATGCTCGACGTCGATTTCAAGGCCGCCCTGGAGAGAGCGACTTCCGCCGAGGCCGCCTACGAGCTCCTGAGCGAACGAGAGACCAAGTAACTCGCGGCACGCTCAGTTCCTCTCCCACAGGATCAGGCCCATCTCGAACGGGCTGCTCTGGTCCGGATGGTTGGGGAGAATCCGCACGGCCACCCCATGCTGGCCCGTCGCACGGCATTCCATGCGTCCGGTGAACCAGTGGTCGCCGTTGTCGCCGGCCTTCTGCTCGTGGGTCATGGCAATCGCCATTCCGTCGCGGATGTTGCCCCAGGAATCGGTCGGGCCGTGATAGAGCTCGACGCTGACATCTCGCGGCTGGGCCCGCCCGAGGTTGACCAGCGCTCGCACCGCCAGTTCCGTCCCCACCTTCAACTGCGGCTGGCGCGGATTCAACTGCTCGCCCCCGTTGCCGTTGGCGGCGTTCAGGATCACCTCGCGGACCGCGAACTGCGACCAGGCCTGTCGCATCTCGGACTTCCATCGCGCGAAGGCCTTCGCCTTGCTCATTGCCCCGGAGGTCAGATGGTGATATCGGGTCGCCGCCGGACAGTAGAACCGCCGGGTGTACTCCGCCAACATGCGGTGCGTGTTGAACCGCGGCGCCACCCACTTGACGCAGGCCTTCATCCTGGCGATCCACCCGCGAGGCAGGTTGTCCGCGGATCGGGCATAGAACAGCGGCACGATCTCGTTCTCCAGCACGTTGTACAGGGCCTGCGATTCGACGCTGTCCTGGTACTCGAGGTTCTCGTAGTTCTCGCCGGCCCCGATCACCCAGCCGCCGTCGGGGATATAGCCTTCGCACCACCAGCCGTCCAGGGTGCTGAGGTTCAAGACGCCGTTGGCGGCCGCCTTCATGCCGCTGGTGCCGCTGGCCTCCATGGGTCGTCTCGGATTGTTCAGCCAGACGTCGACGCCTCGCACGAGGAATCGGGCGACGTCGATGTCGTAGTCCTCGAGGAAGACGATCCTCCGCCGGACCGCGTCCTGGGAGGTGAAATGGGCGATATTGCGGATGATCTCCTTGCCCGCATTGTCCTTCGGATGCGCCTTGCCGGCGAAGATGAACTGCACAGGCCGATCTGTGTCGTTGACCATCCGGATGAGACGCTCCGCGTCGCGCAGGAGCAGGTCGCCTCGCTTGTAGGCGACGAACCGTCGGGCGAAACCGATGGTCAGCGCTTCGGGATCGAGCACTTCCTCCGCCTGCCGCAGTTCGCCCTGGCAGGTGCCCCGGCGCTGCATCTGGGCCATGAGCCTCTTGCGGGCGAAAACGATCAACTGGTCCTTGCACCGCTGGTGCCCGCTCCAGAGTTCCTCGTCCGGGATGTGGTCCACCTGTTCCCAGCTCGACTTGTCGAAGACCGTGGACGACCACGTCGGTCCGATGTACCGCTCGTAGAGAGAAGCGACCTCGTCCGACAGCCAGCTCTTGAGATGAATCCCGTTGGTGATCGAAACGATCGGTACCTCTCGGGACGGCAGTCCGGGCCACAAGGAGCCCCAGACCTCGCGGGAGATCTGGCCGTGCAGCTTGCTGACGCCGTTGAGGTAGCTGCTGAGCTTGATCGCGAGCACGGGCATCTTGAACGGCTCGTTCTCGTCGTCGGGCAGAATCCTGCCCAGGGCCAGGAACTGCCGGCGGTCCACGCCGAGCTGGGGGTAGTAGCCGCCGAAGTACTTGTCCATCAGGTCCACTTCGAACTCATCGAGCCCCGCTTTGACGATCGTGTGCGTGGTGAAGACGTTGCCCGCTTTCGTGGCCTCGACGGCCTCCTCGAACGTCATGTTCGTGGCGCCTCGAGTCTGGCGAATGCGTTCGAGGGCCATGAACGCCGCATGTCCCTCGTTCATATGACAGACCGACGGCGCGATGCCCATCGCCGCCAGCGCCCTCAAGCCCCCGATGCCCAGCAGGATCTCCTGGCGAATCCGCAGCTCGCGGTCGCCGCCATAGAGGCTGCTGGTCACCATGCGATCCGCGGGAGAATTCGACGGGATGTTCGTATCGAGCAGATACAGTTTGAGCCGGCCGACGTCGATGCACCAGATCTGCGCCTCGACCGAGCGTCCCGGATACTCCACCCAGATCGTTATGGGCCGGCCGCCCGAGTCGCGCACGAGCGAGGCCGGCATGTTGAACAGGTCGTTCTCGTGGTACGCTTCCTGCTGCCAGCCGTCGAGGTTCAGATACTGGCGGAAGTAGCCCGTCTGGTACATCAGGCCGATGCCCACGAGCGGGATGCCCAGGTCCGATGCGCTCTTGAGATGGTCGCCCGCCAGGATGCCCAGGCCGCCTGCGTAGATCGGCAGGCATTCGTGCAGTCCGAACTCCGCGCTGAAGTAGGCGATCACCGCGTCGGGGTTGTCGCTGCAGACCTTCTGGTACCAGGTCGACGCCTGCATGTACTCCGCCAGCGTCTCCGACGCGCGGCGCAGCTCGTTGAGGAAGCTCTCGCTCTGCGACAGCGCCTCCAATCGGGATTGCGAGACGGTGCCGAGGAGCTTCACGGGATTGTGACCGCACGAGGCCCAGAGGGCCGGATCGATCCTCTTGAACAACTCCACGAATTGCGGATTCCAGGACCAGACCACGTTCCTCGCGAGAACATCCAGTTCCATCAGGGATTCGGGCAGCGCCGGCAGGACCGTGAAACTTCGAACACTCGGCATTTCATCTCCTCACTATCCAATCGTCCGTACGAAACAGGCCCCCCTCAACCGACGCGGGCAAGCCCTGCGTTGTCATCGGCAGGATAAGGGGATTGCTTAACCTCAAAAGGGTCCAGGATTTGCGGGCGTCGAATGTCCCTGTGCCCGATAAAGCAGACGAGGACGATGTCACGAGGAAACGAAAAAAAGGCCTGCGCAAACACAGGCCCTTTTCTTATATGCCAGCTCACCTCCACCTGTGCCGTAAAAGGGGCGATTGAAGGGAACCCATTACTTCAAGTGGGCAGATCGTTGCTTGCGTCCAAACTTCCTGCTGGCAGGCATGTTCGGCCCGTCAAGGCCTGATCCTCCCTCAGTACGGGTATCGGTTCCTTCAAATACACGCCCTGAATACGAACACTGCAGGGGTCAGCCCGCAATCTACATATAACAAATCCGCGCCGCTCGGTCAAGGAAATCTGGGCGACCTGCGGCGTACCCCACACACGAGCCCCGCCGTCGCGGCGCTCGTCCACTGTGTTATCGGCTCCTCGCGCGTCTTCTCTTCAGGAAATCGCGAGGCATTGGAAAGCAGGTGAGACCGGATTCTCCCGCACCCACGCAGGATTGTCGTGCTGAACGAAGTGAAGCATCCGGGCCCCAGAGGAGACGTGGCGTCCGAAGTCGGTACGCATCTTCCGTTCGTAGTGACGCCGTCAGGCGTTCTCTTCCTCGGTCTCGAAGAGATGCCCTCACGGGCACACGACAAACGCGAAGCGTCCCATACGCCGCCTTGCCTACACGGTCCGCAGCTCGGCGCCGACCGCCTTGGCCAGGCTCTCCAGGATGGCCGCCTGGTGGCGGTCCACCGCGTCGTGCGTGAGCGTGCCGTCGTCGTCGCGGAACCGAAGCGAGAGCGTGACGCTCTTGACGCCGGGGGCGATCCCCTTGCCGCGGTAGATGTCCACGAAGCGGGTCTCCTCCAGCTCGGCCGGCGCGACGCTCTCGACCGCCTGCGCGATCTGCACCCAGGCGGTCTGTTCCGGAACGAGGATGGACAAGTCGCGATCGATGGCCGGGAAGCGAGGGATGGGCCGGATCTTGATCGGCCCGCTCTTGAGGGCCGCCAGCTCTTCGAAGTCCAGCTCGGCCCCGCAGGGGGCGAGGTCCTTGAGGTCGAATTTCTGACGAATGGCATCCGCAAATACGCCGGCTTGGCCGATCTCGCGCCCGTTCACCATGATCCGGGCCCCCACCTCGGCCCAGACCAGCTCCATCGGCTCGAATCGGACGTCCGCCGTGCGGTTGATGCTCCCGACCAGCCCCTCGACCGCCCCGCGAAGCTGCCGCAAGGAACCGTCGGTCACCAGCGCAACCTTCGTCCGCTCCGTCGGCAGCGAGCCCAAGGCCCCCGACGGCACGAACGTGTCCGCCATCTCGTAGATGCAGCACGGCAGGTTCCTCGCGTTCACGTTCGTCTTGAGCACCTCCAGCAGCGAGGTCAGGAGGGTCTGGCGCAGCAGGTTGCCCGTCTTGCGAGTGACATCGCGGACAGCCAGGTGTCCCGCGCCGGGCGCGACGAACAGGTCCGCGACGCCCCGGTCGACGAACGTCACGTTGACCGTCTCGTAGTAGCCGCACCCGTTCAGGAAGGTCCCGATCGCCTCGGAGAGCTTCTGTCGGGCATCGGCGGGCCGGGCCTCGATCTGAATCCGCGTCCGCGTGCCGACCTTGTCGTAGCCGTACACCCGGGCGACCTCCTCGATCAGGTCCACCTCCCGAGAAATGTCGCTCCGCCAGGTGGGCGAGGTGCAGAGGATCGACCCATCCTCCCATCGCGGCTCGAACTGCAGCGCCGCGAGGATCTTCATCGCGGCCTCCTGGGGCACCTCGATGCCGAGCAGCTTGCTGAGCCGGGACAATCTCATGCGGACCTGCCTGGGCTTGGGCTGACGAGGATAGGCGTCCACGACGCCCTTGGCCACCCTGCCGCCCGCCCACTGCACGATGAGCTGCGCGGTCCGGCGGGAGGCCCAGTCGATCCGCTCGACGTCCACGATCCGCTCGAACCGGAACGACGCCTCCGACGGCAGCGAGAGCCGGCGCGAGGTCGTACGGATCGTAACCGGGTCGAACCAGGCGTCCTCCAGGAGGATCGTCGTGGTTCCGTCTTTCACTTCCGTCTGTAATCCGCCCATGACACCTGCCAGCGCCACAGGGCGATTGGCGTCGGCGATCACGAGCATCTCCGGCGTCAGCTCGCACTTCGTCCCGTCGATGCTGACGAGCTGCTCGCCCGGCGTTGCCTTTCGCACGATGATCCTGGCGCCCTCGATGGTCGCGCAGTCGAACGCATGAGGCGGCTGGCCCGTCTCCATCATCGCGTAGTTCGTCGCGTCGACGACGTTGTTGACGCTCCGCATGCCGACCGCTTCCAGGCGCTTGACGACCCAGTCGGGCGAAGGCCCGATCTTGACGCCTTCGATGACCCGGGCGGTGTACCGGGCGCAGGCGGCCGGCTCGCGGATCTCCACCGAGACGAAATCCGACGCGGGACGATCCATCTCCTCCAGATGCACGTCGGGCAGCCGGAGCGTCTTGCCGGTCGCCGCAGCCAGTTCCCGGGCGATCCCGATGTGGCTCAGGCAGTCGCCGCGGTTGCTCGTCACCTCCACGTCGATCACCGCGTCGTCGGCCGTCTGCTCGATCCCTTCGCAGGGCAGGCCCAGGTTCATCAGGATCTCGGCGATCCGCTCGGCCGAGAGGTCGATCTCCACGTAGTCGCGAAGCCAGTTGACGGATACTTTCATGTCGCACACCCTTACAGAAAGCGGTAGAAACCCAGTAGATTACCCTCAATCAGCCTGCCTGTCAACAGCGCGTCTCAGCACTCGCGTCGGGTGCACCACCGCTGTTACGGCCTCCCGTGGTGCGACCAGGCATGGGCCAGACGCTGTCATTCCTGCGTCAAGCAGGAATCCACAAGCCGTGGGATACGACATGTCCCAGGAAGTGGATTCCCTTCGCGGGAATGACAATCCAGGGTTTCTATGAACCCCCATGGCACGCGTGCAAATATGGTCATGTACCCGCCCGCACGCGCGAGCTTGCCGACGGCGGACCTTTGCGGTATCCTGACGGCACGTCGGGAACACCCGCGAAGAGTGCAGGACCGGGCCGAGGTAAAGGAATGAATGATTTCGAACGATTCGAGCAACTGATTGAGGGAGGCAGCTACTGCATCTCCGTCGTGACGCACGAGGAGCGGTACGCTCTGGAGATCGTGCGCAAGACCGCAGCCAAGCTCAAACGCGACCTGTGGGTCTGGTCTGTCGCAGACGGCGTCCGCGACGGCGCCATCGACGGCGGCCCGTGCATTTCCGATACGGACGTGCCCGCGGCGGGACTGTTGAATATGGCGCAAGCCAAGCCCGGATCGATCTGCGTCACGCTCGACCTCGCCGACCACCTCAAGAGCGGCAAGGCCCTCCGCATCCTGCGGGACCTCGTCGACAACTTCCACAAGACCGGCATCACCATCGTGATGATCGACAGCAGCGGGAATCTGCCCGAGGTCATCAAGACGTACGCCCGCCCGTTCGAGATCTCCTATCCGGACGAGCAGGAGCTTCAGGAGATCATCCGCGCCACGCTGAGCCGACTCCGCCGGAAGAAGCCGATCGAGATCGGCATCTCCCAGAAGGGCCTCGACACCATCGTGCGGAACCTGCGAGGGCTCACCCGCCGCCAGGCGGTGCGGGTCATCAGCGACGCGGTCGCGGTCGACCGGCGGTTCAGCGACGACGACATCAACGTCATCATCGCCAACAAGCGGCGCATGATCCAGCAAGGCGGCCTGCTCGAGTACATCCAGACCCCGCTGGACCTCGACGAGATCGGCGGCATGGCCAACCTCAAGAGATGGCTCAACCACCGCAAGGACGTGTTCAGTCCCGAGGCCAAGGCCTTCGGGATCGTCCCGCCCAAGGGCGTGCTCATGCTGGGCGTCCAGGGCGCGGGCAAGAGCCTGTGCGCCAAGGCGATCGCCACCGCCTGGCAGCAACCCCTGCTGAGACTGGACCCGAGCACGCTGTACGCCAGCTACATCGGGGAGTCGGAGAAGAACCTCCGCGAGGCGTTGCGCCAGACGGAGATGATGGCGCCGGTGATCCTGTGGATCGACGAGATTGAGAAGGCGTTCGCGTCCGCAGCCAGCCGCAGCGCCGACGGCGGGCTCTCCCAGCGAATGTTCGGCACCCTGCTCACCTGGATGCAGGAGCACCAGATGCCGGTGTTCGTGGTCGCGACCGCCAACGATATCGAAGCCCTCCCGCCGGAACTGCTGCGAAAGGGACGCTTCGACGAGATCTTTTTTGTGGACCTCCCCACGCGCGAGGTCCGCAAGGAGATCTTCGCGATCCACCTCCGCAAGCGCGGGCGCGACCCGGCCCGCTTCGACCTGGATGTGCTCGCGGAGGCGTCGCAGGACCACAGCGGCTCGGAGATTGAACAGGCGGTGATCGCGGCCCTGCACGACGCCTACGCGGCCAAGGCCGACCTCGACACAGACAGGATCGTCGCGGCGTTGAAGAGCTCACCCCCCCTGTCGGCGACGATGGCGGAAAAGGTGGCGGCGCTGCGTCTGTGGGCCAAAGGACGGTGTGTGATTGCGGAATGAGGACAGGAACGGATGCCAATGCCAAGAAATCGAAGATCAAAGATCAAGAGTCGAAAATGGTTCGGTCTCGCCCTGTGCCTGGCGGCCATTCTCCCGGCGGGCTGTGTGGAGCGGACGCTGACGATCAACACGGAGCCGCAGGGCGCCGTGGTCGTGCTGAACGACCAGGAGATCGGGGTCTCGCCCGTGACGGTGCCGTTCAACTGGTATGGCGACTACTGGGTCCGCGCGGGCAAGGAAGGCTACGAGACGCTCAACACGCACCGCAGGCTCAAGGCCCCTGTGCTCGACTACCCGCCGTTCGACTTCTTCGCCCAGGTTCTCTGGCCCGGTCGGATCGTGAAGGCGTATGATTGGACCTTCGACCTGGCGCCCAAGGTCTATCCCACCCGCGACGAGCTGATCCAGGAGGGCCAGTCCCTCCGCACCCAGCTTCAGCCGCCGGCAGCTCAGCAGTGACAAGGCAGAGTCAAGAACCTGCGGGTCGGGCGTGCAGTGTGGCAATGCAGGTCAACATCTCATCTGGCTCAGGAATCCCTTCAACCCATCCAAGGCCGGTGAGTTCAGGTTCCAGTACCCCTTGAGCGCGCCCACACCTACGGCATTGGCGATTTCTACTTGGGCAGCAAGAAAGGCTTGGCACTTCGCCTTGGATGGGCTGCGAGGCGGATGCGTCAGACCCCGTATGCATTCAGCAAATGGCCCGACACAGTCCATTGCCGGATGGTTCTTGACCGTCTCCAGGCACAGGTCCTCCAGCATCGTCCCGTAAACACCCTGGCCCGGCATGATGAAGATCCCCACGCGTGGAGCCCCATCTGAGAACCGGCCACTGGCAAGCGGTGGTGTGAAACCCGCTGCTTTCACGATGTTCGCGATGCTCTCGAAAGCGTGGTCATCACCTTTGTCTCGGACAATGGCCAAATGCCGGACGAATGAAACCCCATTCGCGTCGAAGAAACCGGGCGTTTTCGGCAATGCGGGAAGCTTGTTCTTGAACTGATCCTTGCCGCCAACCGGCTCGATCTGCACGTCGACAATGCCCATGTGGCGTAGCAGGGCTTCAAAGAAATTCCTGTCGTCCTCCCCCTCGACAGCCAGCACGTTCCTCTTCGTGATGGTCCTCGGTCCTTCGCCTGCCACTATCGCACCTCCCAATTGCTGTCCAGAGACTCGGCGAGTAACTCCCGCGTATACTCGACGGCCCTGAACTTGCTCTCGTTGCGTTCGATGCGAAACAGCTTGGCATCCACTTCGAACAACTCGCCTTCTGCGCGATCACTGAAAGCTCTGATGCATTCCACAGAGTGCGTGCTTGCAAATACCTGGATGTTCAACTTCTGCGACCAACTGAAGATCGCGTCCCACAGCTTCCGCTGAGATGAGTAATCCAGTCCGTTCTCAATCTCATCTATGAGCACATATCCGTCCTGCAACGTGAGCATCATAAGGCCCGTGGTGAGTAGCTTCATCATCCCGCCGCCCATCAGGTTCACCGGCACGAGCTCAGGAGCACCCACGTCGCCGTGCAGCACTCCTGGAGGGTCCAGCAATCTCAGATCTGCAATTGCTGGTTCGATTTCCCTCAACAGTGAGATTACGTCCGCAACCTGTTTCTTCCGCTGAATCTCGCTGAATCGATCCCGGAGATCTTTTTCCATGGGCAACACAAATGCGCCTGTGGGCAGGCGCACCCGCGCCCCTTCTTCCATAACCTCCCCACCTTTCACAAACACCCTCGACACAACCGGCGAGAGGTCAGATGAAGTTGAGTACTCGAGTTCGAGCCCATTTATGTTCCCGACGGCTGTAGAGACCGTACGCACCCACCCGCCGGACAACGCTGGTGACGAAACCTCTGTGTCTGATCTAGGATGCTCGTAGCGAGGGCGTATGACAAGTCGCTGTTCGTCCCCACTATCCGTCTCGTTGCCGCGAATCTCGACCGGCACAGTGACATCCATATTGTGGAAGTACGTCGACCAGAGGGCCAAACTCACATAGGGGAACCCTCGGAAAGTATTCACGCTGACAGGGAGTCTTGGGTTTGTTGCTCCGATGAGAAAGAATATGCTTTCCAGCAGCGACGTCTTTCCACACGCATTGTGCCCGACAAACAGATTCACCCTGCTTAGGCCATCAACGCTCAGGTCGGTAATGGCGCGGAAGTTTCTCACCGTCACTCGTTTGAACATAGCTCGACCCCAGCTCACAGTAGAATCCCACGGCGAACTGCCAAGCAGCGCACCGTCCAAGAGTAGCATATGTCCTCTGGAGCAGTAGGTCAACGGAAAAGACCGTCCGCTGACCTGAGACAGACAAGCCCGCCTGATTGATAGAATCACCGAACAGCTTCAGAGGTTGCGGCGGTACCAATCGATGGACTTTTCGAGGCCCTCGCGGAACGGGACGACGGGCTCGAAGCCGATCAGCTCTCTCGCGGCGGTGATGTCCGCGAGCGAGTGCTTCACGTCGCCCACGCGGGCGGGGACGTAGTTCGGCTTGACGCTCTTGCCGAGCAGGCGGTTGATCATGGCGATGATCGCGTTGACCGTGACGGCCTCGCCGCAGGCGACGTTGACGACCTGGCCGGCGGTCTTCTTCGCGCGGGCGGCCAGCAAGTTGGCATGTACGACGTTGTCGATATACGTGAAATCGCGGCTCTGTTCGCCGTCGCCGTAGATGGTCGGGGGCTGGTCCCGCAGGATGGCGGTAACGAAGGCGGGAATGGCCGCGGCGTACTGGCTGGCGGGGTCCTGCTGCGGCCCGAACACGTTGAAGTATCGCAGCGCGATCGTCTCCAGGCCGTAGACCTTCGCGAACACCGAGCAATAGTGCTCGCCGACGAGCTTGCCGACCGCGTAGGGACTCAGCGGGTCCGGGCGGATCGTCTCGACCTTGGGCAAGGTGGGCGTGTCGCCGTAGGCAGAGGAACTGGCGGCGTAGACGAACCGCTTCACGCGGGCGTCACGCGCGGCCAGCAGCAGTGTGAACGTCGCGTCCACGCAGTGCCGGTGGCTGCTGGCGGGATCGTCCACGCTCCGCGGGACCGAGGGCAGCGCCCCCTCGTGCAGGACCACGTCGATGCCCTGCATGACTGAGCGGGCCACGTCGGGGTCGCCCATGTCCGCCTCGACGAACTCGATCTTGTCCATGATCGCGGCCAGGTTGCTTCGCTTGCCGGTCAGGAGATTGTCCACGACGCGGACGAAACATCCTTCCGTCACCAGACGCTTGCAGAGATTCGAGCCGATGAATCCGGCTCCGCCCGTCACCAAGAACTTGTCCATCCGAACCCTCGGAATTTGCGATTTACGAATTACTATTTTCGATTCGGTCTCCCGCCGCTGCGTATCCACTCCCGCGGCGCACAGACCGACATGGCGACGATACTAAACCACAAATCGTAAATAGTAAATCGTAAATCTCATGCGGAGCCCGCGGCCATTTGTCCCTTGAGATACCGGCGATACGCCTTGAACTGCTGGCGGAAGTAGCCGCCCTTCATGGCCTCGACGCCGAACAAGACACAACCGACGACATGGGCGCCCACGTCCTGAAGCTCGAAGATCGTCCGCTCGGCGGCCCCTCGCTTGGTAGTCGCGGCGTTGAAGACGAGGATCGTCGCGTCTGCGAGTCTCGCCAGCATCTTGACGTCGCTGACCAGCAGCACGGGCGGCGTGTCGACGATGACTCGGTCGTATTCCTTGGCCGCGTTCTCGATCAGGTCCTTCATCCGAGGGCTGGCCAGCAGTTCCGCGGGATTTGGCGTGGGCGGACCCGCGTAGACGACGTCCAGGCCCAGCAGGCCGCTCGGCGAGATCACATCGGCCCAGTCGCACTCGCCGGTCAGGACATCCGTTACGCCGGGACGCATGGCCTCGCTCGGTGCCGCGTCGCGCGGGAAGACCAGGTGCAAGCCCGGCTGGCGCAGGTTGCCGTCGATCAGGAGCACTCTCTCGTACTTGGCGGCGAACGCCTCGGCCAGATTGCACGCGACCGAGGTCCGGCCGTCGCCCGGCTGGCCGCCTGCGACGAGCAGCGTCTTGAACGTCCCCTCGAACGACAGCTCCAGATGGGTCCGACACCGGCGGTAGCACTCCCCGGTCAGCGAATACGGCGCCTCGTCCACCACGTGGCACAGATCGACGTCGTCTACGGCGCGATCCTCCGCGGCGTCGGGGATGATCCCCAGCAGCGGGATGTGGAGGAACCGACGGATGTCACTGGGGGTCCGGACGAGGTCGTTCAGCATCTCGACGAGGAACGCCATCGACAGCCCGAAGATCAGTCCCAGCAGGGTCCCGCCGGGAATCCACAGGATCATGCTGCGCGAGACCACCATCTCCAGCGGCGCCGGGGCCTCGCCCAGGAGCTGCATCTTGGGCGTGTCCGGGGCCTTGACCATGATCCGCAGCTTCTCGATCTGCGTCTTGATCTGGTTGAGGGTCTCGGTCCGTTCGTCGCGGATCTTCATCTGTCGCCCGTACTCGGCACGGGCGTCGTCCAGGGCCTTCTGCTGCCCCTGGGCGGCCTCGCGCATGCGATCCAGCTCCACCAGGCGCGCATCGAGCACGCGGAGGTTATCCTGGGCGTTCTGGAGGTTGGCTCGACGGGTCTGTTCCGCGATCTCGGTCTTACGCAGGTCCCTCTTGGCCTGGAGCTCCTGGATTTGCTCCTGCGCCTGGCGGACGCTGCGATGATTCTCGCCGAATTTGGAGAGCCGCCCGGACAACTGGGCCTCCAGCAGCGCGATCTGCTGGGCCAGCGCGATCATGACCGGGTCCCGCTCGATCAGGTGCGCGACCTGTTCGGTGATCGGTCCCTGCGCCAGGCGACTGAGGTTTTCGATGTCCGTCTTGATCTGCCCGACCGCCAGATCGAGCTCGTTCTTCTGCAGCTCCAGGTCGTTCAGACGGATGGTGATCGTGTTCTGGAAGTAGCGTCCTGTCGCGGGGACTTCCAGATCGGTGATCCCGGTCCTCTCCCGCACCTCCTGCAACGCCTGCTCGCTGGTGAGGATGTCCTTCTCGACTGCGCTCTGGCGGGCGGTCAATTCGACCAGCTTGTCCGTGACATCCTGTCTCTCCGTGTCGCCGTGGTCCGTGATGAACAGTTTGGCCATGTTGTTGACGATCAGGGCCGCCTCCGACGGATGGCCGCAGGTCATCGAGACGATGATGTGCTCGGCCTCGCGATGAGGATAGGCGCGGAGGTTCTTCTCCAGGTACTGCAACGCGGCCAGGGCGCCGCCGCGGCCCTTCGCGGTCTGGCGGTACCAACTCGTCGCGCGGACCTGGTCGTTTCGCAGGAGTCGTTGCAGGCTGTTCTGGCTCTTCATCAGGTTGGCAAGCGAGACACGGTGCCCATACTGGATGTCCTGCTGCACCTGGGAGGCCACGATCTCCATGGGATCGGTCTCGACGGGAGGCAGGACCTTGATGAGGGTCTGGGCCTGGTAGAGCGGGCGGAATCGACAGGCGAGATACCAGCCGCCGCCGCCGAGGCCGGCGCCGAGGATCGTGGTGAAGAAGATCAGCCAGAGGTGCCGGCGGAGCATCCCCAGGACCTCCTTCGGCGTCAACGCGGCATCCGCGGCGCCCCTGCCAGCGGACGGCCTTTGCATCGTGCCCCCGAGCGTCGGATTTCTCTTGGTCATATCGCATCACCCTTGTTTCGCCAGCCGTCGCACGGCCGCGTCGATCCGTTGCTTCATCGCATCGGGCGCCGCCTGGCCGCCGATCTCCAGCGCTCGACGATAGGCGGCCCGGGCCTCTTCCTGCTGTCCCAGCGCCTCGTTCACCATGCCCAGGTGCTCGTAGACTTCGGCCGACGTCTTCCCTTCGGCCTCGTACCGTCGAATCGCGGCGGCCAGCACCTCGGCAGCCTCGGTGTTCCGCCCGTTCTTGTGCAGGACGTACCCATACGTGTCCAGGTAGCCGGCCACGTCGGGAGTCTGCCGGACCGCCGTCTTGGCGTACTCCAATGCCTCCGCGAGCCGGCGGTCGTCCTGCGCCAGCATGTAGGCCAGGTTGTTCAAAACACTGCTGTTATTCGGCATTATCGCCCGCAGACTTTCGTAGGCCGCGATGGCCTTTGCGAGATACGCTTTATCGGAAGTTGCCTCGTAGGCCGTGGTCAGCAAGTCCGCCTTGCGGAACGCGTGCTCGATGCCCGCATCGGTGTCCGCGCCGGCCAGGCGAATGCGCTGGTCGATATAATCGACAGCTTCGTCATATCTCCCCTGGGCCCTGGCCAGCGCAATCATCGTGACCGGGTCGTCTCGAATTGCGAGACTCTTGCGGAAGTCGAGAATCGCCTGTTCCCGGTCCCCCATCAGCAGGGAGATCTCGCCGCGAAGCTGCCAGGCGGCGGCATCCCGCGAATCGTTCTCCAGGCACCGATTGACCAGGTCCATTGCCCGCGGGAGTTGTCCGCAGCGCTTGGCCAGGTGGGCCTCCAGCAGCGACACGCGGGACTCGCTCGGGTACTTGGCCTGGAGATCCTGCAATTGCCGCTCGGCCTCGCCGACGAGCCCGACGTTCAGGTGTGCCCTCGCTGCGGCCAGACGGTTGATCGCACTGTCCTCGAGCGCCAGCAGTTCCTCGCAGTACTTCTTCACCCCCTGCTGGTCCGCGGTCTCTTCCGCGACGAGGACCAGCCCCTTGAGGGCGTCGATTCTCCTGTCCTGGCGGGCGTACCCATCCAGGAGGAGCCGACGGGCCTGGTCGAAATCCCGAACCTGCAGGTAGTGCCGCCACAGGAGCCGGCTGTCGTTCGATTCCGCCAGCAGTTGTCTGGCCCGGTCGTTCTGGCCCTGGGCGCGGAGGTACGTCGCGTAGGCGTCGAGCATGAACAGATCGTTCGGGTCCATCTGCCTGGCCTGCTCGAAGGCGGTCTCCGCGACCGTGAGGAACGCCTTTCTCTTGGACTGGTCGGTCTCCTTGCGGGCCGCCTCCGTCGCCAGCTTGGCGAGCATCACCGCGTTGTGCAGGGTCGGCGAAGCGATTTGAATCGTCTGGCGAAGCGCCATCGCCTTGACCGGGTCGTTGTCGCCCAGGAAATCGACATAGGCGGAAAGCAGGCCCGCGTCGCGCGGATTGAGCTGGATGGCTCGCTCCATCGCCTGTCGGGTTTCGAACTGTTGCTCGGAAGAGACACGGTCGCCCAGCCTGACATTGCGGGCGTGCAGGACGCTGGCCTTCGCTGCGGCAATCACCGGATCGGCGGGATTCAGACGCGACGCTTCGCGGATGTCGTCGATGGACTCCTGTTCCCGGCCGAGCGACGCCCTCACCCTGCTGCGGAGCATGTACCCGTGGGAGAAGATCGGCCTGCGTTTGAGGCACTCGTCGAGCGAGGTCAGCGCCGCCGCGTACTGGCGACGAGCGAAGGCCAGCCGGGCCGAGAACAGGTAGCCGCGGCAATCGTCCAGGTTCTCGCGTTTGGCCAGCTCGACGACCTCCGCCGCGAGCCTCCAGTTCTCCTGATCGCGGGCGAGATCGAACAGATGTCCGGCGGCCATGGATCTCGGACTGGCACTCCGGGTCGTCAGATACGACGGCATGTCCTGACACCCTTGCACCGCTGTGGCGTCCAGCACGCTTCGCCATTCGGCCGCTGCGCGATCCGCCTGTTGAGTCTGCTTGTAGAACAGGCCCAGCTCCAGAGATCGACGAATGGGATCGGCGATGCGGCGTATCGCCTGCTCGCGAATCTCGCTTCGTCTGGGCTCGGCACAGCGGGCCGGGTCCGCCTCGGACAGCAATGCCTTGTAGAAGAGCGCCCCCAGGTTGTCCGGAGATTGTTTCAATGCCGACTCGACCAGCGCCTTGGCTGTGCTGGACTCGCCATGCTCGATGAGCGATTGGCAGAGCTTCACGAAGTCCGCGTCCTCCACCGCGTTCGGGTCGGCCTGCAACAGTCGTTGCACAAAATCCGCCTGGCTGCGGTACTGGTTGCGCAGCTCTTCCGTCGTCAAGTCGCGATCGCCGGCCCGGCGGGTGGTGTGTGCCCTGGCCAGGTCCAGATTCAGAGCGATGGCCTTCGGGTCGTCCGGCCTCAGACGCGCGATGGTCTCCTGAGCCTCCTCGATCCGGCCCTTCGCAAGCAATGCCTGAGTGCGCAGTACACGGCTGCGGTCGTTCGCACCGAATCGTTCGTCGAACGATTCCGTCGCGTTCAACGCCGCGTCGGAGGAACCCACTCGCAGGAGAGCCTCCGCGTAGTCCAGGAGCGCCTCGGGCTTCGTGTGGAGTATCCCGGAGGTCAACGCGGTTCCCAGGAAGTCGAGGACCGCGCCGGTTTCCGCGGTGTCTTTGAAGACCGTCGCCAGAGTGTGGGAGAGGAACGGGTCTTGCTGCTGGGACGCGTTGGCCGCCTTGATCCGCAGGTAGGCGTCGTAGAGACTGGGCACGGCCTCGCCGGCCCGGCCCCTGGCCAGATCGAGCATGCCCTGCCACTTGAGGAGTTCAGGGTTCTCCTTGCCGCCTTGGATCTGGCGGATCTGACCGACCGCGGTCTCGGCTCGGGCCAACAGGGTTTGCCGCGCCGGATCAGCGCCGGGCAAGGAGAGAATCCGTTCGATGCAGCAGCGAGCGAGGAGGGAGTACAGGGAAAGGCGGTTGAGCCGGCGGGCGATCTGCGTCGGGCCCGGCGTGTCCTGGGCATCGGGCAACTCGAGGCCTTTCACTGCCAGATCGATTGCCGCCTCCAGCAGGGAGGGATCGCCGCAGATCGAGGACTTGCGATACTGGCAGCCCGCCGCGAGAAGCACGTACTCGGCGCGGTCGCCGCCCAGCGAGCCCGCCTGGCGGGCCGCCGCAATCGCCTTGTCGAGCGCGACGCCGGCGGACACACTGTCCACGCACGCGGTGTAGAACGAGTACAACTGCGCCTTGGCCAGGAACGCCTGTGGACTGGACGCGAATTGCCTGGTCAGATCCTCGTACTCGGGCTCCAGAACCCGTATCTGCTCTCTCACCTGGGCGACCGTCCCCTGCTGCACCCCGGCCAGCTTTCGGGCCAGCACGCGAATGCGGGATTCCGCGGACGTCGGAGTCGCGAGGACCGCCTCCGCGAGGATTTCGTCCGCCTGCTTCTCGGCCGCCGCCTGCTCGGTCCGGTTGCCTGCGGAAGCAGCCAACTTGCCCTTCTCCACGAATACATCCGCCAGGTAGCGGTACACCTGGGCGTCGTTGGGATCGAGCTTGCGGGCCTCCTCCAGGTCGGCTTGGGCCTCGGTGAGCAACTCGCCGGGAGAGGTGACAGCCCCCATGGAAGCCAGTTCCAGCGCCGCTCGTCCCTTGACAAAGTGCAGATAGGTGCCCAGCGTGTTCGCGCCCCGGCCGGCTCCTCGCTCCACCCCGTCGCCGAGCGACGGTTCCCAATCTGCTCTCTTGGCGCTCATGAGACCGGCGTCCTCCACCACGTCGATGGCGGTCCTCACGTGGGACAGGACCTCCTCCCAGTACTCGCTCGTGCTGCGACCCGTGGGACCCAGACTGTCGGCCAGGGTGTAGAAATACGCGAGCCGGCCGAGATGAGCCTTCACGTTCGACAGATCAGTCGTGACCACCATCTCCCAGCAGGCGAGGACTCTGTCCCACTGATCCAGTTGGCGGTAGACCTCGGACAGGCGGAACAGCAGATCCACCTTCATTTCCGGCGTGTCGGCGTAGCCATAGGCGCGTGCGTAGTTCTCCCTCGCTTTGGGGTAGTCGCGGGCGGCCCAGGCCGCCTCGCCGTCGGCGATGAACGGACCGGGGTCGCGGTTGAGCCGCAGCAGGACGAACACCGCCGCCATCACGAGCAGCAGAGACACCGCCGTGCCCAGCAGAGCCACCTTCTTGTTCAAACGCCTTCTGGCCATCGTGATTCCCCTTTCCCGGCCGGATCAGCCGAAAGCTCGGCTTCACTCCGAATCGGGCCACTGTTCCTGTTCCAGAACGGGCAACAGCACGCTCAGGAGCCGTTCACAGGCTGCCACCGCCTCGTCCTTCGTCGGGACTGCCGACCCCTGATTGAACGCCATCTCGATCTTCGAGAAGTACGAGTGCCTGCGGAAGGCCGCTCGGTTCAAAGCGATCCGCGCGTCGTCCCTGTTGCCTGCGTATTCCCGGTTGATTCGAAACAGATAGAGGACCGGGAACTGTCCCCCCATCGAGTTGACGCCGCCATGAGGGGACTGAAAGAGAAGGAACCGCCCGGGAACGCTCCCGTTCTGGTTCCCGCCGCCGATCTTGAAGGCGACGCGGGCCTGGGCCAGGCGGTCGTATCCGCCGCCGGTGTAGCACTCTTCCGGCACGTGCGGCACCCGGTCCGGGGTCCCGTAATAGGTGATGAACAACAGCACCTTCCGTGCGGCGCTGCCCACCGGCTCGCGAGGGTCCTCGATGACCCACTGGATATAGTCCTCGGTCCCCAGCGACTCGACGACCCTCTCGTTGTCGATCGTGTGCCGCGCGACGACCTTGTAGGGGGCCAGTCTGTCCTCGTCCATCGCATCCAGCGGTTTTTTTAGGGGCAGAGGCTCTTTTTTCAGGAACAGGCCGAACGCCCTGGTCAGGAGGGACATCCCCGTCGCCGCCAGCGCCAGCACCGCGACGCAGATCACGAACGCCGGCTGCACGAACGGACCTCGCCTGTTGTCGTCGGGATGCATCACGAGCCCGCCTTTCTGACGACCACGAGATCTGGACCGCCTTTGTCCTCGTCCTCGACGAACAGGCTGGACATGAACCACGCCAGCAGCCCGTACAGGCCGAGCGCCAGGGGCAGCATGGCCAGCCCCAGCGCGTCGTGGTAGACGCCCTGCGTGTACGCCGGTCCCGCGAGGACATACAGGAACCCGGTAGTCGTCACGCGAACGATATTGCACAGGACCGCAATCGGCACGGTGCTCAGCAGGAGAATCGCCCGCTGCCAGGCGGGACGGTCGTGCAGATACGCCATGGCCACGCCCATCGCCAGGAACGCCATGAGCAGGCGCATCCCGCTGCAGGCCGCCTCCACATCCAGCGCGGGCTCCAGGCGCTGGCCGCGATACACGATCTCGATGATCGTGCCAGTGGCGGTCGCGTCGAGACCGGGGACCGCATTCAGCAGCGCCGTCGCCACCGCAGCGGCCAGATGCCTCATCGGCATCGTCAACCCGACGTAGTACCGACGCGGCAGCGGCACCGCGAACACGAGGAACGCGATCGGCAGCCAGGTATGCCGGAGCAGCCGCCAGCCTCCGAGAAACAGGACGACCGCCCCCACCGCCGCGATCATCGAGATCGGACGCAGGTAGGCATACCCCGACGGACTGACCACGTTGAACCCATAGAGGGCCAGCACCGCCAGCAGCAGCACCAGTCCGAGGTAGTTCGGGCGCGTCGCCCCCGACGGCAACCGCGCCGGCCGACGACCGCGCAGCAGGTCACTCAGCGGATCGCGAACGTATTCCAGACCGAGGATCTCCGCCCGCCTGCGATTCACGAAGTACAGGCTGAACAGCGGGATCAGGAAGCCGTGCGACCAGTCGGGATCGGTTGCCCACAGGTGAACGAGGTCGCGGATCTCGCGGCGAAAGAGCCAGGCGAGCAGCCCGGCGACCAGGAGGATCTTCACGCCGCCCTGCGGCCAGAGGTCTCGCCATGCTCGATCCGCCCGAGAGGGAGCCTCATCCTGATTCGCGGTTCGTAGTGAGCCAGCCATCGGAGCCATACCCCCGCCTTCCCCTTAGAACCAGTCGGGCAAGCTGAGACTCTCGTAGTAGTCCACATCGGCGAAGTTCCGGTCGTAGACGAATCCGAAGCCATAGGCGGCCCGGAAGGAGTTCCGCAGCACGGCGCGCCATCGCGCGGTGGCGTCCGTCCCCACGTTGATCAGGTCGTTCGGCTTGATGAAGAAATCGGGCTGTTCCCCGCTGGCGATCTTGTCGAGGTCCACCAGGACGATCTCCTCCCTCTTGGTACCGATCCGCCGGATCACCTCGACTCGCTTCGGAACTGCCAGAGGCCCCAGCCCGCCGGCCGCCGCAATCGCCATCTTCAAGGTCATCGGCCGCCCGGTGATGGGGATGGTGCCGGCGCGGTTCACGTGGCCCGTGATGTAGAACTCCCCGATCAGATCGACGGGAACGTGGATTGTGTCGCCCGGTCGAATGATGATGTCATACCGCTGATCGCCGGCCATGAGACGGTCGGTCGGGATCTGAATCACGCGGGCCTGGGGTCCCTGCTCCCAGCCCGTCGGGATCGCACCGTTCTCGATCGGGAGCGTCGGCCCAGCGGGCTGGACCGCCGTGGGCTTCTTCGCCGGCCCAGGCTGGGTCTGTCCCTTCGGGACCTGGACCCACTTGCCGTCGCGCTGGACCCACTCGGTCTGGCCGCTCGCCTGTGTTCCAGCCGGGACCTGTTTCCACTTGCCGTCTTCGCAGATCCACTCCATCCTTTGCGTCGTCCTGGACTCGCCCAGGGGAACCTGCTGCAAGGTCGCGGCTCCCGAACCGAATTCGGTGGGCGACAGGACAATGCCCGACGTCGGAATCTTGGGCGACTCCGGACGCGGCTCGTATCCGAGGAGGCGGAACCCTCCCGGCAGCATCGTCGCGGACACGTCCTCGTTTGCTCGCTGGGTCTGACTGACGCGAGGCGCTGCCTTGTTGCCGGGCGCACCCGCCTGCGGGCGGATCAGATCGAGCATCTCGCGCTCCTGCTCGAACTTGTCTGCCGATTCGAGGGGCTCGGGGATTTCCCGTTTGGGCGTCGTCGCGGCGGCGTCGGGCGGTTTCACAGGCGTCAAGCGGGAGGAGTCGGGCCGCACCAGGCCCAGGTCGGCAGCGGCTCCGATCCCCTGCGTCGGCGTCGCGCTGCCGCCGGCGGTCCCCTCGCGCCGCGAAACGTAGATGTAGCTGACGTTGAACTGCGTGTTGACCTGGGCGGTTGCCAGCGCGTCCGTCAGGCGGTAGTCGTAGCGCGGAATGAAGTACCGTCCGGGGGCGGGCACCGCGTTTCCCAGGATGGAGAACGCCCGCTGCTGCGAGGTCAACAGCGTCACCATGACGGAAGGATTGCGCAGGATGGCTGGCGACAGGATCTTGCGGATCTCCTCTTCGAGCTGGGATTCCGTCAGGCCCGCCGCCTGGATGATGCCGACGTCGGGGATCGACAGTTTGCCCGTCTCGGTAACCACGTAGTTGCTCGTGACCGCGGCGTTCTCCTGGAGCAGCTCGTAGATCGAGACCGTGACGACGTCCGCCGGCTGAAGGACGTAGTCCGTCTTGACGGCCTGGATGTCCTCAGGCCGGGGTTCTTCCGCAGTCTGCCAGGCTGCCACGGGCTCTTCCGCCACCCCCAGCGACTCCAGGATGACGTTCACCGCCGGTGTCGGACGGAATCGCCCGATCTGCGACGGGTCGAAGAACTTGTTGTTGCAGCCCGACGCGAACACGCCGACGGCGCAGGCGATGAGCCACACGCCCGCCTGGCGAATAGAACCGTCAATAGTAAATCGCAAGTAGCACATTCCTGAGGGTTTATCGGTTGTGCGAGTGACTTGCTTAACTGGCTGCGCGTCCGGGACTCAATTATGGCGACACAAATCCCGACGGTACGGAAGTCCCGTCGATCCTCGCGTGGCCCTCCTGCCAGCACGCCCCATAAGAAGCAATTCGCCACTCCTGCGCGACCGGGCCGACTCCTCGGGAACAAGACAAGGCAGAGAACACGGCGCAAGGCGCAGTCACCCGGCGTGCTCTGCGAGACGAAATGTCGCCGGAGAGGCTTGCAGCACACGGGGGTTTCGGCTATAAAGATTGGTTCTTTCGGAGCTTAGGTGGTTCGTGGCAGGTCCCGCGGCGTACAATCCGGCGGGCCAAGGAGATTGAGGTACATGCGATATAGCCAGATGTTCATACCGACGGTCAAAGAGGTCCCCGCGGAGGCCGAGATCATCAGCCATCAATTAATGATTCGCGCGGGCCTGGCCCGCAAGGTCGCCAGCGGCACATATACCTACCTGCCCCTGGGCTGGCGGGTGCTCAGGAAGATCATCGAGATCGTCCGCGAGGAGATGAACCGGGCCGGGGCGCAGGAGATCCTGGTCCCCTGCCTCCAACCGCTGGAACTCTGGCAACAGACCGGTCGGGCCGCCGATTACGGCGAGACCATGTTCCGCGTGAAGGACCGACATGAGCGGTGGAACGTGCTCGGACCGACCGCGGAGGAGGTGTTCACCTTCCACGCGGCGAGCGAGATCAACTCCTACAAGCAACTGCCCGTCAACCTCTACCAGATCAGTCCAAAGTTCCGGGACGAGTTCCGACCTCGGTTCGGCGCCCTGCGGTCCCGCGAGTTCATCATGAAGGACGCGTACAGCTTCGACGCGACGCCCGAGAGCCTGCACAAGTCGTATATGGCGATGTACGACGCGTACTGCCGAGTCTTCAAGCGTTGCGGTCTGGAATACGTGATCGTCGAGGCGGAGTCCGGCGAGATGGGCGGAACCGGCTCGCATCAGTTCACGATCCCCTGCGAGTCGGGCGAGGACACCATCGTCTACACCGCCGACGGTGCCTACGCCGCGAACCTGGAGAAGGCCTCCATCGACCCCCTGCCCAAGGAGCCGTCCCGCGGCGCGATCCCGGCGCCGCAGGATGTCCACACGCCGGGCGTCGGCAGTATCGAAGCGGTCTGCGCGTTCCTCAAGACGCAGCCCAAGGACATGATCAAGACGCTTATCTATTCATCTACCATGAAGCAAGCAGCCCAAGACATAGGCGTTGAGATGGCCAAACATGATGGGCGACACGTTGTTACGAGTAAAGCGTACCCTATGCTGGACTATGTTGTCTTGGTGCGAGGGGATCATGAGGTCAATCCGGAGAAGCTTCATATTGTGACGGGGGAATCGCTTGCTCTTGCGGATGAAGCTACCGTGAAGGAAGTAACTGGTGCTAACGTTGGCTTCGCCGGACCGATAGGGTTGGAGCAATGGAGGTTCACCAAGATAGTGATCGATCATGCCGTGGCCGCGATGGCCGCGGGTGTCGGCGGTGCAAACAAGACGGACTATCACACCCGCAACGTCGTCCCCGGCCGGGATTTCCCGCTGGAAGGGGACAACGTCGTCGTCGCCGATGTCCGCTTCGCGGCGCCGGGCGACACGCATGACGGCGTCCCGGTCCAGTTCAAGAAGGGCATCGAGGTCGGCCAGGTCTTCAAGCTCGGCACGAAGTACAGCGTCAAGCTCGGCGCCAACTTCAAGGACGAGGCAGGCGATCTGCACCCCTGCCTGATGGGCTGCTACGGCATCGGGATCAACCGCATCCTGGCCTCCGCCATCGAGCTGTACAACGACGAGAACGGGATCATCTGGCCGATTTCGATCGCGCCGTTCGAGGTGATCGTGACACCGGTGAACCAGGACGAGCCCGACGTCGTGCGTGTGGCCGAGGATCTGTATCGCAAGCTCACGGACGCGGGGATCGAGGTGCTCCTGGACGACCGCGACCTGCGAGGCGGCATCAAATTCAAAGACGCGGACCTGATCGGCATCCCGATCCGTGTGACGGTCGGCAAGAAGTCCGTCGTCGAGGGCAACGTCGAGGTCAAGCTGCGAGCCGAGAAGGACAGCAAGAAGACCCGGATCGACGAGACCCCGCAGAAGGTGATCGAGTTGGTGAATTCCCTGAAGGAACGAGTCCGGGCATAATCGCATTCGCTGCCCAGATCCTTCGCTTCGCTCAGGATGACACGTCGCAGTTGCGACAAACTTCAACAGGAGACGACCGATGAAGGACAATGAGATGACACGCAGGAATCTGATCCGCAACGCATCGCTGCTGGCGGCAGGGACTGTTGCGACCCAACTGGCCGGCACCGCCGCCGGGGCGATCGACTTCGATAAGATCGATCGCGTCGCGACCAAGGGCCGGATCAACCAGTCCGTGAGCCAGTGGTGCTTCAACAAATGGTCGCTCGACGAGTTGTGCCAGGTGTGCCAGAAGCTGGGCCTCAAGGCCATCGACCTGCTGGGTCCCGCCCAGTTCGCGACGGTGAAGAAGTATGGGCTCGTCGTCTCGATGGTCAACAGCCATCCGCTGACGGACGGGCTGGCCGACAAGAAATATCACGACATGTGCCTGGCCACGCTGCGACAGACCATCGACGCGACCGCGGAAGCCGGCTTCCCGAACGTGATCTCCTTCTCGGGCAACCGTCGGGGGATTCCGGACGACGTCGGCATCGAGAATGCGGTCGAGGCCCTCAAGAAGATCGTCGGCTACGCGGAACAGAAGAAAGTCACGATCGTCCTGGAGTATCTCAACAGCGTCGGCCACAAGGACTACATGTTCGACCACATGGCCTGGGGCGTCGAGGTCTGCAAGCGGGTCGGCTCCGAGCGGGTGAAGATCCTCTACGACATCTATCATGCCCAGATCATGGAAGGCAACATCATCGACACGCTCCGCCGGAACAAGGACTACATCGGCCACTATCACACCGGCGGCAATCCCGGACGCAACGAGATCGACGACACACAGGAGCTGTACTACCCTGCGATCCTGCGTGCCATTGCGGAGACGGGCTTCACGGGCTACGTCGCACATGAGTTCGTCCCCAAGCGGGACCCGCTGGAGTCGTTGACCTACGCGGCTCGCATCTGCGACGTTTGAGGCTCGCTGTCCGGTCGTGCAGAATGTGGGAACTGAAGGAACCCAGACCGGTCAAGCTGATCGTCGGCATCCTGGCGTCGGATGAACGATGCCTGGCGGCTGCGAGGGATGCCGTGTTCGAGGGCTTCGGCCCGCCGGACCTTCAGAGCGATGTGTGGATCTTCGACCAGACGGATTACTACGTCGAGGAACTGGGCCCGCGGGTGCTCAGGCAGTTCGTGAGCATCGAGCGTTTGATCGACCCGGGCGACCTGGCCGACGTCAAGCACCGGACCAACGAGATGGAGAAGCAGTTGGCAGCGACCCTCGCGATGCCTTTTCCCCGGCCGGTGAACCTCGACCCCGGCGTGATCGAGCCCTCGAAGCTGATCCTGGCCTCGACGAAGAACTTCGCCCATCGGATCTACATCGGCAGGAAGATGTACGCGGAGGTCACGCTGGTCTTCGACAAGGGCCGCTGGCGTCTCTTCCCTTACACGTTTCCGGACTACAAACGCGCGGAATATCATAAGTTCTTCTCGACCGTGAGGTCCAGACTCGTGCAGCAACTGAGGCAAACCCAGGATCCAGAACCTGAAACTCGAGATACGCACAAATGACGACATTGGCCGTGGCTTTGTTGATCGGTTCCTTCGCGATGTCGGCGGTGCTGACCGCCCTGGTCAAACGGCTCGCCCTCCGCGTGGATTTTGTGGCCCGTCCGAAGGCCGATCGGTACCATCGGTCTGTCATCCCCCTGGGCGGGGGCATCGCCATCTTCGCGACGCTGGCGACTTCCCTCCTCGGGGCCGCCGCGATGGTGCGATTCCTCGCGGCCCCCGGACATCTGGGCTGGCTGGTCGAGCGGACGGGTCTGGACCCGGCCGATTTCCTCCATCGATTCGATGAACTCGCGGTGATTCTGTTGTGTGCAGCGGTTCTCTTCATCATCGGGCTGCGTGACGACAAACGTGCCCTCGGACCGTTCGTGAAGCTGATCGCCCAGTTCGCAGTGGCCGGTACAGCGGCATACTTCGCCGACGTACGGATCGAGTTCTTCATCGAGAGCCGGCTCGTCACGTCGTGCCTTTCCGCCTTTTGGATCGTGGTGATCGTCAACGCTTTCAACTTCCTGGACAACATGGACGGCGCCTCCGCGGGCATCGCGGCCATCGCCAGCTCCGTCCTGCTGACCGCGGCCGTGTTCAATGGGCAGATCTTCGTGGGCGGCCTGGCCATCGTATTCATCGGCTCGCTCCTGGGCTTTCTGGTCTTCAACTTCCCGCCTGCTTCGATCTTCATGGGCGACGCGGGCTCGCTGGTCGTCGGCTTCTTCGTCGCCTTGCTGACCCTGCGGACCACGTACTACCAGCAGGCGGGCAGCGGCGCGTGGTATCCGGTCATGCTGCCGCTGATCGCGATGGCGGTTCCCCTGTATGACTTCACGAGCGTCACGCTGCTGCGAATCAGCCAGGGCAAGAGCCCGTTCGTGGGCGACACGCAACACTTCTCGCACCGCCTGAGACGCCGGGGGCTGACCGACACCCAGACCGCCTTGACGTTGTACCTTGCCACGCTGTGTACCGGGCTGGGCGCGACCTTTCTCTATCAAGTCAACCTGGTCGGAGCGGTCCTCATCGCGGTCCAGACGGTCCTGATCGTTGCGATCATCGGGGTCTTCGAGAGCACAGGCCGAACGGACATGAAGGAACCCGGCAATGAGGGCAAGTAAAGGCGTCACTGGCGAGCCCAAGGGGAGAGGGCCCCGCCTTCTCTGGACCCTGTCCCCCCTGGCGGTTCTTTGTCTGTGCGTGCTCGCCCTGCGGGTGACCTATACGGAGGCCCCGACGGTGCAGACCACGACCGTGGCGGGTAGTCTGATGGACACGATCTACAGTCTGACCCTGTCGGGACTGCTGATCTTCGGTTGCATCGGGTGGCTTGTCTATCGGTTCGTCGCCAGCCGATCCGCGTACCGGGTGACCGGGATGGAAATCGGGCAGGCGCTGTTCGTTGTCGCCGCGATCGTCTCATCCGTCGCAGCCTCCGACAAGCGGACCGCCATCAGCCATGCCGCGATTCTGCTGGCTCCGCCCTTCGCCGCCTTGGCGTTGGCGCAGATCCTCAACAGTCGGGACAAGGTACGGCTCGTGCTGATTGTCGTGGTCACGCTGGGCATCGTCTCAGCGTACCAGTGCGCCGAGCAGCTCTTCCTGAGCAACGCGATCACCATCGAGCAATACGAGAGCGATCCGAATGCCCTGCTGGCGCCGCTCGGGATCGAGCCGGGCACGTTTCAGCACTTTCTCTTCGAGCACCGTCTGTACTCCCGCGGCATCCGCGGTTTCTTCACGACGAGCAACTCCGCCGCGTCCTTTGGGATTTGCGCGTCCTTCGCAGCCATCGCCCTGCTCCTCGACGCGCTCCGGAGCATCCGAGACGCCCAGGAACGCCGTCGCCGCGTCTTGTTCGCCGTGGTGGCCAGCGCCGTCGTCATCGCGGGCCTGCTCCTGACTCAAAGCAAGGGCGGCATCATGGCCTTCGTCGCCGGGTTGGCTGTTTTCGGGCTGCTGGTGGCCATGGACTGGAGGTTCTCCGCCTGCAGGCGGCGTATTCTGGCCATTCTGGTCCCTGCGGCGGTCCTGGTGGTCGTCGCGGTCGCCTGCGTCGCGGTTCACTATGGCCTCCGGCACGGCCGCCTGCCCGGCGGCAATTCCATGCTCGTCCGCTGGCAGTATTGGGTGGCCTCGGCGCAGATGTGTGCGGACCATCCCTTCACAGGCGTCGGGCCGGGCAACTTCTCAGACCACTATCCCCACTACAAGCCCGCGGCCGCCCTCGAATCGGTCGCGGACCCACACAACTGGCCGCTCAGCCTGATCGCCCAGTATGGCCCCCTCGGCCTGACCGCATTCATCGCCATGCTCTGCGGCCCACTGTGGAGGTCGCTTCGCGCCGCGGCGGTTCCGGCTGCGAAGGACGCGGCCTCCTGTCAAACGGTCAGCAGAGGAGCGATCCACCGGCTGCTCGCGGCGCTTGGCCTGTGCCTGCTGCTGATCCGGCCGCTCTTGATTCCCACCTCGGGCGCCGGCGGTTTCGACGTCTGGCTCTATGAAGTCTTCACCCTGTTCGTGACGCCCGCCGCGGTGTTCCTCATCGGCTTTCTGCTCGTTGCCGGCTCGTTCGGACGTACGGAAGCCGTGCCGGCGACTGCCGCTGATTCGACCCTGTCTGCGTCCCTCGTCGCAGCGATCGTCGCGGTCCTGCTGCACAATCTGATCGATTTCGCGATCTTCGAGCCCGGCGTCTGGACGGCCTTCTGGATCACCCTGGCATGTCTGGTCGGCCTGCACACGCATCAGGAACCCCGCTCTCACGTACTCCCGTGGCGGCCGCAACGCGTCCGACACGTGGCGACGGTCGGCGCGGTCCTGCTCTTCGGGCTCTATGTCCTTGGGGTCTGGATGCCGGCCTATCGAACGACGATGGGCATCGCAAAGGCACAACAGGCGATTGCGTCCGGCCGGCTGGACCTGGCACACAGGGTGCTTGACGAGACGGCGCAAGCAGATCGGCTCTCCTCCGCCGCTGCCAACCTCAACGGCAGGCTGTACTTGCAGCAATTCGAGCAGATGCCGTCCAGACAGCCCTCCTTGCTCGAAGAAGCGATCCGGTGCTTCCGCGAAGCCATCAGCGCAGGTCCGGCCGACTACAAGAATTACGAGAAGCTGGCGATAGCCTACGGCTGGCTTGGCAAGACGCGAGATGCCTACGATTGGTATCTCAAGGCCGCCGGACAATACCCCGGTTGCGACCGGCTCTGGCTCGAGCTGGGACGACTGGCAGAGACGCTGGGCATGACCGCGACCGCAGTCGAGCACTACAGAAAGGCCATCGAGATAGAGGATGGTTACCGCGAGCAGTTCCACGCGATGTACCCAGACCGCAAGCAGGTCGTCAGCCGACTTGGGGAAATGGAATACCGTCTCGCTCAGGAGCGAATCGCGAAGCTCGCGGCACCGGATGGCAGACCCGACCCGCTTACGCCGAGGCCTCCGCAATGATCTCAGGCGGGATATCGAAGTTCGAGTAGGCGTTCTGCACGTCGTCGTGCTCTTCGATGGCCTCCATGAGTCGAATGATCTTGCGGGCCACATCCGCATCCGCGATGGGAACCGTCGTCTGGGGGATCATGGAGATTTCCGCGGACTGGATCGGGATGTTCTTCGCCTCGATGGCCTTCTTGAGGCTTTCGTAGGCAGCCGGGTCGCAGGTGATCTCGTAGGTCTCCCCGGTGTTCTGCATATCGTCGGCGCCTGCCCCGAGGGCCAGCTCCATCAGATCGTCCTCGCCGATGCTGGACGTCGCGATGTTGATCATGCCCTTCTTGCTGAACATCCAGCTCACGCAGCCGGGGGTGCCGAGGGCACTGCCGGCCTTCTCGAAGATCCGGCGGATCTCCGGACCGGTGCGATTGCGATTGTCGGTGAGGATTTCGACGATGATCGCCACGCCGCTCGGGCCGTATCCCTCATACTGGACCGATTCGAAGTTGACGCCCTCGCCGCCGCCGACGCCCTTCTTGATCGCCTTCTCGATCGTGTCCTTGGGCATGTTGGCGCCCTTGGCCTTGTCGATCGCGTAGCGCAGCGTCAGATTGGAATCGGGGTCCCCGCCGCCGTTCTTGGCCGCCACGATGATCATCCTGGCGATCTTGCTCCAGATCCTGCCCCTCTTGGCGTCGGCTGCGCCCTTCTTATGCTTGATTGTCGCCCAATGTGAGTGACCTGACATTCTGTCTCCTTTGTCACACGTTGACCGGTCTATCCGCAAGCGGAAACATCGCGAATCCTTGCGATTATAGCGGGGGTTGTTCCCGTGTAAATAGGGAATCTCAAGCAAAATCGCACGGCGGGGTCTTCAGTCAGGACGAGGACGCCAATGTCGCGGCGCCGCCTGTGATCGTTGCTAACCGCATGTCGGTTACATCATGCCAACACGAATCCGCGAGGGTCCTCCGCGAAACGGACGCTTGCGCGAGTCTGCCCTGCCGCCTTGGCTGAGCCTGGCGTCTGATAACCGGCCGGCCCAATCCGAGCCCACCATGGGTGATTCAACGGCTGTGCCAATCAAGCCGATTTTATCGCTTTTTTTCTTGACGACGGTTTAGCACTCTTCTAACATGGCCGATGATAACGACAACTGTGAGCGAACACGGTTGTGGGTTGTTCCCTGTCGTATGGGAGGTTGTGGCCCCCTATGGGAGGGAGTGTGAGGCAGGAGTTGTGAAACCTGTCTCAAATGGCAGTTAAGTTGTAGAGACACTTGTGGGGTCGCCGCGTTTGAGTTCAGGTAGACGCCATTGTCCACTTTCTCCCAGCGGTCTCAGAGGTGAATTTCGAGTGAAACGGGATTGAACTGGTATGAGTCGTCGCTTCCCTACGTCGGAGGGGTGTTGTTGAGGAGAGAGTCGGTAAAGCTTCGTTGTTTGACGAGTCTCCAGCCTGTTCTTGACCAGGAATCGAGGAGACGGTTGGCCCTACCGAGTTGATTCTGCACCCACGCGGGAAGTCTGTCGCGTTTCACATGCACGTCTTTCGAGCTTTTCTGCCTGTCCACCCGCAGTTCGCCCACAGCCAAAGCCATTTGTGGACTATGTGTGGAAAGGTAGGAACATGGACGCCGTTTTAATGACGATCACCGTCGAGGGCTGGATTGCCACCGTGATCGCCTTCGCGCTCGGCGCCTGCCTCTGGGCCATCCTTCAGCAAATCAAAGCCCGGACGCGAGCGAAGACCATTGCCGAAGAGCTCCAAAGGCAGATCGACGGTGCCAAACGGGAAGCAGAGAACATCATCAAGACCGCCCAGATCGAGGCGGCCGCGGAAGCCATCAAGAAGAAGGAGGAATTCACCAACGAGGCCAATCGTGTTCGTGCGGAATTGCGAGAGAACGAGCAGCGCCTGTCCAAACGGGAGGACGTGCTGGAGCGACAGACCGGACTGCTCCAGGAGCAGGAGAAGACCCTCAAGCAGCAGGAGCAGGAGCTGGATCGGCGGATGCGGAACGTCGACGCCAAGGACAAGCAGCTCACAGTCCTGATCGCCCAGCAGAAGAACCAACTGCTCAAGATCACCGGGATGCAGGTCGAGGAAGCCCGCCAGTTGTTGCTCAAACGCCTCGAGGACGAGTGCGAGCACGAGATGTCGTCCCTGATCCAACGGAAGACGGAGGAAGCCAAGGAGATGGCCGACGACAAGTGCCGCGAGATCATCAGTTGCGCCATCCAGCGGTACGCCGCGGAGCAGACGTGCGAGGTGACCGTCTCGACCGTCGAAATCCCGAACGACGACATGAAGGGGCGGATTATCGGACGAGAGGGTCGCAACATCCGGGCCTTCGAGAAGGCCACCGGGGTCGATGTCATCGTCGATGACACGCCGGGAATGGTGGTCGTCAGCGGGTTCAACCCCGTCCGGCGGGAGGTCGCTCGTCTTTCCATGGAGCGCCTGATCCAGGACGGACGAATCCACCCCTCGCGGATCGAGGAGCTGGTCGCCCAGACCCGGAACGATGTGAACCACAAGGTGCTCCAGCTCGGCAAGGACGCTTCCGTGGAGACGAACATCCGCGGCCTGCCCAACAAGCTCCTGAGCCTTCTCGGGGCCCTCAGCTTCCGCACCAGCTACGGCCAGAACGTCCTTCGGCACAGCGTCGAGGTCGCCTTCCTCAGCCAGGTCATGGCGGAGGAACTCGGTCTGGACGGCTCCGTCGCCCGACGCGCCGGCCTGCTCCACGACATTGGCAAGGCCATCGACCACGACGTCGAGGGCAACCACCCGACCATCGGCGCCAACTTCCTCAAGCGGTTCAACGAGTCGTCCATCGTGCTCAACGCCGTCGCGGGCCACCACGGCGACGTCCCGCCGGACAACCCGTATACCCCGCTGGTCGCGGCGGCGGACGCCATGAGCGCATCCCGGCCCGGCGCCCGACGCGAAACGCTCGAACGGTACATCAAGCGACTGGAGAAGCTCGAGGAGATCGCCACCAGCTTCAAGGGCGTGGAAACCGCCTACGCGATCCAGGCCGGACGCGAAATCCGCGTCATCGTCGATGCCAACGAGATCGATGACGAGTGCGCCATGAAGGTCGCCCGCGATATCGCAGCCAAGGTCGAGCAGGAAATGACCTATCCCGGCGAGATCCAGGTGACCTTGCTGCGAGAGGTTCGCTGCATCGAGTACGCCAAATAGGCCCAGGACCCGAGGCCACCATGAAACTGAACATCCTATGCATCGGCGATATCGTCGGCCGGCCGGGGCGTCGTGCGCTCGCGGAGAAGCTCAAACGGCTCATCAGCGAGCGATCCATCGACTGTGTCATCGCCAACGCGGAGAACGCGGCGGGCGGGTCCGGCCTGACTCCCCAGATCTACGAGAAGCTCCTCCACTACGGCGTGAACATCGTAACGCTGGGCGACCACGCCTTCCGCAAGCGAGACATCATCGAGACGCTGGAGAAGGCGGACAACATCGCCCGCCCGGCCAACTTCTCGGAGCAGGCCGCCGGGAGGGGCACCGCGATCTGCAAGACCGCCAAGGGCCCCACGGTCGGCGTGATCTCGCTGATCGGGCGGCTCTTCATGAAGCCGGCGGATTGCCCTTATGCCGCCGCAGACAAGCTGATCCCCCGCCTCCGCCAGCAGGCGGAGATCCTCGTCGTCGAGATGCACGCGGAGGCCACCAGCGAGAAGGTCGCGATGGGCTACCACGTCGACGGCCGCACCGCCTGCTGTTTCGGCACGCACACGCACATTGCGACCGCCGACGAACGAGTTCTGCCCAAGGGGACCGCGTATATCTCGGATGTCGGCATGACGGGCGCCCACGACTCGGTCCTGGGCCGAAAGAAAGAGAGCGTCCTGAAGTCCTTCCGCACACAGATGCCGGTCCCGTTCGAGATCGCCACAGGCGACGTGCGGATCAACGGCATTCTATTCACGGCGGACAGCAGCAGCGGTCGGGCCGAGCGGATCGAGCGGATCTGCGTGAACGCCGACGCGGAGGACGCAACGGGCTACGACAGCGACGACGGCAAGCCGGAGTACTTCAACGCCTTCTGACCGTTCCCAGTGACGCCGTAAGGCGTTTCCTCCTCCGACTCACCGGTTCGGCTGTCTGCTCACTCCCGGCCCGTCAGGAAGGGATTGGCCCGCCGTTCCCGACCGATGGTCGTTCGCATTCCATGGCCGGGGTAGACCGCGGTCTCGTCGGGCAGCGACAGGAGCTTGCTGCGGATGCTCTGGATCAGTTGACTTGTATCGCCCCCTGGGAAATCGGTCCGGCCCACCGAGTCGGCGAACAGGGTGTCGCCGGCAAAGACTACGCCATCCGATTCCGCATAGAGGCAGATTCCGCCGGGCGTGTGGCCGGGGGTGTGCAAGACCTTCAATCGAGTGCCTGCCTGGTCCACGGTGCCGCCGTCCTCCAGGAGGACTTCCGCAGGTTCGACCGCGAAGGTCATGCCCGCCAGAGCGGACAGGTTCGCTCGCGGATTGGTCAGCATGGTCGCGTCGAGCCTGTGGATATGCACCTTCGTCTGTGGGAAACAACGGCGCATCGCTGCGACGCCGACGATGTGGTCGACGTGGCCGTGCGTGAGGAGGGTGGCCACCGGGTTGAGTCGATGCTGTTTCAGGAAATCGATGAGTTCGTCGGCGTCCAGGCCGGCATCGACCACCAGACACTCCGTCGCCGATTCATCCGCGCGGACAACGTAGCAATTCGTCTGGAAGTCCCCGAGAATGAACCGGTCAATCTGCAATCGCACTCCCCTCTCAGGCGGGTTTGTTCGGCTCGACAACCGGCGCCGTGGGCGCCACCACAGGCTGGTTGGGCCCGACAGGCTGCGGAGCCGGCACGGGTTGGTTGGGCTCCGCCGTCAGTGGCACAATCGGTTGATCGAGCTGGACCGCCGGCGTCGTGGTTTCCGCGACCGGCGCCGGCTTCGGCTCTCTGTCCTCGAGCAGCTCCGACTGGGCCTTCGTCAGGTACTTCGCCTTCCAGTCGGGAATCAGGTAGACCCAATCCTTGTGACGGAGCGTGAACCGCTGGGCGCCCTCCTGGGCCAGCAGGATCGCCTCCTTCTTCTTGAGTTCTTCGGGCGAGTCCATCTGCTGGGGATTGATCGTGACCTTGACCGGGCTGGTGTAGGCGGCGTGCCCCCTGAGATACGTCTGGGTCCCTTTCTTCGCGAGTTCCAGGGTGTACTCGGTCGAGTTGTCCATCCGCACGACGTACTTGTGATCGAAGTTCAGTCCCTCGATCTGTGCAGGGGTGTTCACATCCTCGAAACGCAGGCCCTGCAGAGCGGCGAATACGCTCTTGGCGTCACTGCCCTTGAGCTTCTTGTCGGCGGGCAGTGCGTCCATGAGGACATCGTCGCCGCCATCCTTCTCCGCCCGGAGCGTGTAGGAGCCCTCGGGCGTGGTGACCGTCACCGTATTGACGTCAGCCCGCTCGATGGAGGCGATTTCCTGGTTGACATAGTCCAGATTCCGCGTCGCGAAGTACGGCGTCTCGTCGGCCAGGTACACGTCGTTGCTCGACGCCAGACGGACGTAGACGCCCTGCCCGGATTCCCGGCTCTTGCCCACCACGACTCCGGTCAGGAGGCTGCCGTCGGCCTTGAAGAACTTCACGAGGCCGTGGGCCTTCTCCTCGGTCACCTCCAGCTCTGCGTGATTCTGCGCCTCGGTCGTGTAGAGGTCGCGCGTCTTGATGTCCAGGGTCTTCGAGATCAAGTCGTTGATCTGCTTGGCTTCGGCAGGATAGTTCACGTCGGCAACGATGAACCGGTTGTTCCGCCGGACGATCTTCACGGAGCCCTTGCCCTGGCCGACCGTAATGCTGTCGATGCTGCCGGGGTCGAGACCCTGGATCAGGTACGCCGGTCCCGACAGCCTCGTCCGCTCTCCGACCGGAGCGCGGGAACAGATCACCGCCAGAAGAACCATGACCGCCGCAACAGCGGCCAGAATGCCCAGTTTCTGGTTGCTCATGTATGAAGCCCCTAACCAAGTTGACGATTTACGATTTACTATTTGCGATTCGAAATCGCTGCCGAGCGGTAGTGACCATCCATCGCAAATAACAAATGGTAAACAGTAGATTCCTATGCATCGCTCGCGTGGCTGATGTAGTGCCGCCTGCGGGCGCCCCGCCAGATTCCCAGAACGACGGCGACCGCCATGATCACGCCCGGCACCGCCGCCATGTTGACCAGTTCGAGCTTCCGGCCCAGCCGCTCGGTTTGCTCAAGGCGTTTCTCCTTGATGGCCCGCATGTCACGCTGCGCCTTGTGAATGTGCAGCTCAAGATCCCGCTTCTGCTTGACGATGTCGCTGCCGAGGACTTCCTGTTTGTCCTGATCCTTGCCGCCGGAAACCAGCTTCTGCAGCTCCTGGTTGAATCCGTCGATCTTGGCGTTCACAACAGCCATCTCGTCCGCGGTCTGTCTTTCCGCCTCCTGCTCGATCTGGTCCACCACGACGAAGGGACGCTTGAAATTGCCGCGGGACCGGATCGAGATCAGATCGCCCGAGCCGCCCAGTTCCTCGACCGTGTTCAGCAACAGGGCGCTGTTGTCGCCGACGACCATCTTGCCGAAGATCGAGCTGGCGTACGCCAACTGGTCGCTGATGAAATCCACGTCGGAGAAGACCACCACCGCACAGTCTTCCTTGGCCTCTGTCAGGCCGGTGATTCGCTTCCTGATCTTCTTGGGTTCGTCCGCATCGTCGTCCTCGGCGTTTGGATCCTTCGGGGCGTCAACCTCGACTTCGATTCCCGTGGGGAAGCTGCTTCTGAACCGCCCGGTGACCAGGTATCCCATGGCGACCGGCCGATCCCCGTCGATGAAACTCGCCATCATCTTGGCCGGATCGGGGAACATCAGCTCGAAGGGACTTCCCACCTTCCAGGCATTGCCCTTGTCGGTGGTCATCACCAGCGGGGTCTTGCGAATCGCAGGTTGCTCGTCGGCCTTGGCGGCCTCCTGGGCCTGATTGGCGTCCGCCGGCTTCTTTGCAGCCCCGGGCTGCGTGTCGATCTCCTTCAGGACGCCCGCGAAGAGCATGCGGACCTGGTTGAGGTCCGTGGTGATGACGTGTTCCTTGTTGAAGCACTTCGGCCCGAGCTCGAGGTAGCCGATGATCTTCTCCGCCCGCTGATTCCGGTTGACTGCGGCCTCCAGCGCCAGCGCCCGGTCTCCCGCGAAGGTGTTCACCGGCATGTCGAGCCCCCAGGTCTTCATGAGTCGGTCCAGACTGGAGTTCTGGTTCTGCACGCTCATCTGCATGGGGTTTCGCTGCGGCCGGTCCGAGATGCAGTGCGGGTCCACGCAGACGATGGTCCGCCCGCCTTTGAGGACGAACTGATCGATGGCAAACTGCGTCCTCTCCGGCAGGTCCTTCGGATGCACGACGATCAGGATGTCCACATCGTTGATCTCGTTGACGTCCGTGGCAATCCTCGCCACCTCGTACTTGTTCCGGAGCTGCTCGACGATCGTCCACGGCGGCTCCGGCTGCTGGCCCTGCATCTGCATCATCCGCACCATGTAGTCGCTGGCGTCCTGCCCCATCACCGCCAGGGAGCTCATGATCCCGATCTTCTTCTTCTGCTTGGTGATGGCGGTGTCGATCAGGTAGCTGATGTCATACTCGACGAAGTTGTGCCGGTCCGGCGAGAAGAACGGGATGACCTTGTCGACGCCGAACTGGGTCTGGACGACCAGGCCGAAGAAGAAGGTCTCCTCCTGGGTGATCGGGAACCGCTGCAATCCGTGTCGAATGGCCTGTTCTTCTGCGTCGGAGAAGGGCCGCGGATCGATCAGCTCCAGTTGGACCTTGCCGTGCGAGACCGCGGCGTATTCCTCCAGCAGCGCCTTGACGAACTCGTAGTAGTTGTTGAAGTACTGAATCTGGTCGGGGGCCTTCATCGCCGCCGTCTTGGCGTAGTACAGCTTGGCCTTGATCGGCTGGTTGAGTTTGCCCAGAATCGCCTTGGTCCCATCGGACAGGGTGTACAGGCCCTGCTCGGTGATGTCCGCCTTCAGGCGCCCCCCGATGCTCTGGCAGATGGTGATGCCGCTGAACGTGATGATCAGGATCAGAACGGCACCGAGAATGGTTCGAATCGTGCGGTTCATTAGCTGGCCTTCCTTTCATCCAAAACGACCGTACACGCGGCGACCCACCCCACGATCAACACGACGAAGTACGCGAGATCCTTGAATCGCACGACCCCCCTCTGGAGGGAGTCGAAATGCTGCTGAAGACTCATGTTCTCGATGGCGGAAACCAGTCCGGCCGGCAGGAACGTGGAAAGGTAGTCGAGCGTCGAGGGCACCCCGGCGAACACCAGGATCGCACAGGCCACCACGGAGAGCACGAACGCAATCACCTGATTCTTGCTCATCGCGGAGAAGAAGCAGCCGACCGCCAGGAAGGTGCCCGCCATCAGGAAGCTGCCGACGTAACCCGCCGCAATCAGGCCGCCGTCGGGGTCGCCCAGGTAGGCCACCGTGAGCACCATCGGGAACGTCAGCGCCAGGGCGATTCCGAGGAACACCCAGGCCGCGAGGAACTTGCCGATGACGGCCTGCGTGATGGTGATCGGCAGAGTGAACAGCAGTTCGACCGAGCCGACTTTGCGTTCCTCCGCCCACAGACGCATCGCGGTAGCCGGCACCATGAAGATGAACAGCAGCGGGATATTGACGAAGAACGTCATCATGTCCGCCTGACGGATCTGGAAGAACTTCTGCTTGTTGAACGTCAGGTATCCCGAGAAGAACAAGAAGATGACGAGGAACACGTAGGCCAGAGGCGTCGCAAAGTAGCTCTTCAGCTCCCTCTTGAATACCGCCCAAAAACTGTTCATAAGAACTCCCGTGAAAATTGACGATCTACGATTTACGATTAATGATTTGCTGTCGCCCGTCCGAGAAGTCCTGCCGCGACAGCGGTTTCAAACCTCAAATCGTAAATCGGAAATCATAAATCGTAAATCCTAAGCGCTTTTCTTCATCTTCGTAACGGTTCGGAAGATCTCGTCCAGGCTGGCTTTGTGCTCTTCCTTGAGCTGCTTGGGCGTCGAATCGACCAGGACCTTGCCCCTCGCGACGATGATCGTCCGCGAGCAGATCGCCTCGACCTCTTCCAGGATGTGCGTGGAAATGATGATGCACTTGTCCTTGCCCATGCCGGTGATGAGGTTTCGCACGTCGTGCTTCTGATTGGGGTCGAGACCATCGGTCGGCTCGTCGAGGATCAGCACCTGGGGGTCGTGAATCAGCGCCTGGGCCAGTCCGACGCGGCGTTTGTACCCCTTGGACAGGGTCTCGATCGTCTGGTGGTAAACCGAGTCGATGGAGCACATCGGCACCACGCGGTCGAGGGCCTTCTTGCGGTCCCTCCCCTTGATCCGCCGGACGTCGCAGATGAAATTCAGGAACCCGCCCACGGTCATTTCCGGGTACGCAGGCGAATTCTCCGCCAGGTAGCCGAGCGACCGCCTCACGCCGATGGGGTCCTTGAGGATGTCGTGCCCACACACGCTCGCGGTGCCGCTGTCCGGGCGGATATAGCAGGTGATCATCCGCATGGCGGTGGTCTTGCCGGCGCCGTTGGGTCCGAGCAGGCCGAGCACCTGGCCCTTTTCCACGCTAAACGAGATGCCGTCAACAGCAACTACCGGCCCGAAGCTACGCCGCAGCTCTTTGACCTCGATCATAACCATCTCCAAACCATCTTGCGATTTACCGGGGTAAAGCCCATCAATTTACGGATTGTCGCCCGACAGTCAAGACCCCGGCCGATTTTCTTGGCTCGGGGCGCCGCCCACGCCGGACCCCCAGTGGGCATCCGTCATCTCGATGCACCTGCCCCCTGCACGGGGATACTAGGGCAATCAGGGAATCTACGAACGGAGGTTCGTTTTTGTTTGCGCGCCGGCGAGGTGCAGGTGGTCTCAGAACCATCGCAGCGTTATTCTGCCCGGCCGACACGGGCCCGATAATCTGCCGATGCAGTAGAAACAGGTGGACAGCCGCTCCCGCACGTTGCCTCTCACGGCGTGACCGCGCGGTCGTAGATGCGAACGTCGTCGATGAGTCCTTTCCAGAAGGCGGATGTCGCTGGGGCGCTGCCGACGCCGATGGAGAGGTTCCCCGTCGAGCCCGCCAGGCTGTCCTGCGCATCGCACGCGACCTCGATGTCGTCCACGTAGAGAGTCCGATGGGAACCATCCCAGGCGAGGCCCACGCGATGCCACTGCCCGTCCGTGATGATGGAGGAGCAGCCGAGCGGCTTGCCCTGACGGCCTGCCGACTGCAGCTCCGTCTTCAAAGTCCCGTCGGGCGCGAGCATCAGCCAGTTGACCCCGCCGCTCTGCGAGAGGATCGCCTGGCGGGCCCCTCCGCCCTGGACCCAGGCGAAGACGGCAAACCTCGTCGCGCCGGGATCAGGGGCAAACGAGGTGCGGACATAATCGTCCAGTCCGTCCAATTGCAGCGCACCGCCGACCGCCCCGCCGGCAGGTCGCCAGAAGGGATTGCCTTCGAGCGCCGCGTCGTGCTCGCCGAGCACATCGCGGGCCACGCTGCCGGAGGTCTCGTCCAGTTTCCAGTGTGCCGCGAAGCGCCAATCCTCAAGCCAGTAGGCCGCCCAGTCCACCAGGTCGCCGAGATCCGCACGCCCGTCGCCGACGGATGCGCCGCCCCACCGGTCGGCCAGGGCCGCGAAGTCGCAGAAGTCCACCTTCGCATCTTTGTCCCAGTCGCCCCGCTTCGTGGCGCCGGCGACCAGGGTAACCACGGAGCGAGCGGGGATCGCCACGGCGTCCTCCGGGTCGAGCCTGCGGTAGGCCGTCAGGTTGTCCGCGCCGCCCGAGTTGCCCTTCGTGACATAGGGGATCAGAGAGGCCACGTCGGCGCCGACGAAATCGAGCCGCACGACGCGGTCCTCGTTCGCCCGATTGACGAACACGACCACCACGACGCCTTCGTCCTTGCCCCAGTACGCAGACGCCATCAGGTCTTCGACCGTGTCCTCCGCACCGGCCTTGTCGGATCGCTGCACCTCGATCCGCTTCATTCCCGGCCTGATGAACCGACTGAAGTTGCCCATCGCCCAGAGCATCTTCGATTCGTAGTAGTTGCCGGTGAACGTGCTTTTGCTCACGTAGACCAGGCCGTCCTTGTAGTCGTAGGGGGAGATCCCGAGCCACCACTGCCAGTCCGACGCCTCCGCGATCGTCAGATCGCAGTGAATCACCCGGGCCATCCACAGCGCCGGGTCGATGCCCAGGTCCCGGCCGCTCCCGTAGTCGTGATACTGCGAAGGGATAGAAGAGTCGCTCCCGAGCAGGAGGCAGTACTCCGTCATCGCGTAATCGAGACCCGGATACTCGTCGAGCTTGGCCCGCAGGACCCGACGCCGGCCCACGATCTGATTGTTTTCGGGCCAGCAGGTGAAGTAGCTGTGCCCCGAGATGCGATGCGCGACCTTGTCGCCGACGTAGTAGGCCTGGGCGGGGTCGAAGAAGGCGTCGATGTAGTCGCCGCGGAAGGCGGGATAGTTGCAAAGGTAGTTGATGTCCCCCGACTCGACGATCTCGATCTCCGTGTCGAGCTGCCGATCCTGCAACTGCTGGTGCAGGGCGCCGACCACTCTGCGGATGTCGCTGTTGTTGTAGCGGCAGCCCTCCTGTCCCGCCTCATCCCAGTCCCAGTTCGGCTCATTGAAGGGACTGACGCCTGCGAAGTCGATCCCCTCGACGTCGCGGAAGTGCTTCAGGATCGTCGCCAGATAGGCCGCGAAGTCCACGACCTTGTCGTCCCGCAGGTTCGTCGTCCCGCAACTCGGCTGGCAATAGGCCAGGCCGTTCTTGGTCATGTTGATCGGAGGGCTGTTCACAAAGGCGATGAATCGTTCGACTCCCCTGGCCTTGGCGGCCTGGAGGAACCACCGCTGTCCGGGACATCGCGACCAGTCGTACCCGGTGAAGCTCCCGTCGAGGAATGTGTCCACCCGGTGCCATGCGTCGCTCATATTCTCCTGCCGGCTGCTCCCTGCGCCGAGGTTGAATCGCCACGCGGACAGCGCGATCCCCTTGGGGTTCTCGTACTCGTCCAGGCCCGTCTCGAAAAGCAGATCGGCGATGGCCTCTCGCTTATCGTCCGGCCACTGGCCGACGTATTGCGCGGACCATGCGTCCGATGCGCCGAAGCTGCGAATCGTCTGGCGGGTCTGCGACGTGTCGATCTTGATGACCAGGGACGCCTGGGCGTCGGTCTTGAGATCCCCGCCGCCGCCGGGAAGGCAGGGGACATAAGAAGAAAGACCAGCGACCACGCGGCCCGTGCTCAGCAGGAGAATGGCCGCCCGCCAGATGCTCCCGGCCCCCCGACAACGCCTCTCCATACCGCCAGTTCCCGCCAAACGCCCCTCGCTCATTGTCGTTTCTCCTTCCAATTAGGATACTGTCAGATTCATTATACCCGCCTGCAGGGCAGTCGTCCATAGCTCTGCACAAAGGGCCCAGGGTTCGGGGTGTATGTCCGTATCTGCGCGGGCACAGTAGGGGTTCACGGAGCCCCTGGATTGTCACTCCCGCGAAAGCGGGAATCCACTTCCTGGGACTTGCCGCGTGCCCTGGTTCCTAGATTCCTGCTTTCTTGGAGCGGCCTTCGGCCGCAACCAAATATAGATGAAAGACGTTGCTCTCTGGG
>DAOQWL010000006.1:0-114957 GCA_035342095.1 Sedimentisphaerales bacterium | reverse complement strand
CCAGCGTGGCGCTGATCTTGCGGCCGATGATCCCGGCCTTGCCGATCCCGCTGACAATGCACGATCCGGGACAACGATAGATCATCTCGGCCGCCTTGGCAAAATCGTCGTTGACGACCGACGTCATCAGCGAGATGGCCTCGGCCTCGGCCCGAATCACGTTCCGTGCGTACTCAAGATCGAATTCCACAGTCCTCGGCCTCCCTGCCGGTCACAGTTTCACTTCGCCGCCGCGGTCATTGAAACACATCAGCGTGCGCTGCTCGCCGGCAAAATCAGGCGAAGAACGAATGATGATCCGCTTCTCGGTTGCCTGTTCGATCTGGGCGATCGCCGCTCGCTTCTCATTCTGAAGGAACTCCCCCACCTCCTTCGGGACCGTCAGCTCGATGCGTTTGATGTGGTCCCTCGACACCGCCAGATTCAGCAAACGGATGATCTCGAGCGCCAGGGATTCGTGGCTCTTGACGAAGCCGGTGCCCGCGCAATGGGGACAAGCCAGAAACGTGCTGAACTGGAGGGAGGGCCTCATTCGCTGCCGCGTCATCTCGATCACCCCGAACCGGCTGATGTGCAGCAGCTTGGATCTCGCCCGGTCGGCCTTCATCGCGTCGCGGAACGCCCGCTCCACCTCTTTGCGGTGTTTGGCGTTTCGCATGTCGATGAAGTCGCAGACGATCAACCCGCCCAGGTCCCGCAGACGCAGTTGCCGGGCGATTTCGGTGGCGGCCTCCAGGTTGTTCTCATACGCCGTCTGCTCGGCGTTCTTCTGCGTGCGGAACCGCCCGCTGTTGACGTCGATAGCGACCAGCGCCTCAGTCTGCTCGATCACGATCGAGCCGCCGCTCTTGAGCTCCACCTCGCGAGACTGAATCTTGGCAATTTCGTCCTCGATCCCGTACTTGTGGAAGACCGGGATCTTCTCCTCATAGAAGACGGTCTTCGGCTTCAATCGTGGGGCCGAGATCGAGAGGAAATCCTTGATCTTGCGGACCGTGGCGTCCGAATCACACACGATTCGAGTGATCTCGGGACCGAAAGTGTCCCGCAGGGCGCGAATTACGAGATCCGACTCGAGGTAGATCTCGCCCGGCGCCTTCTCCGTTTCCATCCGGCTCTGCATCGCCCGCCAGAGACGGTCGAGGTACTTCAGATCGGCCTGGATGTCGCGCTTCGAGGCCCCTTCCCCGGCGGTGCGGATGATGAATCCATGCCCTTTCGGCGCCTTGCACTCGTCGAACACGCCCGCCAGTCGCTTCCGCTCCTCCTCGTCCTCGATCTTGTGCGAGATCCCGTAGTTCTTCATCCAGGGCATCATGACCAGGTGCTTGCCCGCCAGGGCGAGATAGGTGCTCAGCGTGGGGCCCTTGGTCTTGAGACCCTCCTTGGTGACCTGGACGACGATTTCCTGGCCCCGGCGAAGACAGTTCTGCATCGGCGGACGGTCCTTCAACGCCTGCCGTCGGCCGATAACCTCCAGGGCGTCCTTCTTGCCGCCGGGAAAGTAGCGGGGGTGCAGATCGCTGATGTGGAGGAAGCCGTTCTTGTCCGTGCCGATATCGATGAAGGCGGCCTGAATCCCCGACTCGATATTGACGATTCTCCCCTTGTAGATGCTGCCGACATGCGTGCCGGCGCTGGCCCGTTCCACGTAGAGCTCCTCGAGTCTGCCGTCCTCGACGACGGCCACGCGGCACTCCTCGCGCTCTGCGACATTAATCAACATCTCTCGTGCCATCTTCTATATCCTCTGCCTCGCCATTGGCGCGGGGCTGCTCTGGTGTGTTCTGAAGTCTGGTGGTCCCCCATACGACATGAGTCCTGCAGATCGGCCCCTCCACGTCATCGGTCCGCAGACCGAAGAGTTGCAGGATCTCGTCGACCCGGATCGAGCCGGCATCGCCCATCGTATGCTGGACGACGAGTTTGTCTTCCTGGAGCCGGATGGACAGAAGGAAGGGCCTGACATCGATGCTTCGCACCGTCCGTCGATCTGCCGAAGCCCTCTGGACCATGCAGTGCTCGCTGTTCATCACCCTGGCGATCTCGTCTTCGAGCCGGGCCGTCAGGTCCGGATGCTCGCGGACCCGGATGGGCAGAATATACTCCGCCGACCGCGGCTGGAACGAGGCATTCGAGGCCGCCAGGGTCACGTCGAACACCTCGATTCCCGCCGGCAACTGGCCGGCGAGGGCCCGCATCATGGCCGCCTGGACGCCGGCAAGGTCCGAAGGCGAACCCGTCATCGAGACATCGCAGAGCCTGGCGACCAGCAGTTCGTCGTCCGATTCCACTCCCACCGGTCTGGGCAGCGGCAGGGACAATCGGGGGTGAGGATTGAACCCTTCGCTGTATCGCACCGGGATGTCCGCCCGGGCACAGGCCCGCTGAAACAGGCGAGCCATTTCCGCGTGCGACAACATCGCCGCCGGTCCGACGACGCGGAACCGGATGGCGGCCGTCGCTCGCGCGGACGACGCCCCTCCCGCGCCACCTTCGGAAGAACCAAGCGAATTGTCACTCACCGTCTCGATACCCATTCCTCACATCATCCATCGCCCATCGTCCCTCTTCGAATCAGAACGCCTCCGGGAGAATCTTTCTGGCCGCGTTGCGGAGATAGCCGGAGATCTGCCGCTCGGAGTTCATCGCCAGGACCTCTCTCGCCAGGTGGTTGCAGTCCTCCATCGTGACGGACCGGATCACCTGCTTGATCTCCGGGATCATGGGCGACGTCATGGAGAGCGTTCGGATCCCCAGTCCCAGCAGGAGCATGACGTATTCCGGCTCGGAGGCGGTCTCCCCGCAGACGGAGACGTCGATCTGGGCCTTGCAGGCATCCTGGATAACCGTCCGGATCAGGCGCAGCACCGCCGGGTCGGAGGCCGAGTACAGCGTCGAAACCAGCTCGTTGCCCCGGTCCACCGCCAGCGTGTACTGGGTCAGGTCGTTCGTGCCGATGCTGAAGAAGTCGGCCTCGCGGGCGAGCGACGACGCCGTCAAGGCCGCGGACGGCGTCTCCACCATGATGCCCACGTCCAGTTCCCGATTGTACGCGATTCCCTCCTCGTCCAGGTCCTCCATGACGTCGTGCAGAATCATCTTGGCCTGCATCAATTCCTGGATGTTCGTGATCAGCGGGAACATGATCTTGATATGGCCCAGGACGGAGGCCCGCAGGATGGCCCGCAGTTGAGTCTTGAACATGGCGAGGTTTTGCAGGCAGAACCGGATGGACCGCAGGCCCAGGAATGGGTTCGGCTCCGGCGCCGCCCGGCGGCTCTGCGTGTACTTGTCCGCGCCGAGATCGAAGGTGCGGATGACCACGGGCTTGTCCTTGAAGACCCGCATCACCTCGGCGTACGCCTCGTACTGCTCCTGTTCGAGCGGCTCGGTGGGCCGATTGAGGTAGAGAAATTCCGTGCGATACAGGCCGATGCCTTCCCCGCCCTTGTGCAGGACGATCTGGGCCTCATCCGGGAATTCGATATTGCCCAGGAGGTGTACCCGGACGCCGTCCCGCGTGACCGCGGCCTTGGTGCGGATGCCGTCGAGCTTGTGTTCGAGGGCGAGAAATTCGCGGGAGTACGCCTCATACTGACGGATCGTGTCCTCGTCGGGGTTGACGATGACGATGCCGCGGTTGCCGTCGATGATCACGGGATCGCCCCCGCGAACGACCTCCGTCAGGTCCTCGAGGGCGACGACCGCGGGAATGCCGAGCGACCGGGCGACGATCGCGGTGTGGCTGGTTCGCCCGCCGGCGTCGGTGGCCATGCCCTTGACGTAGTCGCGGTTGAAGCCGGCGGTCTGCATCGGGCTCAGCTCCCGCGCAACGACCACGACCTCTTCTCGCAGGTGCAGGATGTCCTCGCGCTTGGTCCCGAGCAACTGGCGGAGCAGACGACGCTCGATGTCGTAGATGTCCGCCGCACGCTCGCTGATGTAGGCGTCTTTGACGTTGGTGAAGTGCTCGGCGATCTCCCTCAGAACGGTCGACACCGCGTACTCGGCCGTCACGGACTCCGTGTGGATCAGGTCGGTGATCTTGCGGCGCAGACTCCGATCGCGCAGGAACCGCATATGAACCGCGAAGATGTCCCGAATGCGCCCACCGCTGGCCTGCTCCTGGCCGGTTTCCAGCTTGGTCAACTCCTTGATGCCGTCGCGAAAGGCATTGCGAACGCGCTGGATTTCCAGGATCCTCTGAGAGGACTCGATTTCTCGCCGGGGGATGCGATAATCCTCGGAGTCGAGGATGAGCGATTTGCCGATCGACACTCCCGGCGAGACGGCTATTCCCTTCTTTATCTCCATGACGGGATCTACTGAGTTTCGTTATCCTTTGCCCGGGGGCGGCGGCTCCCCGAACAGACGCATCTCGACCAGATCGCGCAGGGCCTCGATCGCTTTCTCCGCGTCGGGCCCTTCGGCTCGGATCTGCAGACGCGTCCCACAGGTGGCCGCCAGCATGCTCATCTGCATGATGCTCTTGCCGTCCACCGGGATCTGGCCGTTGCTGACGGAGATCTCGCAGTCAAACCGGCTCGCCGTGTCCACGAATTGCATGGCCGGGCGCATGTGGAGACCATCCGCATTCTTGATCTCCACCGTTGTCTGAGACACCAGTTTTTCCAAAACCTCTTCTCCCATCAGCACACCGGGGCTGCCGGATGTCGCAGGCATCCGCGCTCACCACGAGGGGTTTTCGTCCGCCTCGTTGAGCAGGTCTTTGAGGTCCGCCGCGTTCCGGCATTGCCGGAGGAACTTGCGGAACCTCTCTTTCTGGAGATGACGGAAGATGTTTTCCATCGCCTGCAGGTGTTTGTCGGGATTGTCGACCGGGCTGATCAGCAGGATCACCGAGTAGACAGGCTGCTCGTCCAGCGAGGCGAAGTCAATGCCGGCGGCGCTGTGTCCGACCGCCGCCACGACGCTCTTGACCGCCGTATGCTTGACGTGAGGCACAGCCACGCCTTTGCCCATGCCCGTGCTGGCCTCGTTCTCCCGCTTGATCACGGCCTTGGTCACCTCTTTGCCCGACTCGGGCGGGATCTTGCCCCCGTTGACCAGGGCCGCCACCAATTCGGTGATCGCCCCGTCGCGATCCTTTGCCTGCAACTGAGGGATCGTCGCCTCGAAACACACAAACTCTTCAAACTTCATTCTTTGCGTCCAGCCTTAACCGTAACCGCAACCATCCACTGACACGAGAATCTCGCCAACCCCCTGGGTTCGGCCCTAGGCCTGAGTCGGCTTGCCAAAACCATCCCCCTCGCGAACGTGCTTGTCATCACGCTCTTTGGCCTTCTTCTTGCGAAGCTGCTGTTCGAGCTTGTGCACCGCTCCGTCGATACACGGGTAGGCATCACTGCCCGCTTCCGTCGCCACGAAGACGTTCCCATGCTCTCCCCTGGCAATGATTTCCACGCTGACCTTGTTCGTCCCATGCGTGCTGTCGACAACCACCTCCACCTGGCTGATACTGTCATAGTACCGCGGAAGCTTCGAGGTCTTCTCCTGCGCGTAGTCCCGGATGGAGTCGGTGATAGTCACGTGTTTGCCTGAGATAGTGAACTGCAATTGCTGTCTCCTTATTCAATCGAGATTGCCAATCGAACCACCCCTGCGTTCTCCCGTTCAGACAGATCGTGTCCTCCTTCGGGATCGGGCACACCCAGCCCGCGAATGAAGCAACTCCCAGAGCGTCCTGCAACGGTCATTGACCTGCAACAACCTCACGCCGCCGGCCATCGAGAACCCCACCAGGGTCCGAGACCCGGCAAATCGCGGCCCAAACAACGCCGATAGCCTAATTTCCACCCTCCCGACAGTCAATAGAAATATCTTCCCGCGGCAGGTGGGCGCCGAGCAGGTGAACCGCGGCGCCGGGAAGCGATGCGAGCACCCAGACAAACCGCTGGCAGAACACCAGGGCCAGGACCTTCTCGTCGGGGGCCCCGGTCAGGTGGCAGAAGAGCCCGACGGTCCCCGCTTCCACAATGCCCAGGCCGGCGATGCTGATCGGCACAGCGCCCACGACCCACATGACCGGGAAGACGAACAGATAGTAATCCAGACCCGCTTCGATCCCCAGATCCCGCCCGAGAAGCCAGAAAGCCACGATCACAATGCTCTGCCCGACGAATGTCAGAACCATCGTCCACAACAACACCCAGGGCCTTGAGCAGTATGCCACGACGGCATCTCTGACTCGTCGCAGCAAGAAGGCCCCCCGAAGGCGGACGATTCCCGCCAGGCGGGCGGATGCCGCGCGACCCGCCGGATGGACCAGCACGATCGCCAGCAAGACACCCAGGATCACAACCGCGCCAGGAATCGCCCAGGGATGCCGTGAGAACCACCCCGCCCCCCCCTCCTCTGCCGTGAAAAACGCGGGGACGCGGCCCTGGAGAGACAGCACATACGTGAGGATCGCCATCAGGATCAGGCCGATCAGTCCGATCACCCGATCCACGAAGACGCTCAAAGCCCCTTCGAGGCGTTTGTTCGTGTGTTTCGTGACGTACCAGGCCTTGACGAGGTCGCCGCCGACCGATCCCGGCATGACATTGCTGTAGAAAAGTCCGAGAAAAAACAACCTCACGGCCGCCAGAACATCGATATGGATCGATTGCGCCCGCAGTAGAAACCACCATCGGACCGCGATGACCACCTGGGCAAATGCGTAGACCGCCAAGCTGAGAACGAAATACCCCAGACTCAGACTGTGGAATACCGCGGCCAGCTTGCCCCAGTCTTGGCCGTGCAGAAGCCAGAGAATCGCCCCCGTCGCGACCGCGATCCGAGCGATCCACGAGACGTATCCCTTCTTTCCAGCGTTCTGGGCGTTGGGCAAAGCCTATCTCCCGGAAATCCTTTCTCATACTAAAGCATAGTCGGTAAAGTGCTCCATAGCAAGAGGTTATCATCCGAGAAGTACGGGGATGCGAACCGAGATGCGAATGGGACCATTGACCAATTGCCATCTACCGCGTACCATTTGCCTTTCACGGATGAAGATCGGGGCGTGTTGCAGTTCGCGGTTCATCCCGGCCTGCACCGTCGAAACTCGAATAGCAAATCGCAAATGGTAGATAGTAGATCCCAGAGGGTGTTGCCGTTGGAATCGAAGCAGATTGAAGAAGGTTTGGAATTCACGCCCAAGTTCAACGCCGAGGGTCTGATCCCGGCCATTGCCCAGGACGCCAGCACCGGCCAGATCCTCATGGTCGCCTGGATGAACCGCGAGGCCCTGGACCTCACGATCACCACCGGCCGGGCAACGTATTACAGCCGGTCCCGAAAGAAGCTCTGGAAGAAAGGCGAAGAGAGCGGCCACGTCCAGACCGTCCGCCAGATCCTCGTGGACTGCGACCAGGACTGCCTGATCCTGAAGGTCGCAGTGGACGAGGGCCAGTGCCACGTCGGCTACCAGTCCTGTTTCTACCGGGCCGTCAAGCCCAAGAGCACAACCGACCTGGAGTTCGTCGCACAGAAGGTGTACGACCCCGCGACCGCGTACAAAAAGAAATGACCGCTCCGCGGGAAGCACGAAATCCGAATGTCGAAACCCGAAACAAGCACGAACCACCAAAACCCGAAATTCAGAACGGCTCGTTCGAGGGACGCCAGCGTTTCGGCCATTTGGGTTTCGTGCTTAGAATTTGTTTCGGATTTCGATATTCGGGTTCTGGGCTTCTCCTATCCGAATGTCTTCCCGTTCCAAGCCCAGTTACTGGCCGGAAACTCCTGGAAGGCAATATAGACACGTTCCGCCGGGATGGCGAGTTCCTTCTGGAGCAACTGCGAAATCTTGCCGGCCAGACCTTGGTTGACGGTCTTGGTCAGCCCGCCGATAGCCTTGACAGTCACCAGCGCGCTGGGATCTGCCTGGCCGCTCATCGCCATGGCCACCTTGTCGCGCACGCAGGCCATCACATACTGCTCGGGTTTGCCCGTCCCTTCTGCGACAACCCGCGAGAGGGCGCCTGCCAACTGCTGCCTCTTCCCGGCGTCGGCCACTTCGCACGACGTATCCAATTCAACCAAAGGCATCGTTATCTCCTTTTCACCATGGACCGAGAGATTCGTCGCCTTCACGTTACCATCGACGGCCCTGCCCCGCAAGGCGCTCCCATCAGCTTTCTGCATGCCGCCGGGTGCATAACCACAGTCGCATCCTCTGATGGGGCGACGAGGCATGGGCTTGACGCTGTCGTTCCTGCGTCAAGCAGGAATCCAGGAACCGCGGTATGCGATGTATCACGGGAAGTGGATTCCCCAGTTGACCCGAGTTCCCCCCACCCGTACGACGGCACTCAGCGTTGACGAAATGCCGCGGGCGATCTCCGGCACAGGGGCGCTCGACACCGAGTTCGATCACATTCGACAGGCAACCCTGGAATACGAGCGGGCGAACGCCCGCGTCCGCAGTCTGCAAGACCGTATCGCAAGCCTTCACTCCTGCACGGTGACAGTCCTCGGTGCAGGCAATTGATTTCGGGAGCGGATAATCGTCGGCAGACACAGCGACTTTCGCATTCTCATCAGCCTGGCGCGCTCACAGGAATTGCTGCGGATAGGCGCTTGTCCCTGGTGACCCTATTGCGGGAATACGGAATTGGGCAAGGAACACCTTGGAATCGAATCCGGGCGCGGTCTGGCTGTCCTTCGTCGCCTCCGCCGCCTGGGTTTGGGCCTCCTTGGCGGCGTCAGAGGTCTGGGTCGGCGCCGGCGGAGACGCGGGCGGCTCCTGTTTCTTCGCACAGCCGGAAAGAACTGCCACGATTCCCATCAGAGCCAGGGTGACAACGCACCTCACACATGGATCGATCATGCCGCGTTCTCCCCAAAGAGGCCATCTGGACAATGGGATAGCATCCGTCTGCTATCCTCTTTGAGGGAGGATACGACCGCGGCGAGTCCGCGTCAACGGCAAGCACGGACAATCCGTGTCCCCCGCCCCGGATTTGACAGAGGTCCAAGACAGAATACATAGAAATACGTACAGTTCTGCGGGCAGCTTTATGCGGTCTTCACGGCGGCAGTCGTGGACGAGTAGACATGGACGTCCCGCTGCGGGAACGGGATCGTCAGGCCGTTCTCGTCCAACGCAACCTTCACCTTCTCCGTGAGACTCCAGTAGACCGCCCAGTAATCGGCCACCCTGACCCAGGGACGGACCACGAAATCCACACTGCTGTCGCCCATCTTGTTGACCGCGACCACCGGGGCAGGATCCGCGAGGAGTCTCGACTCGGCGGCCAAGACGTTCTCGATCACCCGACGGGCCTTCTTCAGATCGTCGCCGTAGGAGACGCTGACCACCAGATCGACGCGCCGGGTGCCGTTGATCGTGTAGTTCAAGATGCTCCCGCCCGTGACCGTGGCATTGGGCACAACGATCCGGACGTTGTCGGGCGAATTGAGAACCGTGTTGAAGATCTGGATCGCCTGGACGGTCCCGCTGACACCTCCGATCTGGACGAAATCGCCTACGCGGAAGGGCTTGAAGATCAGCAACAGCACGCCGGAGGCGAAATTGGCCAAAGACCCCTGCAAAGCCAGGCCCACCGCCAGTCCCGCGGCGCCGAGCACGGCAATGAACGAAGCCGTCTGGACGCCCGCCTGACCCAGGGCCGCAACCACCACGAACACCAGCATAGCGGTGTAGCTGAGGTTCTCGATGAAGGGCACGAGCGTTGGATCCAGCTTCGCCCTCGTCAGAACTCTGGTGATCAGCCTGGAGAGCAACTTGGCCACCCACCGTCCCACCAGGAAGATCAGTATGGCGCCGAGCACCTGAAGCCCGTACCTGGCAAGCATCTCATAGACCTGCGTCAGAATGCGCTGGGCGTTGTCGAGGGAGATGACCGGGGTCTCAGAGGTCTGGGCGGGCGCCGCTGCAGCCCCGGCGGAATCGCCCGACGCAGCCTGCGAGGCCGCCAGACTCGAACCCCACAGCATCACAGACAGAACCAGTACCGAAACGCGGGAGAAACCCGGTGACGCGTGCATCGTCTAATCCTTTCACACAGAACCACCACTATCGTGAGGCCGGAGACGCGGACAACCCCCTATCCCCGGCCGATTCACCAGAACGGCCCATTATGTTACCCACTTCCAGGTCCTGTGCAAGACTCAGCCGATGGCTGACAGCCCCCGGCCGCTCTCGTACCACCAGACGCCGGCGCGTGTCTGTGAAAGGAAACTGGCCCTGGGCAGGTGATGACAAGCACCGGCCTGCTTGTAGTCTGCCCGCAAGGGCATATCTTCCGGGCCGAGGAAGATAACGCCTCATGGCGTCACTACAAACGGACTGCCTGCGCACAGAACAGATCCGAATGGGAGGACTCTGACGCCCGGAAGATCGTACGGACACGCCGGCACCGGCCGCACGGAAATAGATTGCCTGCCAAGCGGGCAGATGGTATAAGTAATGAAGTGGTCTTTGAGGCAGTTCTGTCTCCTCGGAATCGTTCCGGGCGCGGGCACGTGTGTCCCGTGGAAACAGGCCCTTGGCTCTGTCGTGGGTTGACATCGGAGGCGCAGGGTTATGTGTCATGGCGATCACACCACCGACTCGCAGTTCGGCAATCCACCCTCTCTGCGTTTTCCGTCCATTCCGCTTGTTCTCATCGCGTCGGCTGTGTGCGCCGCGCGACCGCATTCTTCATGTTGTTGGGAAGGAGGACACGTATGTTCAGGACACTCAACCGCTTGATCTTGTGCCTGGCCGTGGTGTGCTTGGCGGCGCAGGCGGGCCGCGCCGGTCTGGTGGGCCACTGGAAGCTGGACGATGGCTCGGGCACCGTGGCCGCCGATGCGACAGGTAACGGGCGTAACGGCACGCTCCTCAACGGTCCCACCTGGGTGGAGGGCTACCTGGGCGGCGCGCTGAAGTTCGCCGGCAATTCGCAGAAGGTCGATATCCCCTACAGCGCCGCGCTGAACCCCATCGATGAGTTCACCATCAGCGTTTGGGCGAACGTGGACCCGACGGGCACCAGCCACCGCTCGCCGATCACGTCGCGAGACGACTACCCCCAGCGCGGATACATCCTGTACGTCGAGCCGGGCAACACCTGGCAGTTCTGGAGCGGGACCGGCGCCGGCTGGCACACCACGGCAGGCCCGGCCGTCACCTTCGACGAATGGACCCTGGTGACGGCAAGCTACGCGGGCGGACAGAAGAAGCTCTACATCAACGGCAGTCTGGCTGCTGAGAACGCGGCGGCCTTCGGCCCGAACACGCAGCAGGTCCTTCGCATCGGCGGCGGGGCCACCGAAAGCGCGGGCAATTACTTCTTCGTGGGCATGATCGACGACGTCCGTGTCTACAATCATGCCGTCAGTGAACTGGAACTGGACTACCTCGTCGAAGGCAAGCCGTACCCGTTCGCCAGCAGCCTCGCGCCCAAGAACGGCGCCATGACCACGACCGGGCAGGTGACGCTCCAGTGGACCCCGGGGGAGCTGGCCACGTCACACAACGTCTATTTCGGCGAGGACCAGGAAGCGGTGGCAAATGCCACGCCGGACGATGCGGACCTCTTCCGCGGCAGCACAACAGCCACCACCCTGGCCGTCACCGGGGCGGGGACCCAGTACCCCACCGGCCTGACGCCGGGAATGACCTACTACTGGCGGGTCGACGAGATCAATGACGACAACCCCGAGAGCCCCTGGAAGGGACAGGTCTGGAGCTTCTGGGTCCAGCCCCTGACGGCCTACAACCCCTCGCCCGTCGATGGGAGCGAGTACATCCTGCTCGATCAGGACCTGAGCTGGTCGCCGGGCCAGAAACCTCTGTTCTACACGGTCTACCTGGCCGAGAGCTTCGAAGCAGCCCAGACGGCCACCCAGAGCATCTCCATGACCACCAGCGCCACGTGCGATCCCGGCCCGCTGGCGCCCGACACGACCTACTACTGGCGGGTTGACACGTTCACCGTAGGGAGCATCACGCAGAAGGGGCCGGTCTGGAGCTTCCGCACCGTGCCCGAGATTCCGGTGGCCGATGAGAGCCTGCTCGCCTGGTGGAAGCTGGACGAGGGCTCCGGCAACAATGTGTTGGACTGGTCGGGCCATGGCCATCACGGCACGCTCGGCGGCAATCCGCAATGGGTGGGCGGCTACGCCGGCGGCGCCCTGTCCTTCGACGGCCAGGACGACTACGTCGCCTTCGGAACGCCCGCCGATCTGTACCTGCCGCAGACCTATTCGTACTGCGTCCGGTTCAAGGTCGCCAACAACGTTTTCGACAACATCGGGACCCAGTATCTCCTGTGCATCGGCTCTCGCAGCGACCTGATTATCGGCGTGGAGGATTCCGTCGGCCTGTCGGGCGACCTCATGCTGCACTACTATGACACGACCCCCGCTTTCAACGCCGTGGGCGTCGGCCAGGTCGTCTGGAGCTCCGACAACTGGCACATGGTCGTCGCGACGAAGGACGCCACCGGCCACAAGATCTACCTGGACGGCGAGCTGAAGAACTCCGACACGAACACGAACAACGACAACTACGCCACCACGCGGATCATCTCGCTGGCCGCGAGGGCCTGGACCAGCCCGCAGGTCGACTTCTTCAACGGCCTGCTCGACGACGTCCGCATCTACAACCGGGCACTGAGCGCTGCGGAGATCGGGGCCCTCCTCGTCGCCGATCCGCTGCAGGCCTCCGAGCCGAACCCGGTCCGCGATGCTACGGTGGACATCCGGGACCTGGACGCCCTGACCTGGACCGCGGGCGATTCGGCCGTCTCGCACGATGTATACTTCGGCGCCGAGCGGTCGGCCGTCGCCGCCGCGGGCAAGGACGCTGCGGAATTCCAGGGCAACCAGTCGGGGACCAGCTTCTCGCCGGCCGATCTCGTCACATTCGGCGGCGGCAGCTACTACTGGCGGATCGATGAGGTCGAAGCCGACGGGACGGTCCGCACGGGCGACGTGTGGAAGTTCACTGTGCCTGCGTACCTGCTGATCGACGATTTCGAAAGCTACACGGACGATGAAGCCAACGAGATGACCATCTATCACACGTGGGTCGATGGCTTCACCGACCAGCTCAGTAACTCGATCGTCGGCTACATGAACTCCGCCGGCGGGACGTTCGGAGAAAGGACGATCGTCCACGGCGGCGGCCAGTCCATGCCCCTCGAATACGACGACAGTAAGTCGCCGTACTTCTCCGAAGCAACGCGAACCTGGGCTTCCGCGCAGGACTGGACGGCCGAGGACGTGGACACGTTGACCCTGTTCTTCCGCGGCGCAGCGGGCAACGCGGCGGACCCGCTCTATGTCGTGCTCAAGGACAGCGCCAGCAAGACTGCATCGGTCGTGCACGGCGACCCACAGGCGATGCGGACCGCCCGCTGGACCGAGTGGAACATCCCGCTCAGTGAGTTCGGGGGGCTTTCCCTCAACCGGATCAAGACGTTGTGCGTCGGCCTGGGCGACCGCACGGGCAAGACCCCGGGTGGGACGGGCCTGATCTACATCGACGACATTCGGCTGACCCGGACGCAGCAGTAGAGATGGAACACCGGACCGCCGGTGCAGGAACATGGCAACATAGCCGATAGACAACAGAGGGCTGCGAGGGTAGACTACTTGCAGCCCTCTGTGTTTCTCTGGTCGTATCTGACGACAAGGTGGAATATGACGATGCGAAGACACGCGTTCACCCTGATCGAGCTGCTCGTGGTCGTGGCCATCATTGCCCTGCTGATGTCGATTTTGCTGCCCAGCCTGAATCGAGCCCGCAAGCAGGCCCGCACCGTCGCCTGCCTGTCCAATCTCAAGCAGTGGAGCTACATCTGGCACATGTTCACCGAGGAGAACGGCGGCAAATTCAACAGCGGCGGCACCACCGGCGGCGATGCCGCGAATGACTGGCCCGTTGTCATGATGCCCTACTACCTGGATCGGGGAGCGCTGACCGTGTGTCCAGCAGCCACTCGCCCGATGAACATACCGGGCGACTGGGCCTCCCGAGCCTGGTTGTGGGACAAGCAAGGGTGGACCAATATCAAGAGCAAGACGTCGCAAGACATCGGCAGCTACGGCCAGAACGAGTGGATTTGTAACCGTACGGGAGACCCGTACTGGAAGAATCGCAACACGGTCAAGGACCCGGTGAACGTGCCGCTGTTCTTCGATTGTGCCTACGTGGACGTGTATCCCAGCGCGACGGCCGGCCCACCGACGATCGAGGGGGACGTCTCCGGTCTGAACGAGTGGGTCCTGGTCTGCATGAACCGGCACAACGGATATGTGAACTATCTGTTCGCTGACATGAGCGTCCGCAAGGTCGGGCTCAAGGAACTGTGGACCTTCAAGTGGAACCGGACGTTCAACACCGCCAACGCCTGGACCACCGCCGGCGGCGTCGCCCACGATGATTGGCCCCTCTGGATGAGGGGCTTCAAGGACTACTGAGGCATTCTCGCGATACAGACCCCCTTTCCAGCCCGCGGGGCAAGGGACGCGGTTGAGAGCCGTACGGCAGAGCCGGTGACATTCAAGTTCGCAAACGCAAGTGCCGATATGAATTCTGTTTGGAATTTGGAAGACAGAGGCCCGGCTTCTTTTTTTGGTTGATTCGCACTCCACCCTCAGGGTACAATAGAGGTGCTTTCCGGTGGTTAGGGTCTCTGTCGTGCAGTACGAATGGTCCTTCCAGACGAGGAGGAGTCAGCATGATCTCTAACGCAGTCCAGCATCATCGAAGCGCATTGCTCTCCTGATTTTTCCCAAAAACCGAGTCGCGGGTGTTCTTCGGTCCCCGGGCATAACATGATCGTGTGGGTACATGGTATGTTTGAAGGAGGACGAGTATGTGCAGAAAGTCAATTCTTGTGGTTTCCTGTGTGTTGTTGCTGTCGCCGGTTTCATCCGTGTTCGGCGACCTGGTAGGCTGGTGGACGTTCGATGAGACCAGCGGCAGTGTCGCCGCAGATGGGAGCGGTCAAGGCAACAATGGCACGGTCGTGGGGACCGCGCTGTGGGTGCCAGGGAAGATCGGCGGCGCTTTCCAGTTCAACGGCAGCACCTACATCAACTGCGGCCGTGCGGCGTCGCTGAACATCCGGGACCAGATTACCATTGCGTTCTGGTTCAAGGTCCAGGCCTTTTCCAACACCTGGGAGGTGTTCCTTGCGAAAGGCGACGGAGCCTACCGTGCCAGCCGCTCCGGAGGCACGGGCAACGCCACCCACTTCGGCATCTCTGCCAGCAACTACTTCGACGCCCCAACCGTCATCACCGACAACCAATGGCACCATTACTGCGCCACATACAACGGGGCCACGGCGATCATCTACATCGACGGGAAGGAGGATGCGCGAGCGACCTACTCCGGCCAGATCGGCGACAGCAGCAACTATGACCTGTTGATCGGCGAGAACCAACAGGCAACCGGGCGTCTGCTGCACGGCCTGATGGACGACATCCAGATCTACAACAACGCGCTGACCGTGGACGAGATCCAGAAGATTATGACAGGGCTGAGGAGTGCCGCTCTGGCCGGCAATCCATCGCCTGAAGATGAGGCCGTAGAGGTGCTTCGCGACGCGGTCCTGAGCTGGAAGGCGGGCGAATACGCCGCCACCCACAACGTGTACTTCGGAACGAGCTTCGAGGACGTCAACGCTGCCAGCACCTCCGATCCGCGTGGCGTCCTCGCCAGCCAGGGCCAATCGGGCACCGACTTCGATCCCGACGGCGTGTTCGAATACGGCCAGACCTACTACTGGCGAATCGACGAAGTGAACGGGGCCCCGGACTATGCCGTCACCAGGGGCGAGACCTGGAGCTTCACGGTGGAGACTTACGCCTATCCAATCACCGGCCTGACGGTCAACGCCTCCGGCCAGGAAGCCACTTCGCCCGCCATGCGAACCATCGACGGTTCCGGACTCAAGGACGACTTGCACTCCACAGATCTGAAAGAGTCCTGGATGGTCAGGTCCGTGCCCGCCTGGATCCAGTACACCTTCGACAGGGAATACGTCCTGGACGAGCTGCGGGTCTGGAACGCCAACTCCATCGTCGAATCGTGGATGGGTCTGGGCGCCAAGGACGTCACCGTCGAGTACTCCACCGACGGCCAGACCTGGACCGCGATCGAGAACGTGCCCCAGTTCGCCCAGGAAGCCGGCGTGGCGCCCTGCCCTGCGAACACCACTATCCGCTTCGGCGAAGTCTCCGCCAGGCACGTCAGGTTGACCATCAACACCGTGTGGGGCAGCGGTTTGGGAGCCGGCCTCAGCGAAGTCCGCTTCTATTATGTCCCGGTACAGGCGTTCGAGCCCGATCCGGCCGACGGCGCCACGGGCGTCCATGTCGATGCCGAGTTCAACTGGCGGCCCGGACGCAAGGCGACCTCCCACCAGGTCTACCTCGGGACCGACGCCAACGCCGTCGCCGAGGGGACCATGGCGGGCGAGACCGTGACCGACCACAGGTACACCCCGGACACGATGAACTACGCGACCACCTACTACTGGAAGGTCGACGAGGTGGGTGACAGTGGCACCTACGAAGGCGACGTTTGGAGCTTCACCTCCGCAGAGTACGGAGAGATCGACACCTTCGAGGCCTATAACGACGACGACAATCGCCTCTACGACACCTGGCTCGACGGCTATCTGGACAAGAGCAGCGGCTCGCAGGTCGGGTACATAGACTCCAGCAACGGCACCTTCGGCGAGACCGCCATCGTCCACAGCGGGCGGCAATCGATGCCCCTGTTCTACAACAACACGGCCTCCCCCTACTACTCGGAGGCCAAACGGATCTTCAACTCGCCCCAGGACTGGACCTCGCTCGGCGTCAAGAGCCTCGCGATCACCTTCGCAGGCAAGGCCGGCAACGCCGGGCAACTGTACCTCAAGATCAACAACACCAAGGTGCCCTACGACGGGGACGCGACGGACCTGGCGAGGAGCATCTGGCAGCCGTGGAATATCGACCTGTCCAAAGTCAGCGGCGCGAATGCCGTCCGTTCCCTGACGATCGGCATCGAGGGGTCCGGCGCCACGGGCACCCTGTACATCGACGACATTCGATTGTACCCCAAGGCGCCCGAGTGGATCACGCCGGCAACGCCGGACGCCGCCGGCCTGGCAGCCCGCTACACCCTCGACAAGGATGCCAAGGACAGTTCCGCGAACGCGCTGAACGCAACCGTCGAAGGCAACGCGCAGTGGCTCCAAGGCAAGCTCGACGGCGCCATGCAGTTCAACGGCGCCAACATCCGCGTCGTCGCCCCTCACATCGCCCTGGACAACCGGAGCTTCACGGTCGCCATGTGGATCAATCCGGTTCTGTACGCGGCCGAGCAGGTCGTCTTCAGTCAGACGCAGTCGTCCGCAACGAACACGGATCTGCACTTCCGGCTCGGAGGTCCCGGCGCCGCGTCCGGGAACGTGCCGGCAGGCGGCGTCCGCATGGCGTTCTACGCCAACGATCTCGACACGACCGGCGGAGTCATCCAGGACAACGAGTGGTACCACATCACCTTCCGGTACGATTTCGAGAACCGGGACAGGAGGATCTACATCGATGGCGTGCTGGCGGCTCATCAGACCTCGGCTACGCCGTATCTGGGCGCCACGGGCAACACGATCATCGGAGCCTGGGGCACCGGCCAGTGGTTCAGCGGCTTGATCGACGACGTTCGGATCTACCAGCGGGCGTTGTCCGATGGGGAAATCGCCGGCCTCGCCGGCAGGACCCTGCCGATCCACAAGGCATTCTAGTCGTCGAGAACACGGCTGATCCAGCCGTAGCATAGAGTTGCAGCATCAAGCGGGGCCTCAGTCGCAAGACAAAGGCCCCGCTTCTTCTGCGCCGGGACGGCAGGGAAACGCGATTGCGGTCTCCGCTCGCCTTCAGTCCACCGCAATCCAGTCCAGATGCGTCGTGCCGCTCTTGACCAAGACCCGGATCTGGTTGGCGCCTCGGGACAAGGCCACGGCCTTCGCGGGGATATCCGTCCAGTCACCCTGTGGAATACGCAGCTCCTGCGCAGAGCCACCGACGGCCAGTTCAAGAACCGCCGGACCCGCCGGGGCCATCGCTCGCACAAGGACCGAGTACTCGCGCGACGTCAGGCTCTCCACCGTGTAGGCGGTCCATTCCCCCTCGCCCAGCCGTATCCCTTGCTGCGAACTCCAGCGATCCCTGCCGGAGATCGACTCGACAGGCACCGGCTCGGAAACGCGGTATTGCTTCGACAGTTGTGAAACGTCCTTGACGTAGTACGACCGATTCAGGCCGTCGGGACCGAAGTTCTCCGCCTCGATCCGCACGGGCGCCCGTCGAAACATCGCGTTGACCACGTCCCCAAAGAACACGCAGTTCTCCAGGCGGATGTTCTCGATCAGCTCGTCGAAGGCCTTTTGAGCCGCTTCCGGCGAGGGCCTGGCCCCACCGCGGGAGTAGAGCCGGATGGCATCCCACCCTGCGGGAGCCTTGATGGAACAAGGCCCGTTCGTCGCGTCCATCTTCTTCCACGGCCAGAACGACCACCCGATGTTGTTGGCTTCGAAATACTGTGTCGTCGCCCAGTAGATGGCGTTGTCCTTCTCCCCTGTCTCGCCGACCCAGACGGGCGTGTTCAATTGCTTTCGACGTTCGATAAATCGGCCGATGTCGTTGAGCTTGTCCGGCCGGTCCCAGCAGTAATAGTGGAACTGATAGAACAGGTTGTCGTCGAAGGGAGTCGAAAAGACGGACCAGTCATTGGCCCAGTCGGCGCCCTCCAGGGTAATCATGTGGCGCGGGTCCACCTCGCGAATGGCCTCGGTGATGCGCCGGTAGAGGGGTTCGAGCTGGTCCTTGTACTTCTCCGCTGCGCCGGTCCGCTGCGGCAGCGGCTCGTTCAGCAGATCGTACGCCGCCACGGCCGGCTCGTCCTTGTACCGGGCGGCGATCTTCACCCATAGATCGACGAGCCGGTCCTGGTTCCTCTTGTCCATGAATAGTCCCGGCTCGTCGGCCGGGCTGTCGTCGATGTTCGCGCCGGTCTGGCCGCCCGGCGCGCCGTGCATGTCGATAATCACGTAGACCTTGTGCCGGCGGCACCACTCGACGAGCCGATCCAGCAACTGGAAACCTTCATCGACGTAGGCTGCATTGTCGCCCTCTGTCAGGAACAGACGCACGTTGAGGGCGGGGCGCACGGAGTTGAAGCCGAGCTCCGCGATCCGGGCGATATCCGCCTGTGTGATGTAGTTGCGCCGGTACTCGGACCAGAACTTCGCCGCGTTCTCCTGGCCGATCAGATCGCTGACGATTTTCTCGATCTTGCGAGGACGGTCCCCCTGGTCGCCGAACTTCCACATGTACCCTTCGGGGAGCATCCAGTTGCCCAGACCGACGCCTCGCAGCAGGATCTTCCTGCCGCCCTCATCGACCATGTCCTGCCCGTCGGTGCGCAAGAACGTCAGGGCCCCGCACGCCGGGATCCCCGCCCATGTCATTGCGACCATCACACCGAGCGCTGCAATTGCCATTCGATCCCGCATCGCGTCTCCTCATCTTTCAGATGATGGTTCCGGCATTCCCTGTGCATCGGGCCCCCGCCGTGCCGTGTTCCGCGCGGGGAGCGACCGTTTCCCCTATGATATCCCACAGTGCACAGGACGTACAACAGGACGATGCGAGCCAAAATGAAACAGGGGCGCGGGCAATCGTAACTTGCCCACGCCCCTGGAAGGCGAGAGATATCGAAACAAACCGGCCGAGAGCTACTTCTTCTCCTCGGTCTCGGCGGTGGTTCCGCCGGCCCTGTCGTCTTTGTCGTCTTCGGTGTCGCCTTTCACGGGCAGACTGGCGAGCGGCTCGCCAAAGAGCACGAAGGACATGTCCTCGATCTGGCCGGTTGGATCGAGAAGCTGCATCCACGACGCAGCAGCGCTCGTGCTGCTGGCGGTCGTGTACACGGCGCCTTCATTCCTTCCGGTGCCGGCCAGGATCAACACCTCCTCCGAAGTCAGCAGGGATGCATAGACGCGGACATCGTCGATCAGACCGTTGAAATACTCATCATCGGCCGCGCCGCGAGCACCGATGACCAGCGTCGCCTGCGTCGGCGTGACAAAACCCGCCTTGTTCGTGGCGGCCGCGTCGAGCAGGCCGTCGACGTAGATGCTCATCTTCTTCGTGTCGGCTTCGAACGTGCCCGCGACATGATACCACTGGCCCGCTCTGAGGGCCGTCTGCGATTGCCAGGTGTTCAGGCCGACGCGGAAGTGGACGCGGCCGTCTGCGTCGAGCCACAGACCGAAGCGGTTTCCATAGGCACTGTCGCGATCATACTCCAGGATCGCACGATACTGGCCGGTGGTTTCCCTCGGGTAGATCCAGGCGGAGACCGAGAAGGAGTCCGGGGCGAAGTTGAAACCCGCAGGCCTGTCCACCTGGATGTAGTCGCCGCGACCGTCGAAATCGAGCGCCCCGTCGAACCAGCCGCCGGAGGTCCGCCAAACGGGATCGCCGTGCAGCGTGCCGTGGTTTCCGTTGCCGGAACTGTCGGCTGCGGTGACGCCCGAGGATTCATCGAGCTTCCAGTACCCTACAGGCGAGAGACTTTGCAGATCCCAGGTTGCGTAGGCATGATTCGTCCAGCCCCAGGGATACACTATCGATTTGCTGGAGGCGTACACCGCCTGGACGCTCAGCCAGAGCACGTTGTAGGTCCCGTCCTGGCGATACCAACTGTCCGCGGGAAGACGGACCGTATAGCGATAGACCGGCTCGTATCCCTCGACGGAGGAACTGATCGACGAGGAATCCCGGTCGAAGCCGACGAGGACCTCGTCGTACGAATCGGCCTTGTATTCCCATACCTTGCGGTTGGGGTAGCCGTAGCCTTTTGAATTGCCCTTGTCCGTACTGGGCACATCCGACCAGAGCGACAACAGGAAGTAGTCGGGCGGCTGCGGAGAAGTCCTCTGCTGGCAGGCCGAGGGCGAGTAGTCGTAGCCGACGTAGGAGCCCCACCACACGATGGCGGTCACCGCCTGCGCGGAGGTGCATCGCCAGTCGTCGGCTACGGTGCGCCGCGACGACACGGTGTTGCTGCCGGTGCCAAGGGATTGTTCATCTTCATAGTACGGCCAGTCCCGAAGGTCGGTGAAGGCCTGTTCCCACTTGATGTAGGTCGGATCCGTGTCCAGCTCGAAGGCCAGATCATACGCAGCCGACTCGTCGCAGAGCAGGGAACTCGTGATCGGCTGGGTCGTCGCGGAATCTAGCACCAATCCCCTTCGCAGGTCGTCGGTGCGAAAGGTGGCCGCGATAGCGGCGTCCTCCCACACCTGAGGCCTCGTCTGCCAGCCCCAGGGATAAGTGGGTCCCGGAGAACCCGTGTAGACCGCCGTGATGCTGATCCAGAACACATCGTCTCGCGTGCTCTCGACATACCGATTCTGGTCGAAGTACTCCGACGACGTCAGCGCCAGACTGTATCGGAAAGAGGTGTCGATGGACTTCTCGGGAAACTCGTTGAAGCCCGCCCACTCCTGCTCGACTCGGTCGTTCGTCACGCTCACGACCCAGAGCAGCGAGTCCGGGCGGCTGTAGTTGTACCGGCTGTCGGCCGGAGCGTTGCTCCAGAAGGCAATCCGCCAGGAGGCCGGCTTGACACTCGGCGCCTCATCGCCGTTCCAGCCCTCGTAGGAGCCCCACCAGTGCACGGAGGTCACAGGCATGTCCCCGATGCAGCGGAAATCATCCGCCGGCACATACCAGGTGCCGGTGGAGTACTGTGACAACTTGCTCACATACGACGCCTGATCCCACCCGCAGAAGACGGGCGTGTCCAGGCCGGGGTCCGTTTCGATGGGAGGCTGCGACCACGTCAGGTGTTCGGTCGGCGGCAGCGCCGAGAACCCCTTGACAATCCAAACCCGATAGTCCTCCACCTCTCCGTCCGGAGCCAGACCGTAGTGTTCCAGGCCTCGCGTCGTGCTGAAGCGGAACCGCGCAAACGTCTCGCCCGCTTCGGCCCGACCGGGCACGGTGATCACCAGCGTGTTCGTGCCCGAGACCAGCGCTACGTCGGTCGCAACCTGTTCGTCGGCATCGTCCCAGTCCCCGTCGGCATTCCAGTCGATCCAGGCACTCAGGGCGCCCGTGGTCGACGCGGTCACCTGGAGGGTAGCGGCCTGGCCGGGGATCAGGTCCGTCAGGAAGACGACGCCATCCTCGTCGTCCGTATCCACGACATCGTCCCCCGTGGCAGTCGCATTGGGCTGGCCGTCTTGCTCGCCATCGACGCCTCGACCCAGATAGACGTCCGGCGAGATGACGTGCCGAGCGCCGTTGCTGGAGAGCCAGGTCGGATAGGTCGGGTCCGGCGCATCGCCGAAATCCATGTCTTCCTGCGTCGTGCTCACGACAACGAAGGCCAGGTCCAGCGGCTCACGATACCACGTGTGGGGCTCTGGGTACACCAGAGGCTGCCAACCAAGGTCCGGATCATAGAAGACCGCGTTGTCTTCGAATTGCAGGTACTGCCGGGTCGTCTTCCATCCGAAAGCGAACTTCGTGTCGCTCAGGTTCCCCGGTTTGACCCGGAGTTCGAGCCAGTAGATCGTCCCGAGCCTCATCTCAAACAGCTCCCCCTCTTCCTCGTCGAGGCAGATGCTGTACTGCCAGCCGCGTTCGTGATCGGCGCTTTCATAGACCCCGGTGTTGGGCTCGTACCAGGCTTGCCAGGCACTCCCCATTTCCGAGAAATCGTAGAGGTATGCCGAGACCTGCCGGGTCCAGAGAAGCTTGTCCGGGCGGCTCCACGGGATGACTTTGTCCGCCACCGCGTTCGAGTAGATGTTGATCTCGATCATCTGGCAGTTCACGCCGGTCTGGGGTATGACGTCAGCCAGAAACGACGCCCAGAAGTGAATCTCCATGAGCGGACCGTCCTGAGTGGCCTGGAAATCGTCCGCCAGACGGGTGTTCGACAGATCGACCGCAATCCCCGTGGTCTGCTTGTTGGGCAACTGGGCCCAGTGCATGGCGTGGGGGTCCTCGGTATCCCACGTGCAGAACGTCAGGGCCTCCTGAACATAGAGCAGGTAGTCCTCGGTTTCGCCGTCGTTGAAGACGCCGTCGCCGTTCCAGTCCTTGGCGACGGGCACGTCGGTGATCGAGAATCGCACCCAGACGTAGCCATCGACCGGCCCGATCTTGAAGCTCGACGGGCTCAGACCCGATAGAAGCCCACTGTACCCGTACGGCACAGGGAAGTTGACCACGGTGTGCTCGGGCACATCCACGCCGCTGCATCGGGTCGATCCGGCCCAGACGCCGTCGTGATTCCAGTCGAACAGGACGTTCACATAGGCCACCTTGCCCTCGGAACTGGTGTTGTGAACCCGAATATCGATGTTCGTACCCCACATGGCGATCGTGCAAGCGTTTCCGAGCGACTGGAGACCAATGGTGCTCAGCGGCGTAACGGCCTGAGACCCCGCTGGACCCGTGATCGTGTAGGCCCGCGGCTTGGTCAGGCCGGCGTCGCCGGCGGTGCTGATGGTCTCATCCATGTTGTACTGATTCGGCGAGAAGGTGGGACAGTGGCCGCCATTGCCGTCGGCCTCCAGGTCCACCTTGGCCCCGAAGTACATGGCTCCCCGACTGGCGTGCTGGATCCAGGAGGCCGGACCGACGCCCACACACGTCGGGAACATCCCAACCACTCCTTTATCCGGGTAGGCAATCACCCCCTCCGGGGCATCGCCGAAATCGTAGTCAGCTCCGCCCGCAGCCGAGACTTCGTCATCCTTCGCGCCCCAAGCGGCGCCCCACCCCAGGAGCAGGGCAATCAGGGCGGCGACCACCGCGCATCTTCTGGACAGTTCCTTCAGCCGGCTCATACTTGATCCTCCCAAAAAAAGCTCCACGTACAGTCCCCCATATCCAGCAACAAGGTGGCGGACTGCACGGCGGCGTCTCCCACGCACGAACCACAGCGTTGGGGAAACCCCAAATGCTCGCATGGACAACTCTTCCGCGTCATCTTCGAGAAATCGACCTGCGCAGCCCTTGTCTCAAATAAAAAGTGTAGACCCGAAACGAAAACCACTTCACCATCTCCTGTGACGCCACCACGGCGAAATCCACACGCGCTGGGTCTCCGATGACAAACCCACCCGGGCGTTATCGGACTGACCTCGACTCGCGATGCAGGTCAGCAGGATGCGGACGAGCACGTTGACCACCGGCGCCCGAACCAGAGCGCTCGGACAGGGTTATGTGCCACAACGCCTCGCGGATGTAACGGTTTTGCGTGCGAATTATTGCTCCTGATCTCAAAGAACACAAAGGCAGAGCCGTGAAGGCATGGCGACCCCGCCGTGTCTTGTGGCAATCTCACGGTCCGTATCGAGCCGGCTTGCAGCCGGCCGGTCCGGCATGGAACCTGTGCAGGCGCCCCGGCCGTCAGCGTTCCAGAGGCGCAAATGTGGTCAGTTGAAACGCCATGTCCAGGTCATTGAACCGGGAGTCAGTCAACGGGCTTCCGGTTTCCCACTGGCACCCGACGACCGGCGGCCAGAACGACATGCCCGAAGAAGAGAGGATCGTCCGCACGGACGTGCCTGCGGCGCCGGTTGCCGTCGTGCGGAGTTTCCAACTCCAGAGGTTCTTCGGCTCGTAGTCAGTCACATCGTACAGAGCCGCAATGCTCAGCCAATAGACCTTCGATCCGGAGTCGTCCTTCGTCTGGTCGATCTCGATCCACTGGTCCTGCGACAGCAGATAACTGAACAGGAAGCAGGTCTGGCCCGAGTCGTTCGCATCGTCAGACCCCTCAGTACCCGCGACCGCCCAAGCCCAGTTCGTACAGTAGGTGCCCCAGATCATCCTATCCGGGTGGGCGAATGTCGAGGAATCCGAAGAACCCGTCCAAATGCCGATATGGAACGCCACCGGCAGGTCGGACGGCGGATAGGACTCCGTCCATCCATCGAACACGCCCCACCAGTGGACCCCTGTGATCGCCTGGTCATGTACGGGCTCCCAGTCATCGGCCGCCATTTCATAGAGGTGAAGCGACGAGGACACGCTGCCACCGTCGAAGACGCTCGCATTGCTGTCCGTCACAAGGGAAGGGGGTTGGCTCCACACCAGAGAAGACACGCCGGAGACCGCTTCGGAAGTCTTGCTCGTGGCAACGATCTGGACGCGGTAGTCCTCGACTTCCCCGTCGTCCGCCGGGCCGTAGCTGCCCAACGACCCGCGGGTGTTGAAGCGGAATCGGGCGTATGTGTATCCCGGCACGGCGTCCTTCGGCACCGTAACCGTCAGCACATTGGTCCCACTCTTGAGGACCCGATCCGAGAAGATCCGGTCATCGTTGTCAAACTTGGCATCGCCGTCGAAGTCAATCCACGCATTGAGATACCCGCTGGTGGATGCGACGACCAGGAGGCTCGCATCCTGCCCGGCCTGCAGCGTTGTGGTGAAGGTAACGCCGTCTTCATCATCGTCGTCGCTGTTGTCGTCGCCGGTGGCCGCGGTATTGGGCTGGCCGTCAGATTCCCCATCGATGCCGCTGCCCAGGCAGACGCCGGGCACGATCGTATGCCGGGCGCCGTTGCTGGCCAGGAGCGTCAGGTATCCCGAATCCGGAGCATCGCCGAAGTCGGCAGTGAACCTCTCCGTCCTCGGGTCATCATCATCGTCGTTGTGGGAGGTCCCGGACGTGCACTCGTGGAACACCCCGCGGTAGACATAGGCATTGCGGACCTTGAGCCCGATGCAGATCCACTCGGGATTGTAGTCCTCGACGGTATGCTTCCGGTTGGTCTCGACGCTCGTGGTCACGACGCTGTCCACCGCGTAGATCCGCGCACCGGTCATGTACTGGCTTTCCAGGGACGCGGAACCCATGTCGCTGGGCAGCGGCGGGCGGCCCAGCCCCCGACTCGACCATTCGGGCGTCGTCCAGCCGTAATACGCGGTCATGTAGGTCGGCGTAGTCGGATCGATCGCCTTGGTGTAGACGTGATACTCCAGACTGGCTTGGCGGGCTGGGTCGTAGGAGCCGTTGTAGAACCACATCCGCCATGTGTCGCTGGCCGGGTAGTAGTACCACCCCTCGCCGTCCCCCTCGCCCTCGACGAGGTTCCCATCGCCGTCGACCAGGAGCCGATACCACACGCCCGAGTAATACTGCGGACTCTCGATGTCGTTCTGACCGAAAGCAGGCGACAGGAAGGACACCAGAACGAGCATCGCGCCACACACGAGAACAGACCTGTTTTGCGTCATATTGAAAGTCCTCAACGTCCTGAAAGCACTCCAAAACCGCACGCCACAGCGCGTGTGCCGTCGTATATCCATCGGATGGTCCACAGACCTCCTCCAGAAAAACATACCATGGTACAGGCGTACCCCCCATCCTTGCGGCCGGATGTCCTTCATCCGTTCGAGGCCCACCAGCGCGGCCCGGTCAATCCCTTGGTCCTCTAATGTATCGTTTTTCCACCGCCTCGTCCAGAGCAAAAAGGGCACGTCCACCCCGCCGATCAATGCTCCCAAGACCCCGTTTTGCGGACATCCCGCCTGCCGTGCGAGGGTCGAATCGTCGTGCGCCGGACACGATTCGACTCCCGAAAGCCCGATTTGTCCCGAATTTCGGCTGTCCGATTGAACAGGATCCGTATAATGAGGCACAATTGGCGATTCGTGACCGATGCGGTGGTGGATGACTCTTGGGAGGTTCCGGAAACGTATGGACATGATCGATCTGGCAAAGACGCACTTCCGGCGGATTCTGTTTTGCACGGACTTCTCCGAGAATGCGGATTTTGCATTCTCGTTCGCGGTAGACGCCGCAGGCCGCCGGCCCGGCTGCGAACTCTATCTCCTCCACGTCATCCCGGAATCGGACGCCCAGTTCTGGAAGACCTACATCTATGAGGTCGATGGCGTGGACAGCAAAGCCAAACAGGATATCGACGAGCGGATCGACCGAACCTACCGGTCCCGCCTGCCCCAGGGCATGGAACTCCGCGTCGAGATCCGTGTGGGCAAGGACCACCAGCAGATCCTCGAATTCGCCCGCGAGCAGCGGATCGACCTGATCGTCCTGGGTCGTCACGGGCACAAGGCCCTGGAGAAGGCCCTCTTCGGGGCCGTCACGGAGAAAGTCGCCTCTCGCGCCGAGTGCGCGGTCCTCGTCGTGCCCCTGACCTACCGGAAACGGCTGCAAGAGGAATCGTGATCGCCCGCTATTCTTCCAGGGGCAGCAGCTCCAGCCTGCGGAACTGCGTGGGGGCGCTCTCAGCCTGGATCGCGATGTAGCCTTCGCCGAGCATCAGCCCAGCGCCAGCCTGGAGGCGTTTCCGCGCGTCGGCGTCGCGCTCGTCGAGTTGCGGCTCGGTGTATTCGAGCACGGTTTCGCCGTTGATGATGTGGCGGATCAGCCGGTTGCCGTGAACCTCCACCTCGGCCGTCACCCACTGGTCGCCGTGACAGGTCTGGGACGAGGAGTTGGTGCAGTGCTGGGTGACAAGCTGTCCGTTCATGACGACGTTCGTGCCGGGCGTGCACAGATTGCCGGTGGAACGCTCGTTCGTCCCGTCGCCCCCGAGGAGTTGGACCTCGATGCTGACGGGAAAGTCCTGGTCCTTGGCCATCGTCGCCGGCGGCTGGCAGTGGAGCATCAAGCCATTGTTGCGGAAGGCCCAGCCGGGCCCGCCGGGAACCTGCTCGCCGACAAACCGGTACTCCGCGCGCAGACGGTAGTGCGAGAACGAGTCCTTGTAGAACAGGTGCCCGAACTCCCCGTTGAATCTCTCATACTGGTCGTAGGCGACGGTCAGCAGGCCGTCCTGGACGCGGAAGGTATCCTTGTAGTTCACGCCCAGCTCGCTGCCCGCAAACTTCGGCGTCCAGCCTGCAAGGTCCTTGCCGTTGAACAGGCTGATCCAGCGGGTCTCGGACGCCGCTTCCTGTTTCGTGGCACAGCCCATGGAGGCCAATGCAAGCACCGATGCAGCGCTCAAGGCCCGCACAACACCCAACAATCGATTCGTCCGTCGTTCCGTCACAATCGGTCACTCCCATGGTCCAAGCTCGGTCACCCGCGAAGCAGCTTCGCGGCGGACTTGGCGAAATAGGTCAGGATGATGTCGGCGCCGGCCCGCTTGATCGAGGTCAGGACCTCCATCATGGCGGCTTCGCGGTCGATCAGACCGGCATCGGCAGCCGCGTTGAGCATCATGTACTCGCCGCTGACGTTGTAGGCGGCCAGGGGACAATCGAACCGCTCGCGGGCCCGATGGATCACATCGAGATAGCTCAACGCGGGCTTGACCATGACCATGTCCGCCCCCTCTTCGAGGTCCAGCTCGATCTCGCGGAGCGCCTCGCGGGCGTTGGCCGGGTCCATCTGGTAGGTCTTGCGGTCGCCGAACGCCGGCGAGGACTCCGCAGCATCGCGGAACGGCCCGTAGAACGCGGAGGCGAACTTGGCCGCATAGGACAGGATGGCGACGTCCTGGAACCCGTTTCGCTCCAGCACGTCGCGGATCGCACGGACGCGGCCGTCCATCATGTCCGAGGGCGCGACAATATCCGCGCCCGCCTGGGCGTGCGAGAGGGCCATCTTCGCCAGCAGATCGCACGTGGGATCGTTGTCCACCCTGCGGTCGCAAATCACGCCGCAATGGCCCGTGCTGGTGTACTCGCACAGACACACGTCCGTAACAACCAGCAAGTCGGGAGTTCGGTTCTTGATCTCGTGGATCGCCTGCTGCACGGGACCCGTCTCCGACCAGGCCTCCGAGCCCTGTTCATCCTTCTTCTCAGGCAAGCCGAACAAGAGCACGGCGGGAATCCCCAGCGAAGCGACCTCGGCCGCTTCTTCGGCAATCAGGTCCGGCGAGATGTGAAAACAGCCGGTCATCGAGGCAATCGGCTTCTTGATCCCGCGACCCGCCCGGATGAAGAGCGGGTAAATCAGATCGTTCACGCTCAACGAAGTCTCGCGGACCATTCGCCTCATCGTGGCGCTGCTGCGAAGACGACGCATTCGAATCTCAGGAAAACCCATGGAATTCACTATCTACAGTTTTCTACTGGCTGTCGCCCTTGCCCGCGGGGCACTGCACTCCGGGCGACGTTCTGAGATTGTAGATCAGCGTCCGCTCGCTGTAAACCCTGTCTCTTCATCCGTCAGATAGCAGGCGGGCTCGTTGAGCCAGTGGACATCCGATGAATCGGAGCCGAGGAATCGGTAGTTGCCCTTGCACAGACCGAACCATTGACACTTCAGACATCGCGGGGCCGCGTACCGGTCCTTGTTTCGGAGCCTCGCCAGCACGGGGTCGGCAGCATTCGACCAGATCTCGTGGAAAGGCCTCTCTGTCACATTGCCCAGCGGATAGTTCCGCCAGAACTGGTCGGGGTAGACCGTGCCGTCCCAGGCGACGCAGGCGATCTTGTCGCCGACGCGGTTGCCGCCGTTGGCCAGAAGCAGCTCGCGGGCCTGCTCGAAACCGGGGTGATTCTCCCGCTGCATTCGCACCAGCAGATAGGGTCCATCCGCGTGATTGCCCACGGTGAGCACCTCTTCCACCAGGTCTCGCTCGACGAATTCGCGGGTCCTGTCAAAGATCGTGTCAAGCACCGAGCGGGTCCGATCGAACGAAGGCCCCTGCTCATCCAACATCGCGGCCCGGCCCGTGCGGACGAGATGGTAGAAACAGATCCGCCGCACGCCGATGTCCCGGGCAATGTCAAAAACCGCGGGCACCTGGTCCGCGTTGGCCTGTGTAATCGTGAAGCGAAGCCCCGTCCGCAGACCCGCCTTGCGGCAGTGCTCGATGCCGGTCAAGGCTGCACGGAAGCTGCCCTGAACTTGGCGGAACTGGTCGTGGAACGGCTCTTGTCCGTCGAGCGAGATTCCCACGTAGCGAAGATTCGCGTCGTGGAGCCGGCGGGCTACCTCCGAGTCGATCTGCGTGCCGTTCGTCGAGATCACCGTCGGCAATCCGATCCGCTTCGCTTCGTCGAGCAGATCAAACAGATCGGGTCGAAGCAGGGGTTCGCCCCCGCTGAACAGGCAGACGGGGACCTGGGCCTCCTTGAGCTGGCCCAGGAACCGCTTCGCCTGGTCCGTGGTCATCTCGCGGTCGGCGCAGCCGGAATCGGAGACGCTGTAGCAGTGCAGGCATCGCAGGTTGCAGCGTCGAGTGCAGTTGTAGGCAATGACCGGGCCAACGACGCGATCCCTGCGATATCGCAAGTCGTCCGACTGGCCGCCCAGGCCGCAATACAGTTTGGAGACGTTTATCATCTTTGAGTTTCTATCTACAATTCACTTCGTTCAGCATGACAATGTACCGCTTCGCGTCACCTCGACATTCTCGATCGCATCGAGCAGGCCGTCGATGGTGTGCTCCGTCGCCTCCGCATCGACCTGCACGTTGAACTGAGCCAGTTCCTTCGAGGTCACCGGCCCGACCGAGGCGACCTTCACGCCATGGGAACGTACTGTCTCGGGCGGGATTTGTTCGAAGAACGAACGGACTGCCGACGGACTGGCGAACGTCAGCCATTGGATTCGACGCTGCTGCATCTGGGCAATCAGGGCCGCGTCGTCGCCCTTATGTGACACCGCGGTGTAGACCGCGACATCGGTCACGGCAACTCCGCCCGCTTCGAGACCTCGCACCAGCTCGTCCGAGGCAATCTCCGATCGCAGCAGCAGGACCTTCTTGCCCCGCAGGTCGGTGTAGCCAATCAACTGTCTCGCCAACTCCCGGCCCGTGAAGACCTCGGGCACGAAGTCGGCTCGGATCCCATACTGCTGCAACGTCTCGGCGGTCCTGGGCCCGATAGCCGCGAGTCTCACCCCGCCGAAGATCCGCGCGTCTTTGCCCAGACCGCTCAGGGCATCGAAGAACACCCGCACGCCGTTGGCACTGGTGAAGATCGCCCAGTCATAGCCGGAAAACTCCGCCAGTGTGCGGACGAACTCGCTGCGGTCCGTCATCGCCTGGATTGCCAGCGTGGGGAATCCAACAGGCCGGCCGCCGCGAGCGATCACCTTGCGGGCGGAATCCGCGTTGCCTGCAGCGTCGCGGGTCAGGACGAGTCCCTTGCCGAACAGAGGCAGCCGCATGAACCAGTTCAGGTTCGGATCGCCCGCCGCCACGGGACCGACGACGATCAACGCAGGCGGTTCGATCCTCTGCTTGTCGCACTCGATGACGATCTGCCCCAGGGGAGCCTGGACAAGCCGCTGCGTGGGCAACGTCGCATCGGCCACCAGGGCCGCAGGCGTCTCTGCGGGCAGGCCGCTGTCGATGAGCTTGCTGGCTATCGAAGCCAGTGCGCCGATGCCCATGTAGAACACAAGTGTGCCTGGAAAGCGGGCCAGGACGTCCCAATCAAGGTTCGTCTCCTCTTTGCCCTCCGCCTCTCGACCGGTGATGAAGGCCACCTGCGAACTGTACCGCCGGTCGGTGAGCATGATGCCTGTGTACTCCGCGGCGGCGATGGCCGCGGTGATCCCCGGGACAATCTCGAACGCGACGCCCGCTTCGTTGAGGAGCTGGACCTCCTCGGTGCAGCGGCCGAAGATGCACGGGTCGCCGCCTTTGAGTCGGACGACGGTCTTGCCTTCGAGGGCCTTGTCGAGCAGAATCCGATTGACCTGGTCCTGGGTGAACGAGCCGGGCCCGATCCGCTTGGGTACGCGGATGACCTCCGCGCCCTTGCGGGCCAACTCCAACAGCGACGGGTTGGCCAGCTTGTCGATGATGACGCAGTCCGCGATCTTGAGCAGCTCGGCGCCGCGGAGAGTGATAAGGTCTGCCCGTCCCGGTCCGGCCCCCACGAGATATACCATCGGCTTCCTGGACGCGCGGTGGGCGGAGCCCACCCTACCGCTGTCGCCCGTCGCCCGGTCCCTCTCCAAATCGCGAAGGATTTCCCTGCCGCCGTCGTCGAGCAACTGACGGGCAACCTGCTCGCCAACCTGGATCGCCTGCGACAACGGCCCCTTCGCCTGCCTCCCGACGAACCGGCGTCCTTCGGCATCCGCCATGAACGCGAGCACTTCGACCCCGTTGCCCGAGCGCTCGGCGTACGCCCCCACCGGCGCGTGACATCCGCACTGCGTGGTTGTGAGCACCTGCCGCTCGGCCAAGACCAGGGCCCTTGACAATTCGTCGTCGATCGATCGGACGATCGTTATCGTCTCATCATCGTTGCTTCGCGTCTGCACGGCCAATGCGCCCTGGGCCGGAGCCGGGATGAATTCCTTCGGATCGAACACGATGGAGATCTCGGCGCTCAACCCGAGCCGCTCCAGGCCCGCCCTCGCGAGAATGATCGCGTCGAGATCCGTCGTCTTGAGCTTGTCGATCCGCGTCTGCACGTTGCCTCGAAGCGGGACCAGTTGCAGGTCCGGTCGGAGGCGACGCAACTGGGCGGCCCGTCGCAGGCTGGATGTCCCGACACGAGCCGAAGGCGGCAAATCGTCGAGAGCGCGAACCGCCCCCTTCGCCAGCAGGCAGTCCTCGGGCCATTGGCGGTCGCAGATCGCGGCCACGACCAGGCCCGCCCGCTCACGAGTGGGCAGATCCTTGAAGCTGTGCACCGCCAGGTCCGCCTCGCCGGCCAGCAGTGCCTCCTCCAGTTGCGAGGTGAAGAACCCGGTGTCCTTCAGGTCCCAGAGGGCGGTCTTGCGGTCGCGGTCGCCGGCACTGACGATCTCCCGGATGCGAATCTCGATCCCAGGGCGCCTCGCCTCCAAGGCAGCGATAACGCTCCGCGTCTGCGCCAGGGCCAGTTGTCCCCGGCGAGTGGCAACCGTCAGCGTGCGGCTCATTCGTCCCCCTCGCGGCGGGAGAAGAACATCTTGTTGACCAGGTCGATGGCCTGGAGCTGCTCGGCGTTGGGCTCGCCGCCGCCGTCCTTGATGAAGCTGATGGGCCCGTGCAGGACCTTTCGCACCAGCGACTCCGCAAAGGACTGCAGCTTCTCGCTGCTCGCGTCGCCGAAGTCCTTGGCATAGCGTCGGGCCTCGCCGCGGGCCAGATCCAAGCCCATCTGCGTCAGTCGCGAGATGACCGGAACCAAGTCGAGCGACTCGTACCATTGAGAGAACAGCGCGACGAACTCCGCGACAATCCCCTGGGCCTTGGGAACCTCGCGGCTCCGTTTCTCGCGATTGGCGGTGATCTGCCCGTCGAGGTCGTCGATGTTGTACAGGCGGACGCAATCGAGGTCCCCGATGGCGGGATCGATATCGCGCGGCACCGCAATGTCCACGATCAACAGCGGTCGATCCCGCCCGGCCAAGGCCCACTCCACACCCGCCCGCGTCAGGACAGGTTCCGGCGACGCGGTGGAGCTGATCAACACATCGACGTCCGCCAGTCGGGCGACGATCTCGGACAGACCGACGGCCTCGGCCCGCTCGAATCGCCTGGCCATCGCCCGCGCCTTCTCGACATCGCGGTTGGCAATCACGAGCCCGGATACCCCGGCCTTGGACAGGTAGTTCGCGACGAGTTCGGCATGCTCGCCGGCGCCGAGGATCATCGCCTTGCAGGTCGGCAGATCGGCCTTCTGGCGAGCCAGCTCCACCGCCGCCAGACCGATCGAGACCGCGCCGCAGTTGATCTGGGTCCGTGTCCGCACCGCCTTGCCCACCCGGAATGCGTGATGGAAGAGCCGGTGGAAGACCAGCCTGCTCATCCGCGACTCCAGCGATTCCGTGTACGCAGTCTTGACCTGGGCGAGGATCTGATTCTCGCCAACCATCTGCGAATCCAACCCTGCGGCCACCTCGAACAGGTGCTGGACCACGCCGACTCCCGCCATTTCCTGACTGTGGGCCGTCCAGGCTTCGACCGCCTCGGTCCCATACACCGACAACACCCGGCCCAGGAACGCCTGACAGTCGAAATCCCTCTTCGCGTAGAGGTAGAATTCGAGACGGTTGCAGGTCTGGAGGATGACCGCCTCGCTAATCCGGTCCTGACGGTGCATCTGGCGGAGCATCTCGCGCCGTTGCTCGGCTGTGAAGGTGACCTGCTCCCGAACCTCCACCGGGCAATCATGATACGTCAAATTGTACAGGACCAACTTCATGGCTATGGTACATTCCCTACGATGGACAAGCGTTACAGTTTACGCGAAAGCGAGAAGAACATCAAGCCGTGATCCGAGGCGTGAAGGTCCTGCCCGCACTCGATTGTGCTTGCGAACGACCCGCCGTTCCAGATAATAGGGAGGCTCTGTGGATACCCGGTCAACCTGTGAAGGAGAACGAATGAGTCGATTCAGGCGGGCGATGCTGTGGGCTACACTGGCCACAGTCATCCTGCTGACCATCCTGTCGATTTACGGCGCATTCCTCGGCGCCGACCGGGCACAGGCATTCTTCAATTCCCTGCCGCTCGTGGTGTATTGGTTTGCCGCCATCGCCCTGCTGGCCGCAGGGATTGTCTCCTTCCGCCGGCTGCTGCGGGTCCCCTCGCTGTTGTCGATGCACGCGGGATGCATCCTCGTCCTGCTCGGCGCCCTGTGGGGCTCGAAACCCGGACACGCCCTCCAGAAACAGCTCTTCGGCATCGACAAGATCCCCCACGGTGAGCTGGATCTCCTGGGGCAGACCGACGAGAATCGCGTCCAGATCTCAGAGGACAAGAGCATCCGCGAACTGCCTTTCCGCGTCCGTCTCCGGGATTACCGCGAGGAACACTACGAGCCGGGACAGCTTCTCATCTGGAGTCGCGACGGTCGGAACTGGCGGATGCCCGCCAAGGCAGGACAGGCCCTGTCGTTGGGCACGGACCTGGGCGCCGTCACGATCCGACGCGTCTACAGGAACTTCCGAATCGACATCGAGAACGGGCAACGCGTCACATATGACGTGCCGGGCGACGACACTCCCGCCCTGGAGGTGGATGTCGAGAGGCCCGGCGCACAGGCGGGCAGACGGTACGTCTTCGCATGGCGCCCGGCGCACATGAACCCCGACAGCTCGCTTGCCATGAGCTACCACAAGGCCGTGCGGGACTACATCAGCGAGTTGGAGATCATCGAAGGGGACCAGGTAGTCGCAGCAAAGGAGATCGAGGTCAACCACCCGCTGCACTACGGCGGCTATCACCTTTACCAGTACAAGCCCGGCGGCGAAGACGAGTACGGCAACAAGTACACCGGCCTGCTGGTGGTCTCGGATTCCGGCCTGAATGCCGTCTACGGCGGCTACGCCTTGCTGATCGGCGGGGTCTTCTGGCATTTCTGGGGCCGACGGGCACTGACCTGGTTCAGGACCCACTACGTGATCGCGGCGCGTGTCCCTGGAGAGACCCGGTAGAATCGCCTATGGAAATCAAGTACACGATCCAGGGTCTGCTCCTCTACACAACGATGGCCGCGTATTTGCTGGCGTTCGTTGCGACGATTGCCCGCCGTGGGCGAGCGGGTCAAGTGTTGTTCCTCGCCGGCTTTGCACTGGCGGCGGTTTCATTTGTCTATCGTTGGGTCCACGTGCAGCACGTGCCCTTGCAGAACCTCTTCGAGGTCTTTCTCTTCCTGGGCGTCGCCTGCTATCCGATCTCGTGGTTCTGCCGGCGGGCCCTGCGGATCGGCGGCCAGTGGGGGGACATGCTGATCGGCGCGATCGTCCTCTTCCCCGCGGGCTTCATCTTCAACGCGGAGCCGATGCAACTGCCGCCCGCGCTGCAGAGCTGGCTCTTCGCCCCGCACGTGGCAGTCTACATGCTGTCGTACGTCTTCATGCTCAAGGCCACCTTCCAGGCGGGCGAGCAACTGCTCAACCGAAGACCGCGAGTCGAAGAGACACTCATCCCGCCGGAACAGGCGACCTATGAGCTGATCGCCATCGGCTTCCCCTTGTTGACGTTGGGCTTGGTCCTGGGCAGTTATTGGGGCAAGCTGGCGTGGGGACGCTACTGGGGTTGGGACCCGAAGGAACTCTGGTCCCTGGCCTCCTGGCTGGTGTACCTGGGCTACTTCCACTGGCGGTACATGTTCGGTACAAAGCGTCCTCGCATGAACAGCCTGTGGGCGATGACCGGCATGCTCGCGATCATCATCACGCTGCTGTGGGTCAACCTCGCCAAGATCTTCTCGGGCCTGCACAGCTACGCAACATAGGACTGAGTTTCGAGTCCCCGGAGGACAAAGATGAATCGTCGCGACTTCATCAAGATGGGCATTGGGGCAGGGCTTGGCGGTTTGGCCCTGACGTCGGTGCGGGCCGGCGCCGGCCATGAGACCCGGCGGCCCAACATCCTCTGGATCACGATGGACGACGCTCGGGCCGACACGCTGGGCTGCTACGGGCGACCCTGGGTCCGCACGCCGCACATGGACGCACTCGCGGCTCGCGGCGTTCGCTTCGAGACCGCCATCGTGCAGAACCCTGTGTGTGTCCCGTCGCGTCTGTCGATGAAATCGGGGCACTATCCCCATACCTTCGGCATCACCGCCATGGGCAAACCAGCCAGCGTGACGCCGGAGTACATGAAGCGGGCGAGGGAAGTGCCCAACCTGCTCAACGCCTGGAAAGACATCGGCATGGCCCCCGTCAACCTCGGCAAGACGCACGCCCACCAGCGGGACTGGGCGTACCAGCAGGACGTGTCGGAGGATTTCGACGTGCTGGGCCGGCCGCGCGATGCGAAGCTCAGTGCCAGGCTCGAAGAGGCTCAATGCAAGTACCCGGCGGTCGTGACCAAAACCCACGGCTGGGCCATCGGAGGCACTGTGCCGATGGAGCCCCAGGAGACGGCCACATGGAAGATCGGCGACTTGGCGGTCCAGAAGCTCGCGGAACTGACCACCACGGGCAGGCCCTTCTTCCTGCGGGTATCGTTCCATGCCCCCCACGTTCCTTGTTGGGTGCCGCCTTCGTACTTCATCGACCCGGGCAAGATCGATTTGCCCGTGCCCAACGAGGACGAACTCGCGGGCAAACCTCGCTTCGAACGGGAGCAGCTTCGCATCTACGCCGGCGGGCTGGACCTGACGACGGAGCAGATCGGGATCGCCCGAAGCACCTACTACGGCATGGTCTCGCTCGTCGATGAGCAGGTCGGCCGGCTGGTGGATTGCCTCAGGAAGGCGCGAGTTCTCGACAATACAATCGTCGCGATCAATTCCGACCAGGGCTGGCAACTGGGCGAGCATGGGCTCTGGAAGAAGCGAGTCCTGTACGACGACAACGTCAAGGCGCCGTTGGTCCTGAGTTGCCCTTCCCTGCTGCCAAGCGGCAAGGTGATCGGCGAGCCGGTCGAGATGATCGACTTCGTCCCGACGCTGCTGGACCTGTCCGGCCTGGACGTGTTGGGCTCGATCCGCGGCCGGAGCTTAATGCCCTTAATCCGAGGCCACGTCACCCGCTGGCGGGAGGCCTGTTTCTGCGAGATCGACCACAGCATGTCCATGTACGACGAGTTGCGCGAGCACAGCGGCCGACGGGTCATGGTCCGCACCAAGGAATGGAAACTGATCTGGTTCATGGATGAACGGGTGGCGGACAAGGACGGCGCCCTGTACAATCTCAGGGAAGATCCAGGCGAAACAGTGAACCTGTACGGCCGGCCCGACCACGCGGACGTGGTCGAGCACCTCGAACGGCTCTGCCGAGAGTGGGATCGGACAGCATAGCCATAGTGACGATGCGATGGAGGTGACAGAACCATGGTGACGGTAAGACGAGTCCTGTTTGTGTCTGCGATTCTGACCCTGTGTGCCTCGCCGAACCTCTCGGCGATGACAATCGCGAAAGACAGGCGGGCTGAGGCAATCATTGTGGTTCGCGCGGACGCATCCGAGCCGGAACGGTACGCGGCCCAGGAACTGGCCAACTTCCTGGAGCAGGTCACAGGCGCCGAATTCATGGCGGTGACCGAGGTCGTCAGGCCGGGCCCGTGCATCTTCGTCGGGCCGGACGCCGCCAAGCAGGCCGATCCGCAGTTCTCCACGGACGGCCTCGGGGCCGAGGGCATCGTCCTCAAGACCATCGGCGACAACCTGATCCTGGCGGGCGGCCGGCCACGCGGGACCCTCTACGCGGTCTACACTTTCCTCGAAGACCAGTTGGGCTGCCGATGGTGGTCCTCGACCGAGTGCACGATCCCCAAGAAACCGACGGTCTCCGTGGACAAGCTCGATGTCCGCTACATTCCGCCACTGGAGTACCGGTCCCCCTTCTGGACCGATGCCTTCGAAGGCAACTGGTCGGCGCGAAACAAGGCCAACGGCCAGTCGCACAACCTCGAAGTGAAGCACGGCGGCAAGCACATCTACGAGGGCTTCGTCCACACCTTCTTCCCGCTGATCCCGCCGGAGAAGTACTTCGCGGACCATCCGGAGTGGTTCAGCGAGATCGACGGCAAACGCAAGCACGAACATGCCCAGCTCTGTCTGACCAACGAAGAGATGCGACAGGAACTGGTCAAGAACCTCAAACAGAACCTCCGCAACAATCCGGAGGCGACCATCGCATCGGTATCGCAGAACGACTGGCATGGAAACTGCCAATGCGCCAAGTGCGCCGCAATCGAGCAGGAGGAAGGCAGTCCGGCGGGCCTGATGCTCCGCTTCCTCAATGCGGTCGCGGCGGATATCGAGCAGGAGTTCCCGAACGTCGCCCTCAGCACGCTGGCCTACCAGTACACGCGGAAACCGCCCAAGATCACCAAGCCGCGACCGAATGTGATCGTCCAGTTGTGCAGTATCGAGTGCTCGTTCTGCAAGCCGCTGGCGGATGAGCGGAACAAGGCATTCCGCGACGACATCGTCGGCTGGTCCAAGATCAGCAAGCGGCTCTACATCTGGGACTACACGACGAACTTCCGCCACTACATCCTGCCGCACCCGAACCTGCGAGTCCTCGGGCCCAACGTGAAGTTCTTCGCGGACCACAACGTCACGGGCATCTTCGAACAGGGCGCCTATACGAGCTACGGCGCGGAGATGGCCGAACTGCGTGCCTGGGTCCTCGCCAAGCTGCTGTGGGACCCGACCCGCGACGGCGACGCCCTGGTCAACGAGTTTATCGAGGGCTACTATGGCCCGGCGGCGCCCTCCATCAAAGCCTATCTGAAGACCATGCACGACGCGGTCGAAGCCAGCGGCGACTGGCTCGGTTGCTTCGAGCAGCACACCGCCAGGTTCCTGTCCTTCGAGAATCTCGCTCGCGGCTGGCAGCACCTCCAGGCCGCAGAGCAGGCGGTCGCAGGCGACCCCGACCTGCGGTTCCGCGTGCAGGTGGCCGAGTTGCCCGTCATGTACACGTTCATCATGCGATGGAAGCAGATGCGCGAGGACGCCAAGGCCGCCGGAGCCGAGTGGCCCATGCCCGAGACGATCAAAGAGGCCTGTGACCAGTTCATGGTCATCGCCAAGAAGAAGAACGTCACCCGGCTCAACGAGTGGCAGGACGGCTTCGTCGCCCTGGACACAGCCCTCGCCCAGAACCCATGATCGACGCACTGGAAGCCAGAGAGATCGGAGTCCGCTTCGGACAGCAGGTGGTCCTGCGAGGTCTTTCTCTCTTGCTGGAGACGGGCGAGAAGGCCCTGCTGACCGGCCCCTCCGGCTGCGGGAAGTCCACCGTGCTCCGCTGCTTCCTCGGCTTCGTCGTTCCCGAGACGGGCTCGGTACACATCGAGGGCAAGGAACTCACGCCAGCCAGCGTCTGGTCCCTCCGCCGGCAGGTCGCCTACGTCGCCCAGGAGCCCGATCTCGGGACAGGCACGGCACAGGAGGCCATCGAACGTCCGTTTCACTTCCGAGCAAACGTCGGCCTTCGCGGGAACCTGGGCCGTGTCCCGGAGTTGTTCGAGCGATTCCGTCTCGACCGCGGCCTGCTGGACAAGGATGTGGGCGACCTCTCCGGCGGGGAGAAGCAGCGGATCGCGCTGATCTCGGCTATCCTGCTGGATCGCCCGGTCTTTCTGCTGGACGAAATCACGTCCGCGTTGGACAAGGCGAGCAAGCAGGCGGTCAGCGACTACTTCCGCAGCCGGGAGGATGCCACGATGCTGGCGGTCACCCACGATCCCGAGGCGTTTTCCTTCGTGCCGCGGGTCATCGAACTGGCCGGCAATTCGAAGAGGACGGGTGCTACATGAACGGGATCGTGGATATCGGGACCTGGCAGCTTGCCGCGGCGTACCTGCTGCTGGCGTTTCCCTTCGCCTTCATGCTGTGGTATCGAATCCCGATGATCGGCGAGACCGTGGCATCCCTGCTTCGGATGACCGTACAGCTCATCCTCGTCGGCCTCTACCTGGAGGTGATCTTCCGCCTGAACATCCTGTGGCTCAACGCCCTGTGGCTGGTGGTCATGGTGGCGGTGGCGGACGTCTCGATCGTTCGGTCGTGCAATCTGCGATTGGGACGGATCGCGCTGCCCCTATCGGTCGCCCTGGTGGCCGGGACCGCGGTCCCGCTGCTGTTGTTCACCGGCCTGATCCTGCGCCGTCCCAACCTCCTGGACGCCCAGTACGCGATCCCCATCGGCGGCATGATCCTCGGCAATTGCATGCGGGCCGACATCGTGGGCATCCGAACCTTCTATGAGTCCATCCGCTCGACGGAGAAGGCTTTCCTCCAGAGCCTGGCCCAGGGCGCATCCCTGCACGAGGCGATCCGTCCCTACGTGCGAAAGGCGGCCCAGGCGGCCCTGGCCCCCACGGTCGCGACGATGGCGACCATCGGCATCGTCGCCCTGCCCGGCATGATGACAGGGACCATCCTCGGCGGGGCTAGTCCCGTCACCGCCATCAAGTACCAGATCGCCATCATGATCTCGATCTTCTCGGGCACCGCCATCACCGTCGCGCTGGGGATCCGCCTGACCACGAGGGGCAGCTTCACCGCCTACGGCCTGCTCGACGATGCCATCTTCCGGGGCCATCCGAAGAAGTGATGTTCGCCATTTGCGATTTGCTATTTACGATTTGCGATTTGCCACGTACCATTGGCGGCTTGGTGTGCGGCTGTGCACCTGGCAGACAGTCAATCGGAAACAATGGATTGAGAAAGGAGTGACCATGAGAAAAATGTTCTTTGCGGCCGTCGCAATCGCCTTGCTGGGGATCGTCGCCGGCTGTGCCACGAAGGAAGCAGCGAAACCGGAACCCGCCAAGGTCGAGACGCCTCCGGCCGAGCCCAAACCGCTCACCCAGTATGTAGATACCCCGACCGGCCGCTGGATGGTCCACGATGAAGCCCGGCCTGCCCCCCCGATCATCACGCCGGGAGCTGAATGCGGCAGCGCCCCGTCGGACGCGGTCGTGCTCTTCGACGGAAGCTCGGAGTCTCTGGCGAACTGGACGGATACCAAGGGCAACCCCTCCAAGTGGGTCGTCGCCGACGGGTACATGGAGTCCGTCAAGGGCGCCGGCTATATCCAGACCAAGGCGCAGTTCGGCTCCTGCCAACTGCACGTCGAGTTTGCCACCCCGGCCAATGTGAAGGAATCCGATCGGGGCCAGGGCCGGGGCAACAGCGGCGTCTTCCTCCACGGGCAGTACGAGATCCAGGTCCTGGATTCCTTTGAGAACAAGACCTATCCCGATGGCCAGTGCGGCGCGCTCTATGGCCGTGCGGTCCCGCTGGTCAACGTCTGCCGCAAGCCGGGCGAATGGCAGAGCTACGACATCATCTACCACCGGCCGACCTTCGACAAGGACGGCAACGTGGTCCGCAAGGCAACGTTCACCGTGTTCCACAACGGCGCCTTGATTCACGACCACGTCACCCTCGAAGGCGGCACCAACTGGATCAATCCTCACGCCGTCACGGACTACAAGGCCCACGGCGACGCAGGTCCCATCCAGCTCCAGGATCACGGCAACCCGGTTCGTTACCGCAACATCTGGGTCCGCGAGCTGAAGGACTGACCGAGAGCATCACATCTCGTCACGACACACGGGGCGGCCCCATGCGGCCGCCCCGCCTCTTTTCGCTCTCACCTGACACCACTATCGGCCGGGACATCCCGCTTCGGCAATTCCTCCGGTCGAAGATCCCGAACGCTGAGGTCGCCGTAGACGACACGGTAGGTGGGACTGTCTTGAGGTTGCCACCACAGGATAGCCGTCTCGCTGTCCCCTAATCGGACTCCCCCGCCGACGTATTGCAGATCCTTGACCCCGTCGCGGTGCCGGATTTGGTTGAGGTACCACACCGCCCTCGTCCAGTAGTCCGACACAGGTAGAAGGCGTTCCTCCGTCTCCTCGTCCGAGAGTTCGTGGTCGGTGATGTACTGGCGCATCGTCTGCCGCAACTTGGGCAAGTCGATTGCCGGTGGGAACACACCGTCCAGGAACTCCGCGACGGTCTTGAGACCCGTGAGCAGCGGTTCTTCCGGCAGGCCCTCTCCCACACGAGGAATATCCGTGTACCCCCTGCCGGTCTTTTTCACGCTGTAACCCTCCGGGGCGGTGGTGTCGAAGAGGGTCTTGTCCAACGCCACATCGAATTCGAATCGGTCCAGGATGATTCGCCGGCCCACGTTCGTGTGGATAATATCGAGTCGAACCGGCAATCGGGTGTGCACGTCCGCCCACAGGGTAATGTCGTTGTCGCCCGGCGTATGGAACCCAACGACCTTGTGCCCCTCCAGGGTACTCGTGCCGAGATGCTCCCTGGGCTTCTCCTGCATCGCGTTGACCAGCGACAGCAGATCGAAATCCCGCTTCGGCTCGGAATCCAGCCAACGCTCGTGTGCCAGCATCTTGTTGGGATCCAGAGCCAATTCCTTGGGAATCGACAGATCGAATACGACGATTGTCCCATCGGGGAACAGTTCCCGTCGTCGAGCCAGGCTGAGTCCTTCCAGGATACGAACATTCGGCGGCCGATTGGCTTCCTCGATAGTGTACCGGCAACGATACGGCCGGAAGTCGCGGATCTCCGCCAGGACACTGGCGAACGTCACACTAGCCCCATCGATCGGACCCCCGACGAAGTGTATCCCCAGCAGTATCAAGGCCGCCACCGCAATAGCCCACTTGGTGATTCGCAACTGCATACGAAACCTCCCTCTCAAGCGTGCCTCATGGACACGCATGCTGTTCTTGTCGTCCAGCGCCGCCTGTGCCGCAAGGAGGATGCGTTCATCGGCCGAGGCACTCGGCGTCAGATGCACCCTTCGAGCCAGCGACTCGATCTCTTTCGGCGTTTTCATGATTCGTTCTCTTCCCCAAGAAGCTCGCGGAGCTTCTCGATCGCATACCGGTATCTGCTGTGAGCCGTGCGCAATGGTGTCTCCTGGATGCGGGCGATCTCGCGGAACGCCAAGCCGGCCTGGGTATGCAGGACGAAGACCTCCCGCTGCTCGCGGGGAAGTCGCCCGAGGGCGACGAGCAAGGCCGCAGCCTGCTCGTCCTCGGCCAATCGCTGGACTGGACCCGGCTCTATGGCACAGCACCCCAGATCCTCGACCGAACAGCCGATGCGCCTGGCCTGTCGGCGGATCTGGTCCCGAGCCCGATTGATCATGCTGCTCGCGAGGTATCCCTTCAGGTTCTTGCCGACCCGAATGCGCCCGCCCGACTCCGCCAGGTGGACAAAGACGTCCTGGAGACAGTCCTCCGCCAAGTCCCTGTCGCCCCCCAGCGACACGGCGATCGTGAACAGCTCCCGCCTGTACTTCTCGTAGATCCGGCAAAGAGCGTGCCTGCTTCCACGTCCCAGTTGTCTGAGCAAGAGCCGATCTTCCGATCCGAGCATATCTCGTCCTGCCGCCTGGTATTGAACGTTCAATCGCCTATAGACGAACGACGCCGGGATTGTACTCTGGAAAAACAGAACAGAGACGCAGAATCACAGAAACGTGTGCCGGACCGGCTGCTTCTTCAACTCCGCAGTCGTGGGCAGCAGGCAGTAGGAACGGACATCGGTCGTCGCGGTGAACTCGCGGATTGTCCGGTCGATCCCCGTCTGGGAGCGGGCGTGCAGCATGGCGAAGAGATTGTACGGCCAGCCTTCGAAAGTACTCCGGCCGTAACAGTGACTGACCGCGCGGAATCTCGCGAGGCGATGCCCCGTTTCACCGATGGACTCGGGCGGCGTCTCGACCGCGAGCAGGACGTTGGTCGTGTAGCCCAGTTGGCGGTAGTTCAGGACCGCCGCGATCCGGCGGAGCACGCCTAGTTCCTTCAACTCAGCCAGAAGCCGCAAGACGGTTTCAGGCGTCACATCGCCAGGCAGCAGAGCGTCAAATGGACGAGAGATCTCCTCGACGCCCCTCTGCAATGTGTCGAGCACCTGCCTGTGCTCGGGTCGCAATGGCGCCGGCTCCGTGCCGGGGACATCGTAAACCTCGTGTGTGAGGACATCATCGTCCTCCAGATCGAAGCGGACATCGAGCTTGAACACCTGCGTGACCGGCAGACTATGGAATTCGATGCCAAGCTCTCGCCCAAGGCCCGCGAGAATCTCCTCGATCCCGCTGGACGACGGAGCCTGGAGCGTGAACCACAGATTGTAGTGGTGCTCTCGGAGGTAGTTGTGCGACACGCCCGCCAGCGCGTTCACAGCGGCGCTGACCCTGTCGATTCGATCCGTCGGGACGTAGGCCGTCACAAGCGTGCTGGCCATGCCCAGCGCCCGATGGTTGAGGACAGCCGAGAGCCGGCGGATGACGCCGGACTCCCTCAGTTCACGGGTCTGTCGCAAGACATCCGCCTCGCTGCTGTCCAGCAGTCTGGCGATCTCGGCAAAGGGCTCGGCACACAGGGGCAACCCTTCCTGCAGGCGATTGCACAACCGCTTCTGGAAATCGGTCAACGCGGCGCTCACGGCGTGGTCCTCGGCTCGTACCAGCAGATGGGATCGCCGGCCCGGTAGTCGCCCGTCACGGCGTACGCGCGAGCGCGGCAGCCTCCGCAGACCTTCAAATAGGCGCACCGTCCGCAGTTGTCCTTGTACGAGGGCAGGTCGCGGATCTCATTGAGGAACTTCGACTCATCCCAGACCTTGGCGAAATCGTATCCGCTGTCCACGAGATTGCCGGCGGAGATGTCGAGGAAGCCGCACGTCTGGACATCGCCTCGATAGCTGATGAAGCCGAATCCCCGGCCGCCCATACAGCCGGTCGGCCGCATCGCGTGCGGGCTCTCGCGCCTCGCATCCTGCGCGGCGCACGACGCGCGACGGACCTCGTCCTCACGGAAGAGCCTCGCGTATTGCGGCCCGCACGTCACACGCAGCTCGATCGGCAATTGCGACCTGATCGTCAGCAGATCGGCGAGCAGCTTCGCGTATTGCTGTGGTTCGAGAATCTCGTCGGCGATCTCTTCGCCCCGCCCGGTCGGCACAAGGATGAACGGGTTCCAGCAGTATGCCCCCAATCGGCGGGCGAGTTCCGCAATCACAGGAACCTCCGCCAGATTGCTGCGGGTGATCGTCGTGTTGATCTGGAATCGCATGTCCGCCCAACGGGCGGAGTCGGCGGCTCGCACAACGGTGTCGAACGCCCCCGGTGTCCGTCGGAAGGCGTCGTGTGTCTCGGCTGTCGCGCCATCGAGCGAGAAGGATAGGGCCATCACGCCCGCCTCGCGCAGGAGCGAGAGCGATTCGTCGTCAATGGCGTAGCCGCAGGTAGCCATCACCATCCGCAGGCCCAGACCCCGCCCATGGCGGATCAGGTCGTAGATGTCCGCGCGTTCCATGGGCTCGCCGCCAGTGAGGATGATGACGCACTTCTCATAGGCCGCGATGGAATCGAGGATTCTCGTCCATTGCTCGGTGTTCAGTTCGTCCTCGCGGGCCAAGCGGTCGGCGTCCGCACGACAGTGCCGGCAATTGAATCGGCACCTGCGGGTCACCTCCAGCGCCAGCAGGCGGGGTCTTCTGTCCTGTTCGAGTGCCATAGTCGCGGCGACTGGGTCTCCTACCTCTGCTGGACCCAAATGAAGTCGATGCCGATCTCCGGATGAGCAACCCCCTCAGGGGCGTCCACGAATTCGATAGTCAAGGTATGGTCGCCCGCGGTCAGTTCCCCCGGCACGAGGTCCATGCTGCGCAACAGAGTCCTGTACAGACAGTGCAGATCCAGGACCTCGGCCTTGTCCGCCAGCAGCAGCGGCTGGTCGTCCAGGTGGAATCTCACCCGCCCGGCCCGCGCGGTCATGGCAAACACCACGTGGATCTGTTTCTTGCCCGCGGCGCGGACGGGAATCTTGAAGCTCTTGCGATCCCCCTGCTTGGTCGGGGTCCAGACCAGGAGCTTGCCGCCGGCCCAGATGGGGGCACTGTCGGACCGGGTCGTCGCGGTATCGATCACCACGTCCTCAGCCGCGAAGAACTCGGAGTTCGCCGCTCCTCTCCGCGCGGCAGGCTGCCACTCGGGCAGGACCGGGAGCTGAAGGTCGTCGGGGATGAGGACCTGATGATCGTCGGTCAAGCCGGGACGGGCGTAATGGTATCCGATGCGGGCATAAGACAACCCCGGCGTTCGCTCGTGGCTGTACAGCTCCATGTAGAATCCGATGCCCTCCTGGAACGGGATCGCATCGAGCACGTGCCAGCGGTAGTTCGTGACGAATCCGCGATTGCCCGGCCCGTCGTTGCGAGGCTGGCCGCAGTAGGGGTAGGCGAAGATATCCGGCGAGGACCACGAGTAGTTGAAGTAGTCCTCGGAGCCCGTGCCGAACGTCGAGGGCGTCGTCTCTCGATCCACGAACACCTTCTCATCGCCCTCGCCCCACCAGTTCCCGTTGGGAGTGGGCACCGGGCAGGGGTTCATCAGATACACGCCGGTGCCGACGTAGACGCCCCGGCCGCGAGCCAGCAGAAACGGCAGATCCTGCACCCCTCGATTCGATGCGATCAGGTTGTGATCCACCCGCCAGCGGGCGCGGAAGTGCATGGCCCGGTCGTCCCAGGCGAACGGAATCGGCTGCACCGAGCCCTTCGCGCCGACCTGCTGATCGCCGAAGTTGTACAACTCGATCTTGCAGGACTTCTCGAAGGGCATGACGAATCGGCAGATCATCGTGCCGTCCGGCTGCACCGTGAAGGGCAGCGACTGGTAGGGATTGACGCCGGGGGCGGCCCCGAAGAAATCCCCGACGGGCGACTGCACCTGTCCCCACGGATAGTCCTCGCACGTGATAATCAGCAGCGTCTGTCGGAGGGCCTTGTCCATGTCGTCCGCGGTCAGTTGCAGGCTCAACTGTCCGACGGCCGCAGGACCAGTCAACTGAGCCAGAACGCCGCCGCCCGACGCAGCGAGATTCAAGTCGAAGGACTTCGCAGGCTGCCCCGAGGACAGCGGGGAGTTCTTGTCCGGATCGGAGAGGATCAGGCTCACCTTGTCGATCGTCTGGCCGTAGTCGTGAATATCCTCGGGACGGAAGGTGACGACGGACGCCTTCTTGTCATACAGGCGGACCTGGAGATGGTAGAAATGAATCTCCCGCGTGTTGCCGATCCACACGACGCGGAGACGCTTGGCGAAGGGGATGGGGGCATACGAGGCGTCCCGCTGGTACACCGTCCGACCGAATCGGTCCTTGTCGATTTCGCCGATCTGGGCAAAGCGGTCGTAGGGCCGGCGGAAGAAGTCGTCCGCACTGCCTTCGTAGATCGGGACATCCGAGCCGTCGAGGTACATGCGGACACTGCCGGAGATGGCGGCGGTCCACAGACGCACGATGGCTCCCGGCCCGTCGACATCCGCAACGAGGTACTCGCCGACGCCGTCGGCATCCGGGGCCTTGAGCACCTGCTCGAAGTTCGGGATGGGCTCGCCGCCGAACCCGTCGGCATTGGCAAACCAGTCCGGCCCGCCCGGCAGCTTGCTCCGATGATCGTATGAGGAGAACTGGACCGTCCGAAACGCGGGGTCAGGGAACCTCGCCAGACGCGCCATATCCACCATTTCTTCGAAGAGCGAACCGGTTGTGATCGTCGCCCGGCCAGCCTGCGAGCCTCCCAGGACAACGGACGCCCACAACAGTCCAAACAGACACGCCAAACCAACTCGTTGCACACTGCGGCACATAGGATCTCCCTTTATACTCATTCGCACGTCCATACAGTTCTTCTTGGCGTCTGAGGATACCCTAGAATGACACTGATTCCCACTTTTTCTTGAACATCGCGTGGAAAACGCCATCCTACATGACGGAAGATGTCTTTCGTCGATATCGAGGATAAGGGATGAGTCCTGAGAATCCACTGCAAGAGCTGGTCCAGCGGTGCCAGAGCGGTGAATACGCGGCTTTCGAGGAGGTGTTCCGGCAGTTCCAGCCGCGGCTTCGCTACTACCTGCGGCGTCTGGACTGCAACGGCAACCACATCGACGACACGCTCCAGGACGTGTGGGTCAAGGTCGTGCGTGGAATCCGCTCGCTACGAGATCCCCAGGCATTCGTCGCCTGGCTGTACCGGGTCGCCCGCAACGAGGTCTACGGTCACGGCCGGGCCCGTGACCCGTTCGTCGGGCTGCAAGACGAGCATCTGGACCTGCCCGCGGACGACGCGGAACCGACGTTCAGCGACGAGGACATCGGCGAATTGCACCGAGGGCTGGGCCGGCTCAAGCCCGACCATCGCGAAGTCCTGACGCTGTGCTTCCTGGAAGGGTTGCCCCAGGCGCAAATCGCCGAGATCCTGGGCATCCGCGCCAACACGGTCAGAACCCGCATCTACTATGCCAAACAGGCTCTGCGAAGACAGATGGAGAAGAGCCATGAATGATCTCAGAGACAGACTGCTGCTGGAAGACGGGATCAATCCGAACGATGTCCCCGAACAGGAACTGGCCCGGTTTCGGACGTTGTTGGCCGAGGAGCAGAAGCGAGCCCGCCGACTGGGCTGGATGGTCCAGGTCCCCCTGTGGGAGATGACGCTGCTGTTGTTGGGAGTCTGCCTCGCGGAGGGCCTTTGGGATCGTCTGAACATCCCATTCGTCGCGGCCAGCAGTCTGGCGGTAATCATAGGACTGGTGGTCATCCTTGCGCCCGCGTGGACTCTCGCTCGACGTCTGGGGGAGACCAAGTCTCGTATCGGTCGGCTCAAGAGCAGGCTTCCAGAATATGCCGGAGCCCGGCCTCGCGGGATTCCGCTTCTCGCAAGGGAGGGTTCCACACGCTTTGTCTTCTGGCCAGGTTTGTTGCTGGTCACCGTGCTTGTCGGAGCAGTCGCGGCGGTCGTCGGGAACGTCATCTGGCTGATCCTGACCGGCAGAACCTCGGGGTTCATCACGGCGTGGCAGATCGTCCTGGGAGTTCTCCTCGTTGTCGCCATGGTGCGTCGCGGACTCACAATGCCGCTCGACGAGTTGACAACCGTGGAGCACCCGAACCGTCTGCTCTGGGTCCCGATCCCAAGACTGTTCACGCTGGAGATTCCTCGCACAGTCAGGGTCGGCGCTGTGAGCTGCCTCGTAGCCATCCTGGGCATCGCGGCAATCCTCTCTTTCTTCGAGAGTGGCACCGTATATGCCCAAGTCCTGAGCACGCTCCGCCAGGCGAAGAGCGTTCACGCCGTTGGATATGGGTTCCTGGACGGCCAGGCGGTGAAGCAATCGGAGATATGGCACGCGCACAGCGTCGGCACGCGGATCCACTGGCGACGAGGCGAACAACTCGTCGAGATGTACGACGATGGGCGAAACCGCTATGAATATGTCGAGGGCAACGAGTACGCCGTCAAGAAACAGAGTCGCGGCGAGTTGATGCCTCGCGAACTTGTGGAGCCTCTGCGGTATCTCGAAAATGCCCGGCGGAGTGCATCGCGGGACAAGACCATCGACCAGACTCCGTGGCAGTGCTACGAGCGGCAGGACGCCAACAGCCTGTCGCTGATGTGGATCGACGAGGCCATGCGATTCAGACGATACGAGGAATACGACCGGATTGAGGGCCGGTGGCGGCAGGTGGAACTGGTCGAGATCGACTACGATGAACCCACTGAGCTTCTGATGCCGCCGGAGACGTTCGAGCGACGTGGCATCCGGATCGTGGAACCCGCCCAGGTCCTGGAGACTCGATACCGCCCGGAGAACGCCATCGCCAGCACGGAGGTCCTGGGGTTGGTCTTCGCGGTGCATGAGCTGTACAAGTACGGCGACTACCTGCTCATCACCTGCTCGGTGCGACCGACGGCCCAATCGCTCGAAGACCTCCGGAAGGCAGGCCACGATGACACCCTGTCGGACTACATTAGCCCTGGGGGTTTCGACCTGTCCAGTTGGTGGCAACGGAAGGCGGACGGCTCCATCGAAGAGCACCCCTACGCCATCACTGGTCTCGGGCACCTCAGCCACAAAGGGGTGGACTTCCACTGGTACGCGATGCTCGCTCGGGGCCAGTGGCCCGGACAGGACGAGCGGCTGGAGGTCTGCGCCCACGTCCGCACGGACGGTCGGCTTCAGGAGTTGCGCCGACGAAACGGATTGGACTGGCACGGACAGTTCAGACCGCTCGTGACCGTGAACATCCCCACGGCGCAGTCCGACTTGGCGTACCTCAGCAAGGACCTCTATGAACTCGGGCACATGGTGACCGCCGTGAGTCGGTCGGCCCAAGACCTGTTCGTGTCCGAGGTCTCGGGAGTCACCGCAGAGCAGTTCCAGCAACATCTGGAAAAGCTCTTGGCCGGACTTCGACCGATGGGAGAACTCTGGGACCGAGTGGGCTCGAACTTGGAGTTGCGCCTGGTGGACGAGGGAGGGGCCCCCGTCGCCGGCGCGCGGATCGAATCGAGCGTGGATCGTGCCCTGCCGGTCTCGGATGATCGCGGGCAGCTTGCCATCCCAGGCGAGCAACTCTTCCATCGAGACGCGTCCCAGGATTCGCGTCAGGTCGTATACGCCATCCATCGCGACAGACAACTCGTCGCGTGTCCTGCCGTCAGCGGCGACGACTTCGGTTCACCCCTGCAGATCGTCATGGCGCCTGCGTGCCGCGTTCATGCGGCCTGGGCGTGGCCCAAGGGGAAGAAGGCCGACAACATGCCCATTCAGGCCGACGTCAGCACCACGATCCGTCGGTCCGATTCACCCAATGGCATCATCGTCAACGTGCTGCGTTGCACTACCGAGGATTCGTCCATCGAGATCTGGCTTCCGCCCGGCGAATACGAGCTGCACTGCTACACCATGCGTGAAGGCGCAAATCTGAGCAGCAACCTGCGTTTTACCGTGCGTGCGAATGCCCGAACGATGAACCTCGGGACGGTGGAGTTGCGTGCGGATCGTTAGGCCCGAGGGGACTGTCAGGTCTGCAGAGCCTCGGCTCCAGGCCCTCCTGCCCCGGACGGGCGGCACGCTTCATTTCCCCTTGTATTGGCGCAAGACCTTCGCTACAATACCCTTTCATGTAGGCGAGATTCGCGTGATGAGGCCATCCGCCGCAAGATGGGAAAGACGGTGGGTCCGAAGTTGCAGGGGCATGAACAAGGAGCCAGAATGAAGGTCGTCAAGTTCGGCGGCACGTCGGTCGCCGATGCCAAACAGATCCTCAAGATCGTCGGGATCGTCACGTCGGACAGCACTCGACGAATCGTCGTCGTTTCCGCTCCCGGCAAACGCCACCCCAAAGATATCAAGGTCACCGACCTGTTGATCGCCCTGGCAAACTCCGTGATCGGCGGGAAGCCGTTCGAGGGCGACCTGGCCGCGGTCGTGGAGCGATACGCCGAAATCCAGCGAGAACTGAGCTTGGAGGCGGACATCGTCGGCGAGATCGAGAACGACCTGCGTCGGCGGATCCAGAGCCGTTCCGCGAATAACGCTCAGTTCATGGACACGATGAAGGCCGCCGGCGAGGACAACTGCGCCAAGCTCGTCGCCCGGGTCTTCGCTCGCCAAGGCCATCCGGCCCGGTATGTGGACCCGCGAGCGGCCGGCATGCTCCTGAGCGAGGACTTCGGCAATGCCCAGGTGCTCCCGGAATCCTACGACCGCCTGGCGGCACTGAAGGACACCAAGGAGATCGCGATCTTCCCGGGGTTCTTCGGATACACGCTGAAAGGCGAGGTGGCAACATTCCCCCGCGGCGGCTCGGACATCACCGGCTCGATCCTGGCCGCAGCGGTGAAGGCCGCCGTCTATGAGAACTTCACGGATGTCGATTCCGTGTACGCCATCGACCCGCGGATCACTCCGAACGCCCCTGCCATTGCGATCCTGACTTATCGCGAGCTGCGCGAGCTGTCTTACGCCGGGTTCGGGGTCTTCCACGATGAGGCCGTCGTGCCCGCTGTGCAGGCCAAGGTCCCCATCTGTATCAAGAACACCAACCGACCGGAGGCTCCCGGCACCCTCGTCGTCCCCCAGCGCAAGTATCGCCAGGGCGAAGTCACCGGCATCGCCAGCTCCAGCGGGTTCAGCTCGATCTATCTCAGCAAGTACATGATGAACCGCGAGGTGGGGTTCGGCCGTCACCTGCTCCAGATCCTCGAGGAGGAACACCTCTCGTTCGAGCACGTCCCCACCGGGATCGACAACATGTCGGTCATCCTCCGCAGCGCCATCCTGACGCCGGAGAAGGAGGGTCAGATCCTCCATCGCGTCCGGCACGAGCTTCGGGTCGACGACGTGACCGTCGAGCACGGGCTGGCCCTGATCATGATCGTGGGCGAAGGCATGCGGTACGCGGTCGGCATGGCGGCCAAGGCCTGCTCCGCCCTGGCCTATGCCGGCATCAACATCGAGATGATGAACCAGGGGTCCTCAGAGATCAGCATCATGTTCGGCGTCAAAGAAGCGGATCGCAAGGCCGCCGTGGAGGCCCTCGCCGGCGCGCTGCTGACGCACCCGCCCGAACGCGCGAGATGAGAATCGATCGGCGACGGGCCGCGCGGGCCGCGTCTCCCTGCCGTTCGTCAGAATCGAATCGACAAGGCAAGTCCTGCCCCTGATTCCGAGGCAAATGCGTCGATATCGACACGGCCATCTTCCGGAAGGTTCAGGAAGCCATCGTGTATGAATGCGGCCACGAAGTGCCCGAGCGCCATGCCCACCAGCACGTCGGACGGGTGATGCCGCCCGGCTTCGACTCGGGCCCAGCCCACAGACGTGACCAGCACCGCGTTGACCACTTCCAGCACGGGCCTCGCGCCGCCCAGAAAATCGAGGTGATCGAGGTTGCGATTGCCGAGCGTCGCACAGGCGGCCGACGCAGACGCATGCGCCGAAGGAAAACTGTTGTCGCCGCTGCGATCCGGCCGCTGGCGGTCGGTCAGATCCTTGACCAGGTCCGTCGCGCTGTAGGTTGCCGCGACCGCGCCGATCTCGACTACGCCCCCCTTCAATTTCGCGCACAGCCATTCGCCCGACGTATCACCGCTGGGCGTCAAAACCGCCGTGACGACCGCCTCGGCCAGGAGGACGTCCTTGAGGCAGTCGCTGGCGTCGCGGGCATCGTTTGTGGACCCGAAGATCGGAGTATGCTTCACCGCCCAGTCAGAGGCCCGATTGTCGAAATCGTCGATGGCGAAGACCGCCGCGCCGGCCAGGGGAGCCAGGGTCGCCCGGTCGAACAGGGCATCGCGCGCCGCCCGCCCGACGCGAGGAAGATCAACCGGCCAGAGAGCATCCTCGCCCCAGCCGCGACCACCGTCCAGCGCCCCGCACCCGACGACAAACAGCAGGACCGATACTGCCGCCAGCGAAGGAAGCTCTCGCGAGCGAGACCGCTGGATTCTCGATCTGAACTGCACCGGCACAGGCATGGTTTCACCTCATTCGCAGTCCCACGCAGGGCAGCCGACGATTGCCGACACACGCCGTTTCACCGCCGTCGCCCCCCCCACCTCACTGCCTGCACATCCTACCACGTCCGGCGGTACAATCAAGCGGGACTCAAGACCCACGTAAACCACGGTTCCCGGGTGCACGACCGTAGCTGCCCACGTACAATGGAGGTCCAGGGAGACCCCAGGTTGTCATTCCCGCAGAAGCGGGAATCCACTCTCTGGGAAGCGCCAGGTCCCACGGTTTGTGGATTCCTGCTTGATGCAGGAATGACAGAGTTCAGGGAGCGCCTCACCACCCAACGGAAGGACGCAGTGTCTGCGCTCTGGACTTTCCGCCGGAAATGGCTATAATGCCGCTGACAGCCCTGAGACATGGCATTGTGCGGAAAGGTTTAGACTACGATGACAGCCGATCGACGCCAATTCCTCCGACAGGCCGGTGTCATTCTCGCCGGCAGCACGTTTGCCGCAACCCAATCTCGCGCCGCGGGCGCCAACGAGCGTGTCATCTTCGGGGTGATCGGCCCTGGGGGGCATGGGTCGGGCCTGCTCAAGTCCTTCGCTGCACAAAAGGACGTCGAGGTGGCCTACGTGTGCGACGTGGACACCAATCGCTTGAACGCCGCGGCGGAGGCCGTCCAGAAAGCGACCGGCAAGGCGCCACGCACGGAGAAGGACATGCGGCGGATCTTCGACGACCGCTCTGTGGACGCGGTGGTCATCGCCACGCCGGACCACTGGCACGCCCCCGCGACGATCCTCGCCTGCGAGGCGGGCAAACACGTCTACGTCGAGAAACCCTGCGCACACAACATCCGCGAGGGTCGCCTGATGGTCGAGGCCGCCAGGCGAAACAACCGCGTGGTCCAGGTGGGCACGCAGACCCGCAGCGTCGAGCACGTCCGGCGGGCTATCGACTTGCTGCACGGCGGCGCGATCGGAGATATCCTCGTCGCCAAGGTCTGGAACAGCCAACTGCGAAGGAGTATCGGCCGCGCGAGGCCTTCCGATCCGCCCACGAGCCTGGACTTCGATCTGTGGGTCGGCCCGGCGCCGATTGTCCCGTATCAGTCCAACCTGCTGCCCAGCATCTGGCGATGGTGGTACGCCTTCGGCACAGGCGACATCGGCAACGACGGCGTGCACGACCTCGACGTCGGACGATGGGGCCTGGGCGTCCAGACGCACCCCGCGACGGTCGCGGCCCTCGGCGGCAAGTACTTCTTCGACGACGACCAGCAGTTCCCCGATACCCAGACGGTAATCTTCGAATATCCCGGCGAGGGCGCCCGAGGCAAGCGTCAGCTCATCTACGAGCAGCGGATCTGGTCGCCCTACGTGCAGGAAGGACACGAGAACGGCAACGCCTTCTATGGCACCAAGGGGATGATGCTCCTCGGCAAGCATTCCGGCTGGCAGATCTTCGGTCCCCGCAACGAGCCCGGGGAGAAGATGGTCGCACAACTCGCCAGCGAGCCGCACCACCGCAACTTCATCGAGTGCATCAAGAACGGGCAGCGCCCCAACGCGGACATCGAGACCGGGCATTTATCCGCGACGCTGGCCCACCTCGGCAACATCGCCACGCGACTGGGTCGCGTCCTGCATTTCGATCCTGCGACGGAACAGATCGCAGGCGACGAAGAGGCGAACCGCATGGTCCGCCGGACCTACCGCGAAGGCCACTGGGCCGTGCCCAACGGCGTGTAGACAGCAATCGCGTGCATCGCTCGGTCATGCACCCACGGACTTCTCGTCGCTTGACAGTCGTTTCGCCGCCCCATACACTGGCTGCCTTCTGAGCGGGCACCGCTCGGGCGGCACGTACCCAGTTAGGAAGGGACACAGGATGGACTGCAAGGCATTCGTCGAAGAACAAATCTCTCAGATTCGAAAGACGGTCGGCAACGCCACCGCCATCAACGCCCTCAGCGGCGGCGTCGACAGTTCCCTCGTGACCGTCCTCGGGCATCGGGCCCTGGGCGACCGGCTCAAGACCGTCTTCATCGACAACGACCTCATGCGCAAGGACGAGCCGAAGCGCGTCGTCGCCATGTTCGCCCAGATGGGAATCCCCGTCGAGCTGGTGAATGCGAAGAACGAGTTCCTCGGCGCCCTGGCGGGTCTGACCGACCCCGAGCAGAAACGCCAGGCGATCACCGACACGTTCTATTCGAAGGTCTTCGGCAGGATCGTGAAGGAATCCGGCGCCAAATTCCTGATGCACGGGACCATCCTGACCGACATCGAGGAAACCGTCGCGGGCATCAAGCGACAGCACAACATCCTCTCGCAGCTCGGCATCGACACGAAGGAAGCCTACGGCTATGCGGTCGTCGAGCCGCTCAAGACGCTCCGCAAGGACGACGTCCGCGCGGTGTGCAAGTTCCTCGAACTCCCCGCCCAGGTCACGAATCGCATCCCCTTCCCCGGTCCGGCCCTCGCGACCCGCATCGTCGGCGAGGTCACGCCTGAGCGGCTCGCCACCGTTCGCAAGGCGACCGCCATCGTCGAGGAAGAACTGGCTGGCACAGGAGCCTTCCAGTACCTGGCGGTCCTGCTGAACGACCGCGCCACCGGCATCCGCAACAACAAACGCGAGTTCGGGCAGATCATCGTCGTCCGCTGCATCGAGAGCATCGACGCCCGCCAGGCAACAGCCACCGAGCTGCCCTGGAGCAAGCTCAACCGCCTCTGCCAGCGAATCACGACGGAGGTCCCGGACGTCAGCCGGTGTCTGTACGACCTGACGCCCAAACCCCCCGCCACGGTCGAGTACATTTGATCGCCAGGCGAAGTCCGGCCATGTAACACCGAGAACCGTCGTACGCGGGTGCGACCAGGCAGCTTGTAGTGTGCCCGTGAGGGCATATCTTCGAGAGTAGCGAAGATAACGCCTCACGGCGTCACTACGAACTCACTCACGGCATCCAGGTGATGATCCCCTCCTCGGGGTGCAGTCTCTCCCACTGGACGAACTGCTCATAGTCCCTCACGCCGTCTCGGATGACCGCCATATAGATCTTCACCCCCCTGACTTTCTTGTCCTCGGGGACCGCGTACTTGACCGCGAGGATCGCGTCTCGCTGCTCCTCGTCGATCACGGCGTTGATCCGGTCGGCCACCTGCTCGAAGTAGCCTGCATAGCGAGACGCCTTCGCGATGTGGATCATGTCGATCTGCCAGGTGTCCCCCTGCGGGTCCTCGTACCACGCGTGCCACTCCAGGCACATGTCTTCGGCATCGAGCAGGTTGGAGTACGCGATCCGTCGGACCCTGGGATTCCGAGCCAGAGCCGCGACCGCCTGAAAGCTGATGGCGGGATCGACCGGGTCGAGGTAGATGTGGAAATCGATGTCGAGGTGACGAATGAGCAGGCCGGTCCGCAACGAGCCCACCAGGTTGATTTGCGCTCCTATGGATTGCCAGGCCTCCATGATGCGGGCCTCCCGGACCACTTCCCAGGCTCTGGCCTGCTGCTGGCCGGCGATTTCTCGTACGTCTACCATCGGACCTCCAAATTGACCACGTATTCAGGGCTTCAATGCAAGATCATCATACCCATCCAGGCTTTGTCTTCCCAGGACTTTGTGATTGACGTACCTCGGGCACGGCCGTTTGGAGTTCCGCGTTCACGCGGTCTTGAAGACCGCCTGAAGGCGGGACTCCCAACTCCGCGTCCACCGAGTCGGCATCATTCGTCTTGTGCTTGCTTTGCGTCGATGTCACCGCAATAATGGGGGCATTCGAGGTGCGGCCCTGAGCCGACCGCTTGGCCATCGATCAACTGAGACAACGAAAGGGGTGCCGGATGAACCTGCAAAACAACAGTCGTGAGCGTTCCACCTCCCGTCGGGAGTTCCTGCAACAATCGTCCGGCGTCCTGGCCGGGGCGGCGCTGGCGAGCGTCATCAACGTCCGGGCCCACGCGGGCGAGGACAACACGATCAACGTCGCGCTCGTCGGCTGTGGCGGGCGAGGGACCGGGGCCGCGGTCAACGCCCTCTCGACCCAAGGTCCGACGAAGCTGGTCGCGACAGCCGACGTGTTCGATGACCGGATGCAGGCAAGTCTCAAGAGCCTGCAAGCGCAGTTCCCCGACAAGGTAGACGTGCCCAAGGACCGTCAATTCCTCGGGATGGATGCCTACAAGAAGGCCATCGACTGCATCGGAGCCGGCAGCGTCGTGCTGCTGACCACCCCGCCTGCGTTCCGGCCGCTCCACGTCGAGTACGCGGTCGCCAAGGGCTGCAATATCTTCATGGAGAAGGCGTTCGCAGTGGATGCACCGGGAATCCATCGCGTGCTCAAAGCGGGCAAGGAGGCCGAGAGGAAGAACCTCAAGATCGCAGGCGGCCTGATGAGCCGGCACTCCCAGCCGCTGGAGGAGGCCGTCGACCAGCTCCACAAGGGCCTGATCGGCGACCTCATCACCTGCTGGGCCTACCGCGAGCACGGCATCGTGCCCTTCTCGAACAAGCGTCCCGGCGAGAGCGAGCTGGCCCACCAGATTCGCAACTACCACTGTTTCACCTGGGCCAACGGCAGCTTCATCCTCGACTGGCTGATCCACAACCTCGACGTCTGCTGCTGGTGCAAGGACGCCTGGCCGGTCTCGGCGCAGGGCCAGGGTGGCCGGCAGACCCGGACGAATCCCGACCAGCTCTTCGACCACTACGCGGTCGAGTACCACTTCCCCGACGGCACTCGCCTCTTCGCCCAGGGTCGGCACATCGAGAACTGCTGGGGCTTCTTCGGCGACATCATCCACGGCGCCAAAGGCTCCGCAGTCCTCGGCGAGGGCCAGCCCAATCCTCGCATCTTCAAGGGCTACAACCAGACGCCGGAGAACATGATCTGGCAGTACAAGGGCCAGCCGTGCAATCAGTACCAGGTCGAGCACGACCTGCTCTTCGAAGCGATCCGCAAGAACAAGCCCTACAACGAGACCGAGCGATCCTGCTACGGCGCGATGGTGGGCATCCTCGGCCGCATGGCCGCCGAATCGGGCCAGTTGATCACCTGGGACGAAGCCATGGCCTCAAAACTCGTCCTCGCGCCGGGCATGGAGACCTGGACCCTCGATTCCCCCGCCCCGGTCATGCCCGACGACAAAGGCAACTACCCCGTCGCCATGCCGGGGACAACGAAGGTGCTGTAGAGAAGCGACAGACTCGCCATGTGCTACATGCTCTACCTTTCAACGAGCAGTCAGGAGGACTTGTCCCGCTACAACTCGCTGTGGGTCACCTTCGAACGTCCCGATCCTGCCGACAACCAGTCCACCGCGATTCTGGAGAACGCACACAAGTGGTTCGTCGGGTCAATGGACGGGTGTAGCTGTAGATTCCGTCATATTGCCGGCGAGAAGCTCGATTTCGCCGAACCCCAGGACGAGTTCCCAGAGGATGAGGATGAAGTCAAGGCGATGGCGGAACTGTACCAAGTAGTTGCCTCACTTGTGCACGCCGGACACAAGGTGGATTGCCTTGATCTGTGGGTTGGAATGGGGCCTTCCAGACCGAGATCAAGACACGATCCGTTCACCTGAGTGCCGTGCATGAGAAGGCATTTCGTCTTTTCGAGAACCATCGTTTTGTGTTTGAGCCTTAAGCATGTAAGGTCGTAATACGAGAGCGATCATGAAACGACAGATTGTTGTTGCACTTCTGGTGGGCGCGACTGTGATAAGCGGGTTGGCTCTGGCCCAGCGATTCCCGGTGGCTTCAGAGAGCCGACGGATTGAGATGCTTCAGCCCCGTGCCGAACGGCCTGTGCGGATGGTCCTGGATACCGACACCTATAACGAGATCGACGACCAGTTTGCGTTGGTCTATGCCTTGATCTCGCCGGAGTTGGACGTGCAGGCGGTCTATGCGGCGCCGTTCCACAACAACCGGTCCAGCGGGCCGGGTGATGGGATGGAGAAGAGCTATGAGGAGATCCTGCGGGTGCTCGACAAGCTCGGTAAGTCGCCCGATGGATTCGCTTTCAAAGGCAGCACGAACTGGATCAAGGACGTGGAGAAGCCCGAGCGATCCCCCGCTGCTCTCAATTTGATCGAGCAGGCGAAGAAGAGCAACCCCGAGGACCCACTGTACGTTGCGGCGGTCGGTGCGATCACCAACGTCGCCAGTGCAATCCTCATCGAGCCTTCGATCATCCAGAACATCGTCGTGGTCTGGCTGGGCGGCAACGGGCACGCCTGGCCGCACCAGCGGGAATTCAACTACATGCAGGATCTCAAGGCCTCCCGCGTCGTCTTCGACTCCGGCGTACCCCTCGTGCAACTGCCCTGCACGCCCGTCGTGACGCACTTCGCGACGACCGTGCCCGAGATGGAGCGGTACGTCGGCGGTCGCGGCCCGATCGGCGACTACTTGCTGACCATCTTCAAGGACTACCACAAGGACCACTTCGCCTGGTCCAAAGTCCTGTGGGACATGACCGCGGTCGCCTGGCTGGTCAACGACAAATGGCTGCCCTCGGACCTCGTGCACAGCCCCATCGTAACAGACAACTACACGTTCAGCTTCGACCAGTCCAGGCATATGATCCGCGCAGTGAACTTCGTCCACCGAGACCCGATCTTCCGGGACTTCTTCACGAAGCTGGGCAAGCGAGCGAAGGAATAGCTGCCCCCGATGCGGCAGCATCAGGCGCAGCCCGTTCGTAGTGTGCCCGTAAGGGCATATCTCGTACGTAGAAGACAAGATAACGCCTTACGGCGTCACTACAAACGACGGATGCCATGGAGCAAGAGAATGGACTTGAGTCCGGAGATACGACAGAAGCTGCTGGCCTTCCAGCGGGTCGAGATCACCGAGAACCATATCTACAGCCGACTGGCCGGCACGGTCAAGTCCGCGGAGAACCGAAAGGTTCTGGAGAAGATCGCGGCCGACGAGATGCGGCATTACGAGCAGTGGCGGGCCTATACGCAGGAGAACGTGGCTCCCGATCACTGGGCGATCTCGAAGTACTTCTGGATCAGCCAGGTCCTGGGCTTCACCTTCGGCGTCAAGCTCATGGAGAACGCCGAGGAGAAGGCCCAAGGCAGCTATGAGCAACTGCTGGCCGTGATCCCCGAGGCCGAGGCGATCATGAAGGACGAGCAGGAGCACGAGACCGCCCTGCTCGCGATGCTCGACGAAGAGCGGCTTCGCTACACCGGCTCGATGGTCCTCGGGCTCAACGATGCGCTGGTCGAGCTGACCGGCGCTCTGGCGGGCCTGACGCTGGCCCTACGGGACGCCAAGCTCATCGCGCTGACCGGCTCCGTCACCGGGATCGCGGCGGCCCTGTCCATGGCAGCCTCCTCCTATCTCTCGACGAAATCCGAAGAGACGACGAAGAACCCGCTCAAGGCCTCGGTCTATACGGGCGTCGCATACCTCCTGACGGTCCTGGTCCTGATCTTCCCCTACATGGTCCTGTCGAACTACTTCGTCAGTCTCGCCTGCACGCTCGTCGCAGCGATCGGGATCATCGCGGCGTTCAACTACTACATTTCGGTCGCGAGGAGCGAGCCGTTCAAGAGCCGCTTCCTGGAGATGGCGGGTCTGAGCCTGGGCGTCGCGGCCTTCAGCTTTCTCGTGGGCTTCGTCCTGCGAACCGTCTTCGGCGTCGATGCGTGACTCTCGCGGGTCATTCGTCGACAACTCCCGCTGCATGCTCGCATCCATCAGCCGATGAACAGGTTCACATTCGCGGAGCCGGCGCGGTCCAGGTACATCGCGACGCCGCCTTCCTCGACACCGTCGATGAGTTCCTCGCGTTTGATGCCCATGAGGTCCATGGTCATCGTGCAGGCGACCAGTCGCACGCCGCTCTTCTGTGCGGCCGCGATCAGCTCGGGCAGGGACAGGACGTTCTTCTTCCGCATGATGTCCTTGATCATGGCGGTCCCCAAGCCAACCATGTTCATCTTGGAAAGGGTCGTCCTGCTGGCGCCGCGAGGCATCATCCAGCCGAACATCCGCTCGATGCGGGTCTTCTGCACGACGACGGGCTGCGAGCGACGAAGCAGGTTCAGGCCCCAGAATGTGAAAAACATCGTCACGCCGCTGCCCATCGCGGCGGCGCCGTTGGCGATGATGAACGCGGCCATCGCCTTGTCGAAGGCGTCGCTGAAGACCACGAGAGTCTTGTGATCGGAGGTCGCTGCCTGCGCCGGCGTCTGCGAACGTTCGCCTTTCTCCACGACTGCGACAAGCACTCCCTTGGCGAGTTGTTTGCCCCTCAGCCGATTCCCCGTCGCGTGGCACCAGCCGTCCAGATCCGCAGCGAAGGCAGGATCGGAGACGGAGATCCGCACGGCCTGTCCGGGCTGGACCTCATCCATCGCCTGTTTGAGCTGCATGATCGGGCCGGGGCACTGCAGGCCGCAGGCGTCGATGTCCTTGACGATCCGCAGCGGCTCCTCAGAGGTGGACGGCGGGTTCTCACCCCCCTGTCCAGCATCTTCTCTGACCTCCTGCTCGGCGGTGGGCTTATCGGACATTCGACCTACGACGTGACAATAGGTCTTGTACCCGCCCGAGAGATTCCGGCAGGCAATCCCGTGTTGGGACAGAGTGCGACAGGCCAGGTAACCTCGCAGGCCGACCTGGCAGAAGGCCAGGATCTCTTTGTCCCGAGGCAGCTCGCTCAGACGATTGCGGAGGTCGTCGAGCGGAATATTGATCGCGCCCGGGATGGTTCCCTGCTGCACTTCCGACGCGGTCCGCACATCCAGGAGCAACTGCCTGGGACCGGGGTTGACGACATCGGCCGCGTGGCAGATCTGCGTCTCTTTTCGCAGGACGTTGGCGGCGGCAAAGCCCGCGTAGTTCACCGGGTCCTTGGCGGAGCCGAAAGGCGGCGCATAGGCCAGTTCGAGCCTCTCCAGGTCGTAGACGGTCATGCCCGCCCGAATCGCGACCGCCAGGACATCGATCCGCTTGTCCACGCCGTCGGCTCCGACGCATTGGGCGCCGAGGATCTTGCCGGTCAGGGGGTCGAAGAGCAACTTCAGACTCATCTGCATCGCGCCCGGATAGTACCCTGCGTGGCTGGCGGGATGCACGTAGATCTTCTCATAGGTCCGTGCTGCCCGTTTGAGCGCTTTCTCGCTGAGCCCGGTCATGCCCACAGCCAGATCGAAGACCTTGCAGATCGCGGTGCCCTGAGTCCGATCGTAGGCGGCGTCTCCGCCCAACGCATTGACCGCCGCGATTCGACCCTGCCGATTCGCCGGACCGGCCAGCGGAATCACCGCCGCAAATCCGCCGACGAAATCCTGAACCTCGACCGCGTCACCGACCGCATAGATGTCCGGGTCCGAGGTCCGCATATGGTCGTCCACGACGATCCCTCTGCGCTGCCCGATGGTCAGTCCCGCTTCGGCAGCCAGCTTCACCTCCGGGCGAACCCCGATCGCCAGAATGACCAGACCGCATGGAATGGCCCGTCCCGAGCTGAGTCGTGCCTCGATTTGTCCGTCCCGGTCTTCGATCGCGGTGATGCTGCTGCCGAGACACAGGTCCACGCCCTTGAGACGCAGATGCTCGTGCAGCGGCGTCGCCATCTCCGGATCAATCGGGCCCATTACCTGGGGCTCCAGTTCCACCAGCGACACGGCCAGCCCGCGATGCGTCAGAACTTCCGCCATCTCCAGGCCGATGTATCCGCCTCCGACGACAACGGCGGACTTGATGGAGGCAGCGTCCACGACCGCCTTGATCGCATCCATGTCCGTCAGATTGCGGAGCGTGAACACCTTCCTGTGATCGGCGCCCGGGATCGGAGGCCGGACCGGCTCGGCACCGGGACTGAGGATCAAAGCATCGTAGGGTTGCTCGTATTGCTTGTCTTTGGCCTTGTCGTGGACGACGACGACCCTCTTGCCGCGGTCGATGCGGATCACCTCGCTCTGCGTGCGGACATCGACCGCGAAGCGTCGGCGCATGGCCTCGGGACTCTGGACCAGGAGCCTCGCCCGGTCCTGGATGATCCCGCCCACATGGTAGGGAAGGCCACAATTGGCAAAGGAGATATCGCTGCCCCGCTCGAACAAGACGATCTCGGCGTCTTCACTGACGCGCCTGGCCTTGGCGGCTGCGGACGCCCCGCCCGCCACTCCGCCCACAATCACGATGCGTTTGCCTTGCCCCATACTGGTACCTCATTCATGTCCGTTTTGCGAAAGCCCTTGGAAACCCCACAGCATGGGGGTCCAACATCCGCAGCCAGATATACACCGGATGTCCGAGGCAAGTTCATTGAAGGCGGACTGAAAGCACAGCGCACAGGAGAAGATCTGCGAGACACATCGTCGCTGCTCTGCTCACGGGATCGTGACAGGTCAGCGACTCAGGACGCTGTTCTGGACGAAGGGCGACAACTCACGGAGCCGGGTGATGATCTGCGGCATCTTCTGGATGGTGAAATCGACCTCGTCCTCGGTGTTGTACCGGCTCAGACTGAAGCGGATCGACCCGTGGGCCGCGGTGAACGGCACGCCCATCGCGCGGAGCACGTGGGAGGGCTCGAGCGAGCCGGAGGTGCAGGCCGAACCGCTACTGGCGCAGATGCCGAAGCGGTCGAGCAGCAGGAGGATGGCCTCGCCCTCGATGTACTCGAAGCTGATGTTGGTCGTGTTGGGCAGGCGGGCCAGCGTATCGCCATTGACCCGGCTGTCCGTGCAGGACGCCAGGATCTCGCGTTCGAGCTTGTCCCGCAGGGCCTTCACGCGGGTATTCTCCTCCTCCATGTGTCGCTCGGCCAGTTCGCAGGCCTTGCCCAAGCCGACGATGCCTGGAACATTCTCCGTCCCGGCCCGCCGGCCGCCCTCCTGGTGGCCGCCCAGCATCCAGGGGGCGATTCGCGTTCCCTTCTTGACGTACAGGACGCCGACCCCCTTGGGCGCGTGCAGCTTGTGGCCCGACAGACTCAGCAGGTTGATCCGGCTCTTCGAGAGGTTCAGCGGGATCTTCCCGACAACCTGGACGGCATCCGTATGGAAGACAATGCCCCGGTTGGTGACCATCTCGGCAATCTGTTCGACGGGGAAGATCACGCCGGTCTCGTTGTTGGCGTACATGATCGAGACCAGGGCGGTGTCGTTGTCGAGGTGCCGCTCCAGCTCGTTCAGGTCCAGGCGGCCCAGCTTGTCGACGCCTAGCTCGATGACCGTGTAGCCGTGGCTCTCCAACTCGCGACAGACGGCCAGAACCGCCGGATGTTCCACGCGGGTCGTAACGACCTTTCGCCTGTGCGGCGAAGCCGCCAGCGTCCCGTGAATGGCGGCGCTGTCGCTCTCCGTCCCGCAACTGGTAAAGATGATCTCGCTCGGATCGCAGCCGAGCAGATGGGCGACCCGTTCGCGGGCCTCGCGGACCTGGATGCCGACCTGGCCGCCGAATGTGTGCATGCTCGACGGGTTGCCGTACAGGCTGCAGAAGTACGGCCTCATCGCTTCGTAGACCTCGTCGTCCACCCGCGTCGTCGCGTTGTTATCGAAGTAAATGGTCTTCATTCCCTATCCTTTGTGCTCGTGCCCGGTCTCCAGCGAGTCTTTGTCCTCCTCGACACACAGGTCTTCGGAGACGAACTCGCGGAGCTTGGCTTCGACCACATCTCTCATCGTGAACTCGCTGACCTTGCACTGGGCACACATGCCGCGAAAGGCGATGATGACTTTGTCGCCCTCGACGTCGATCAGCTCGATATTGCCACCGTGCGCGCGTAAAGCCGGCCGGACCTGCTCGTTGATCGTCTGCTGGATGAGCTGGATCTTCTGGATGGTGGTCAGTTTCTTCCCTTTCGCGGGCGTCGGCACGCTCTGTTCCTTGACCTTCTGTCCCTGAACCGCCTGGATGATCTTCTCGATCTCTCCCTTGCAGCCGCCGCAACCGCCGCCGGCCTTGCAGTAATTCGTCACCTGCTCGACCGTCGTCAGATCGTTGTCGCGGATCACCCGCTCGATTTCCTTGTCGGTGACCCCGAAACAGGTGCAGACGACGCGGGCGCCGTGCTCATGGTCGTGCGGAGCGGCGGCATGGCCGCGATAGTTCGCGATGGCCGCCTCCAGGGCCTCCTGACCCATCACGGAACAGTGCATCTTCTGCTCGGGCAGGCCGCCCAGGTAGTCCGCAATGTCGCGGTTTGTCACCTTCATCGCCTCTTCGAGCGTCTTGCCCTTGATCAACTCCGTCAGAACGGAGGAACTGGCGATGGCGCTGGCGCAGCCGAACGTCTTGAACTTGACGTCCGCGATCCGCCCTTTCTTGTCGAGCTTGAACGTCAGCTTCAGGGCGTCGCCGCAGGCGAGCGAGCCGACTTCGCCTACGCCGTCGGGGTTCTCGACCTCGCCCACGTTCCGCGGGTTGAGGAAGTGATCCATGACTTTGTCGGTGTATTCCCACATGGCAGTTCTTTGTCCTTGATGATTCTGTCACTATCTGAGGAATAGGACCCATAGGACCGATGGGACGTATGGGACCCGTTCTCACGCTTCACGCTCGCCCTAAATACCTGTTCGAAATCGGCGATGATGTCGTCGTTCCTGCGTCATAAGTCCCCCGTGTTGCCCTCATACTCCCTGTGCTCTCCAACAGAAGTCAGTTCCCGGGCTGGATCTGCACCATTCGTTCGAGGGCCTTGGCCGCCCGGAGCCGGACCTCGTCGTGAACTTCCATCGGGAATTGCAGGTTCGTGAGCGAAGCCAGGACATTCTCGAGCGAGATCTTCTTCATATTCGGGCAGACGCCCCGCCTGCTGGCCGGGATGAACTCCGCATCCGGACGGGCCTTCTTCAGCGGATGGATCATGCCGATCTCGGTCGCCACAAGGAACCGTTTGGCCGGGCTGTTCTGGACGAACTTGAGCATCTGGCCCGTGCTCAGCAGCGCATCGGCCAGGTCCTTCACGGGTTCCGAGCACTCGGGATGAGCGATCACGACCGCATCCGGATACAGGCGTTTGGCCTGGGTGATGTCGTCCTCCGAGATCGAGACGTGAGTCGGACAGTATCCGGGCCACAGGATCAGGCGTCGGCCCGTCTGCTGCTCGACGAATCGACCCAGGTGCTGGTCGGGCACAAAGAGGATTTCCCGGTCCTTCGGCAGCGACTGCACGACCGCGACAGCGTTGGAGCTGGTGCAGCAGTAATCGCTCTCGGCTTTGACGAGGGCGGTGCTGTTGACGTAGCAGACCACCAGCGCATCCGGATGCTTCTGCTTGAGGGCCCGCAACTGGCCCGCCGTAATCATGTCCGCCATCGGACAGCCCGCCCGCCGGTCGGGGAGCAGAACGGTCTTGCCGGGCGACAGGATCTTGGCCGTCTCGGCCATGAATCGCACGCCGCAGAAGACAATCACCTCCGCGTCCGTCTTCGATGCCTGGACGCTCAACCCGAGGGAATCCCCGCAGAAATCCGCCACGTCCTGAACTTCCGCCGGCTGGTAATTGTGCGCCAGAATGACGGCATGGCGTTTGTCCCTCCACTCCCGAATCTCATCGAACAGCTTCTGATCCAACTCATTCTCCAGCATGAAATCGCCGCGTCTTCCCGATGCGGCGATCAGGTGTTCTTCTGCCCTGCGGTCTTCTGCTTGCGATACACCAGGTCCGCGCCGGGACTCGACACGGTCACTCCCGGCGGCACGGACTCCTTGACCCATGTGTTGCCGCCGATAACGGCGCCTTTGCCAATAGTGACGTCGCCAAGGATGGTGGCTTCCGCGTAGATCGTCACATCGTCCTCGATGGTCGGGTGGCGTTTGCCGCCCTTGATGATGCGACCGCGTTCATCCCGCCGGAAACTCAGCGCCCCAAGCGTCGTGCCCTGGTAGATCTTCACGTTGTTGCCAATCACGGAGGTCTCGCCGATGACGACGCCGGTGCCGTGATCGATGAAGAACCCGCTGCCGATCGTGGCCCCCGGGTGGATGTCGATGCCGGTCTTCATGTGGGCGCACTCGGACATGATTCGCGGAATCAACGGGACCTGGCGGACGTAGAGCTCATGCGCGACCCGATACGTGGCAATCGCGATGATGCACGGATAGCTCATCACGATCTCCTCGTAGGACGTGGCCGCGGGGTCGCCTTCGTAGGCCGCCCGCACGTCGGTCTTGAGAACCCCGCGAATTCGCGGCACCTCGCCCAGCAGCTCACTCGTCACCTTGCGGGCCATCGTCCCGCAGTCGCAATGCGTGCAGTTGTTGATGCGGCACTGATACTGGTACGCCCGCTCGACCTGCTCGGCAAGTTCCGTGTACACCTGACTGAGCAGATCGCCCACGATGTATCGGACGTTCGAGCGGGTGATCGCCTTGCTGCCCGTGTGCCCCGGGAAGAGCAGCTCGATCAGCAGGTCGAGCACTTCGATGATCTTGCCCCGCACAGGCAGATTGGAGGCATCGATGAAGTTGATGCCGAGATCGCCGTCGTAGGTCTCCGTGATCTCGTCCACCAGTCGGTCGAGCGTCTTGTTTGTCAGTCTATCTTTCGTCATTCAGCAAAAGCCTCTGCTCCAATTCATGCCTTCTCCGGTTCGGGAAGGTTCTCGAACAACTCGGTGGAAACATAGCGTTCCCCGGTGTCGCAGATGAAGGTGACAATCGTCTTGCCTTCGTTCTCCGGGCGGTGCGACAACCGGACGGCCGCCCAGATATTCGCGCCCCCGCTGATGCCGGAGAGAATCCCCTCTTCCGCGGCCAGCCGGCGGGCCGTCTGCAGGGCATCCTCGTTCGAGACCTGAAGGACTTCGTCGATCAGGCCGGTCTGGAGGACCTCGGGGACGAAACCCGCCCCGATCCCCTGGATCTTGTGGCGTCCCGGCTTGCCCCCCGAAAGAACCGCCGAGTCCTTCGGCTCGACCGCGACAATCTTCAGGTCGGCATTCCTGGCCTTGAGCGCCTCGCCGCAGCCGGTCAACGTACCGCCGGTCCCTACGGCCGACACCAGTATATCGACCTTCCCGTCCGTATCGATCCAAATCTCCTTGGCCGTGGTCTCACGATGCGCCCTGGGATTGGCGGGGTTCTTGAACTGCTGGAGCATGCAGGCTTTGGGATTGGCCGCCACGAGCTGCTCGGCCTTCTCGACGGCCCCTCGGATACCGCGGTCGGCCGGCGTCAGGATGATCCGGGCGCCGAACATCAGCAGGAGCTTTCGCCGCTCGATGCTCATCGACTCCGGCATGGTCAGAATCAGCGGGATGCCTTTGGCGGCGCAGATGAACGCCAGGCCAATGCCTGTGTTGCCGCTGGTGGGCTCCACAAGCACGGTCTCGGGCCCGATGAGCCCAGCCTCCTCGGCCGCCTCGACCATGTACTTGGCGATCCGGTCCTTGATGCTGCCGCAGGGGTTCTTCGATTCCAGCTTACCCAGGATTTCAGCCTTGCCTGAACCGAGCTTGTTAATCCGCACCAAGGGCGTATACCCCACCGCGGCTGCGATGTCCTCGAATACAGCGCTCATGCACCTATGCTCCCAGCCTTCAAATCTGGTATTCCGCCCTGCCGTTCCTCGACTTGCGGATCAGGTCGGACAGTCGGATGGAGCCCAGGACGTCCTGGATGGCCTTCTCGACCCGTATCCAGACGTCGCGGGCCGCACAATCCGCCGACCTCGCACAGTAGGATTCTTCATCGACGCACTCGGCGGTCGTCACCGCACCTTCAAGACATCGGAAGATCTCACTGAGCGTGATCTGGTCCGCCGGCCGACCCAGCGTGTACCCCCCCTTGGAGCCTCTGACGCTTCGGACGAATCCCGCCGAGCGAAGCAGACTCATGAGCTGTTCGAGATACTTGACCGAGATGTCCTGCCGTTCGGCGATCGTCTTCAACTGAAGGGGACGCTTGTCCTCGTGCTGGGCCAGCTCAATGATCGCTCGCATCCCATAACGAGTACGTGTCGAGAGTTTCATTTCTTCTAATCTCCTACTATCTCTATTATATTAGTGTACTAAACACTCCCCGGTCAAGACCTCTGTTCGCGAGAAATACACAACTCGTGCGGCCACCCCTGCATCGCGCCGGGACCCACGGCCTCTAGGACGGCACGTGCCATTGGCGATTACAGATCCCAAGGCCCATGGGTTCATTATTCCCCCTAAATTCCCTGCTACTAACTATGCATGCCATCACGAGCCCGTTGTCATCGACGGGCCCGCCGGGTACCATCAGAGGAGCGTCAACCCCGGTCCGGACACTCGCAGGGGTCTGACAACCTGTTGGGGCACATAGACTTACGGACTTCACGGAGTGGAATCTGATGAGAATCGCCAGCTTCAATGTCAACTCGATCCGTGTCCGACTGCCGATCGTCCTCTCGTGGCTCCAGAAGAACCGACCCGACATCCTGGCCGTGCAGGAAACCAAGGTCCAGGACGCCGATTTTCCCCGGGAGGCGTTCCGTGAAATCGGCTACGCATGCGCATTCCGCGGCCAGAAGACCTACAACGGCGTCGCCATCCTCTCCCCGCACGAAATCGAACGAGTGGAATTCGGACTCCCGGACGAGCCGAAGGACGAGCCTCGGATCGTGACGGCGGCCATCAGGGGCATCACAATCGTAAACACTTACGTCCCGCAGGGTTACCTCGCCACGTCGGAACGCTTCCAGTACAAGCTCGATTGGCTCAAACGCCTCCTCGCATATTTTCGCGAGAGGTTCAGACCCAACGAACCGGTGCTCTGGGTGGGAGACCTCAACGTCGCGCCGCTGCCCATCGACGTGTACGATCCCGTCGCGTTGGAGGGCCATGTCTGCTACCATCCCACGGTCCGCAGGGCACTGGCGGAGGTGATGGAGTGGGGCTTCGCCGATCTGTTCCGCAAGCACTGCTCCGAGCCGGGCCAATACACATTCTGGGATTACAGAATCGGGAACTTCTTCCAGAAGAACCGCGGATGGCGGATCGATCACATCCTGGGCACCGCCCCCCTGGCGGACCGGTGCACCGCCTGTACCATCGACAAGGAGCCCCGCGCCGCCGAGCGTCCCAGCGACCATACACCGATCATCGCGGAGATCGCGTGAAGATGCCGCCTGCTCGCATCACTGCGGCTTGCCTGGATTCAGGGGACCGATGTACTCGCGGGCGACGACGATGTCGTCGAACCAGACCTTGCTCACGTGACCCGCGGGCGCCTTCGTGATGTACAGCAGCAGCCAGAAGAAGTTCAGATTCAGATCATCCGTGCTCCGCCAGCGGAACCCCTCGAACGGTTCGCCGTCCGGATCGGGCAGAAAGCTATCCCAGACCCACTTGCCTCGCGGAAAACCCAGACCCAGATGGCTGAGAGTCTGCCCGTCCTTGGTCCAGGGCCGGCCGTCGATCCAGAGGGCCTGCTCACCGTTGCTGTCGGTTGCGGGGTCGTTCATCTTCATCATCAGCTCGACGCAAATCCACCGACCACGTTCGACCACAAGCTTCGGATCGTTCACGAAGTCATGCCCCCAGGACTTGCCGTCCGGCGAGGACCGCATGCCCATCCAGTAGGAATAGAAGTCCCACCGCCATTCATCGGCGTAGGGCTCGACGCCCGTGGTGAACCGCTCGTCGCCCTTGGGCCGGGTGCCTGCTCCCCCCTGCGGCCACCGCGTCGGCGGATTGTACCCTCCGACGTGGACGAAGTGATGGATCGGGTAGCAGCCGGGATCGAACTTCACGTAGAATCGCACGTGCAGCTTCTCATATCCCGGCAGCAGTCGCCGATACAGGTGGCCGCCGGTGCTCTGGCCGCCGATATGGGTCATCAGGAGCGACCGTTTGCCGCCGGTCGTGGCCGGCACATCAGCGGACAGCGACATGATCTCCTTACTCTCGATATTCTCCCACCGCGACCACACCGCATCGAGATTGCCCTCCTCGAAATCTTCGGCAAAGACGACCGCCGGATCTCTTTGTAACCCGTCGTCTCCCACGTACTTGGAGGCCAGCCCCGGCGCCGCTTGGCGCAACGGCTGCGAACCTTCCGAGCCCATCAACAGACCCGTGGAGACGAGCGACACGAGAACAAAACCGGAGCAGATGAGTTGTACCATGGCACATCTCCTGTATGTACCCTGTCGGGTACGGCGTCGCGGACTTGCTCGTAAACATCGATATGCGCCCTGCACATGACAGCAAGCCTTCCGCAGTGACACATCTGGTCGCCTCCGATTCTACGGATTCCCCACGGGAACAGTCACGCAGAATCTCCCCAATCTCGGCTGATCGCGCGAGACTGGCTTCGACACCGACGTGCACGACGCAGTGGCACACCCGGCTCAGCCTTACGGAGCGGAAGCTGGCCCAGGTGAAGAACGACCTGCGGTACAACCCGCAGAGCGAGTATCTCCGGGCGGAGTGCGAGAAGCTGGAGAAGATGTATGCGGACCTTCTTGCCGAGAAGCCGGTCGCCTGATACCAATTCTCAGCAAGGTTCGGGAGCCCAGAGACGGTCTGTGGGGGAGTGGATAGGTCCCCGCTGAACGGTCGGTGAGATTCTTAGCGAAAGTGAAGGTGTGCTATTACGACTGTAGTAAAGCCTGGCCGTGGGAGCGCCGATATCGGTGGGGATAGGGGCGCCCTTGGGAGGATAGATATGCAACACCGACTCGCACTCGTAGCCATCGTGGGCCTGCTGATCGTTGGCGCAATGGTCAGCAGCAATCCTGACTCACACGAGAGCCATCGCAATCACTTCGAGCAACCGAAGCTCCAAGAGGCGACCAGCTTGGCGGCGGAGGAAGAGGACAAGCCCACGCCTGCCAATCAGCAGACCATTGGGTACTGGCTCGACGAGAGGCCCGGTGTCGCAAGTCGCATCACGATTTTCCAGAAAGAGGGGAAGCTATTCGTTGAGCGGAGGTTCAAAGACGGTAGTAGCCTCAAGAAGGAAATCGTTGAGAAGAGATCTCCGCTTGGTCGCCGGTTCGATTATGCGGATGGTTCCACTCATGGGGATCACTACGCTCTCGGTTCCAGCGGGGACCTACAGCTTCGCGATACCGAGGGGCTGATTTCCATTGCCAGGAAGATGAAGTGAGGCAGCAGAAGAGAAGACGCCCTGCCCGCACACGCTGATGTACACCGTTTCTCAGACCATTTCTCTGGCGTGGCGTCAACCGCTGGTTTGTAAACTACTGTCTCGCAAGGACTTAGGAGAACTGGGGAATAAGGATTCGAACCTTAACTAAATGATCCAGAGTCATTTGTGCTACCATTACACTATTCCCCAAACAGCCCGTTCAGGCGAACGAGAGTCACTTTATCACATCTCGGCGGGATTATCAACTCGAAAATGTCGCAGCAATTTCCAGCCGGAAGGCAGCAGGATCGTCGCCAGGACGATCTTCAGGACGTCGCCCACCAGGAACGGGTACAGGCCGACCGCCAGGACGCCGCCGCCCAGGGGCTTGCCCAGCAGGGAATCCAGGCAGGACAGCCACGTCAGGGCGCAGGCGTACATCCCGGCGCTGCCGAGGACCATCGCCAGCGAGGTCGTATCCGCCCGGCGGTCCCAACCCCGCTCCGCCAGCACGCCCACGATATACGCGGCGGGCACGAAACCCACGAGATAGCCTGCGGTGGGCCCGAAGAACATGGTCAGCCCGGCCCGGCCGTGCGAGAAGACGGGCAGGCCCATCATGCCTTCCGCAAGGTAGGCGAGGACGCACAGGACGCCCCGCTTGGAGCCCAACAGGGCACCCGCCAGCAGCACGCCGAAGGTCTGGCCCGTGATCGGAACAGGGTACCCCACCGCGATCTGGGCCAGCACCGCGATCAGGATCGATCCACCTACTACCAGCGCCACGTCGTAGAGGCGGGCAAGCCTCGGCTCTGCGGGTCGCGCCAAATCTGCAATCGTAAGTCCGGCAATCATAATTCCATCGCACAACAACGAAGACACCCGTGTTCTGAGTCCATCGAGATCTCGCATCGTCACTCCCCGAGGGAGCCAATGCCGAGAGCACGAACGAAGCGGTCATTATATCAGCAGGCTGCCACACGTCAAATACACTTCGCAACGTGTCGGGGTCGTTCTCACGGAGAGGGAACGAGAAACGCATTTCTCCGGAAATCTCGCAGACCCTGGCACGACTGTAGTACCGATGGGTACAATGGTGCGGCGTAGTGAGGAATCTCCGGTCGTCGCCGGACTATCCAGGCTTCTGCGAAAGGAAGGGGCAAGAATATGGCAAGAGGATTCTCCATGAGAGCCGCCCTGTCGGGCGCACTGGCTCTGATGCTCTTTTGCTGCACGTCGTGCGTCTACGTCAACGTCGGCGACTCGACGACGCGGTGCGAGAAAGTGGTGCCGTTGGCGGCCCCTCTGGAGGCGGGCTCATCCTTCCTGGCCGACACGGACGACGGCTCGATCCGTCTCCAAGGAACTCAGACGAGCGAATGCACGCTCCAGGCGACAATCGCCGCACACGCCAGGACAGAGGAACGCGCCCAGGAGCTTATCGAACAGATCGGTGTCCGGCTCGAAGCCACCGACAAGGGCCTGCAAGTCGTCATCGACAGGCCGCCTGTTATCCGCAACGCGTGGTTCAGCGTCTCGCTCCAGGGCAGCCTGCCCACACAAACCAATTTGATCCTCTCGACGAGCGACGGCTCGATCGACATCGCCAACATCACGGGCACCGTCGAGGCCCGGACCTCCGACGGAAGCATCGAAGCCACCGACATCGACGGCGACACCCGTCTGAGAACCTCCGACGGCAGCATCACATGCGCCAGACTCAAGGGCCAAACCCTCGACAGCCACACGAGCGACGGTCGCATCCATCTCTCGGACGTGACGGTCGCGTCCGTCAGGGCCAACTCATCCGACGGGTCCATCACCATAGAGGGCCTTCGTGCAGGCGAGGCCGAGGTCCGCACCAACGACGGGACCATTCGCATCGAGTACACGCCCGACGCACCGAAGGCCCTCCACGTCACGGCGACCACGTCGGACGGCAGCATTACGCTCGTCACCCCGCCGGGCCTGTCCGCGGCGATCGACGCCAGCACAAATGACGGCTGGATTCAGACGGATCTACCCATCACCATTCGCGGCAAGGTCGGCAAGTCCCTCAGCGGCGCCATCGGCGACGGCGAAGGCAGAATCTACCTGAAGACCAGCGACGGATCGATCACGATCCGCTGAACCACCAATCAAGGAGACAACATGATGAAATCGCGTTCTCTGAGGCACAGCCTCTCATACATCCTGGGCAGTCTGCTGCTCGTCACCGTATCCGGCTGCAACGAGGAATTGACCAGTTGGGGTGGAACCAGCCAGTCGAAATCTGAGAGGACCATCACCCGGCAGATCGCTTTGGGCGGGTCCGACACACTCGACGTGGCCACGCGGGGCGGGTCTGTCACCGTCACCGGGACGGACACGGCCGACTGTAGTCTCGAAGCCAGGATTGTCGCCCACGCGCCAACCGAGGAAGAGGCCCAGACCTTGGCGGAACAGGTGGAGATCGTCGATCAGATCAGCGGATCGACCCTGAGAATCCGCTCCCGCGAGCCCGACCTGGAGAACAATCGTTCGATCAGCGTCAGCTACACAATCGCGGTCCCCCGGCGGCTGAACATTCAATGCGACAGCAAGTACGGCAGCCTGGACATTTCGAGCGTCGAGGGCCATGTCGTGGGCACAAGCAACAACGGCTCGATCAAAGCCCGGGACATTCAGGGCCGGACCGATCTGAGCACCTCCTATGGCTCCATCGAGTGCCGCAATGTGGTCGGCCAGTCCATCCGGCTTCACAGCAGCAACGGGTCCATCACCATGGCGAACCTGCGAGGTTCGACGACCGCGGAGACATCCTACGGCGTGATCGCCTGCGAGGGTTTCGCCGACGGCGACCTGAAGCTTCAGAGCGGGAATGGGCGAATCGGAATCTCCGACGCCCGGTTCGGCGTCTGCGAGGCGAAGTCCTCGTATGGCGCGATCGCCGCCAGCCGCCTCGCGGGTGATTCCATCGATCTGCACTCGGGCAACGGGAGTGTGGAGGTGGACGGCGCCGAGGCGAAGACCTTGAACGCCTCGTCCTCGTATGGCCGTATCGCAGCGACCGGGATCGCAGCGGCGACTCTCAAAGCCGAGTCGGGCAACGGGAGCGTCCACGTGTCCTGTGCGCCCGCCGCACCGGCCGATCTCGATGCCCAGCTCAAGAGCTCCTACGGCAGCGTCGAACTCGCGGCGCCGCAGCGGTTCGCAGGCGAGGTGTACCTGCGCACGAGCTACGGGGCAATTCACACGGACCTGCCGATAACGGCCAGCGGCGAACTCACCAAGAAGAAGATCGTCGGCAGGATCGGCGATGGAGCCGGCAAGATTCACATGGAGAGCGGGAACGGATCGGTTGAGTTGAAGTAGCGTGCAGCACGACGCTGTCGAAGTCGAACACGCAGCAGGCGAGCATTTTAGTTTGCCCGGCATGGCGAGACAAGCTACAATCTCCGCGTGATTACGCGAAGAACGACGACAACCGTACACGTTAGCTCCGTGCCGCTTGGTTCCTGTGCCCCCGTGGTGATCCAGTCCATGACGAAGGTTCCCACGACGGACATCGACCGCTGCGTGGGGCAGGTCGAGGAACTGGTCCAGGCAGGTTGTGAGCTGGTTCGCATCGCGGTGCCGCGGAAGGCCGACACGGAGGCCTTCGGCCTGATCGCTCGGCAGGTCCGTGTGCCGCTGGTTGCGGACATCCACTTCAGTCCGGCGCGAGCCATCGAGGCCATCGAAGCCGGCGCCGCCAAGATCCGCCTGAACCCGGGCAACATCAAGAACCGGGACGACATCCATCGCATCATCGACGCCGCCAAGGCGCACAACGTCGCGATCCGTGTCGGGGTCAACGAAGCCAGCATTCGGGACCTGACACAGGAACCGATCCCCTTCTCGGAGCGGGTGGACCTCATGCTCGCGGAGATGACGCAGTACGTGCGTCTCTTCGAGGATCGCGGTTTCGACCGGCTGGTGCTCAGCGCCAAGACGAGCGACACGCTGCGAACCATCGAGGTCAACCGACGCATCGCGGCGGCGTTCCGTTACCCCCTTCACCTGGGCCTGACCCACGCCGGCTTGCCCGAGCACGCGAGAATCCCTTCCGCCATCGCCCTGGGGACCCTGCTGGCCGAGGGGATCGGCGACACGATCCGCGTCAGCGCCGCGGGCAATCCGGTGATCGAGACGGGGATGGCCCAAGAGATCCTCACCTCCCTGGGACTTCGCGAACAACGAGGGCTTGAGTTGATCGTCTGCCCCACGTGCGGGCGCACGGAGATCGACGTGGTCGAGCTGGCTCGCAAGGTCGAGCAGGCCATCCGATCGCTCGACAAGCCGCTTCGCATCGCCGTGATGGGTTGCGTGGTCAACGGGCCGGGCGAGGCCGCAGATGCCGACTTCGCCATCTGCGCCGGGAAGGACAAGGCCTATTTCTATCGCAATGGCCAGAAGATCGCGACGGCGTCCGAATCCGAGATCATCCCGAAGCTGCTGGAGGCGCTGGCTGCCCTGTAGCGAGACGAACAGAGGGAGGCTCGACCCACGTGACCGCACAAACCCAAGACATGCTCAAAAGGCTTGGAATCGCGGTGGTCTTCGGCATCGCCTTCGCGTACATCGAATCGGCCGTTGTGGTCTACCTGCGCGCGATCTTCCATCCGCACGGTTTCACGTTTCCGCTGGAGATGTTCGGCGTCACCGCTGAAGCGAAGCGGCTCTTCGTGATCGAAGTCGGGCGGGAGGCGGCCACCCTTGTGCTGATCTTGACGGCCGCCTGGCTCTTCGGACGTCTGATGCAGGAGCGAGCCGCCTATTTCCTGGTCATCTTCGCCGTGTGGGACGTGTTCTATTACGTCTGGCTCAAAGTCCTGCTGGATTGGCCGGGGTCGATCATGGACTGGGACGTGCTGTTCCTGATCCCCGTGGTCTGGGCTTCGGCGGCCCTGTACCCGGTGCTCGTGTCGGCACTGATGTTCGCATTCGGCGCGGCGATTCTGTATCGCTGCGCGCACGGACGGCCCCTGGTCGTCACTCGCTGGGACTGGCTGGGCTGGCTCGCTTCGACATGTATCGTCATCGCGGCGTTCTGTCTTGGAGGCAGGCGAATCACGCATGCGGACTATGCGGAGCAATTCCCCCTGTGGCTCTTCGCCGCGGGCTTCGCGCTGGGCGTCGGCGTTTGCATCCGGGCGACAAGCAGGCGAAACGGACGTCGGGAATTGCAGACGACTGCCGCGACGGCATAGGAACTACGGGACTTATGAGACCTATGCGACTTCTCAACTGGGCTGCGTCGTAGACGGGCTCGGACTGGAGGGCCGGCGCCAGCCGGAGCGGCGCCCTCCCTCGGCCTGGGCGTCGGCGCCGCCGTCCTGCGAGACGAACGACTCGAACCGCCCGAAGATCATCTTGCCCGCCGAGGTTTGCAGGGAACTCGTCACACTCAGAATGATGTCCCTGCCGATCTTGCTCCGCGCCCCCTCGACGACGATCATCGTCCCGTCGTCCAGGTAGCCGATGCCCTGATCAGCCTCTTCCCCCGGCTTGACGATCCGGACCCGCATGGTCTCGCCGGGCAGGGCCACGACCTTGAGCGAGTTCGCCAGATCGTTGATGTTGACGACATCGACCCCGCGGACCTGGGCGACCTTCGTGAGGTTATAGTCCGTGGTGACCAGCCGGCCGTTGTAGATCTTGGCGAAGAGCATCAGCTTCTGATCGACCCCCTTGGCCTCCTCGACTTCCGCCACGGAGGTCTCGTCGATCTCGACGTCGATGGTGGAGCTTGCCTGCATCTTCTTGAGCACGTCTAAGCCGCGACGCCCGCGGTTGCGCTTGAGCTTGTCCGAGGAATCCGCAATGAGCTGCAGCTCGTTCAGAACGAAGCGAGGTACCACGACAGGGGCGTCGAACAGGCGGCTCTCGCACAGATCCGCGATTCGACCATCGACAATCGCCGACGTGTCGAGGACCAGCGGTCTCGACCCCTTCGTCTGCTTGGCGAACTCGACATACGGAATGACGAAACGGAAATCGTCCTTCGTCCGCATCACGATGCTGATCGTGAAGTAACAGATGCAGATTCCGAACATCCATTTGATCGCCAGGCTGGCCCGGGGCACCAGCGGGATCTTGTACGTCTCTCCGATCATATCCACGGCTTGGGCCAGCACGGCGGCAATCAGCATGCCGACCAGCAGGCCAAAGAACACGCCCGCGAGGGCGGTGAGCTTGCGCTTGGGCGTCAGGATGTCGAGCAGCAGGAAGAACACGACCAGTCCGAGCCCACTGATCACGACCGCCCACCAACTGTTGGAGTTGGCGCCATCGGAGAGAACCGTGGAAGCGGCGTTGACCATCAGCACCGAGATCACGATGATGATGAAGATACCCCTGAACAGCCAGAGCAGCATTGCCATGACTCCTTATGTATGAACGACAGAAATATGACAGAAGACAATCGATTATAGCGTCCGGCGCCCCCCGCCGCAATGACTACATCCGAGCGACAACGACATGGGTGTACGTCCGTATCTGCACTGATGCGATGGAGGTTCAGTAGGACCGTGGGTTGTCATTCCCGCGGAGCGGGAATCCATTCATGGGGTCGCGCTCAATCCCACGGTTCCTGGATTCCTGCTTGGCGCAGGAATGACAGGGTCGATTCCCAAAGCTCGAGACAACCCACCCACAAGGATGAATCGCGCCCGCGACGCGTGCGCCCGCCGTCGGGATCTCCGACCTCCGTCGTAAGAAGCGAGCGGAGACGCCCGCCCCAGCAATACGAAACGGGCCTTCCCCTGATTGGGAAGGCCCGTATGGCACTGCTATTCTCATCCTTCGCTCGGTCGGACTACCCCTGCGTCGGAGGCTCGGGACTGGGCTCTTGCGAGTCGCCGCTGGCGGCTTTCGCCTGGGCTCGTTTCAGGAGCGCGTCCTTGATGCGGAGGGTATCGCCGCCGGCGTCGCCGGCCGCAACAGGCCGGGGAGCCTGCTTCGGCGACTTCTTTGGTGCGGCAGCCGGTGCGCCGTGATCCTCGGGGGCCGGCGCCGCCGCCCACTGGACTCTTCGCAGGCTCAGGCCGATCTTGCGGGCTTCGGGATCGACCTTCAGGATCTTCACTTCGACCTCGTCGCCCGGCTTGACCACATCCTGCGGCTTGTCGATCTTGTGATCCGCCAGCTCGGAGATGTGCAGCAGACCTTCCAGCTCGGATTCCAGCTCGACAAACGCACCGAAATTGGTGAGCTTGGCGATCTTGCCCTTGATGATCTGGCCCGGGATGTACTTCTCGGGAATCGCGTGAATCCAGGGATCCTCGCTCATCTGCTTCATGCCCAGCGAGATCCGCTGCTTTTCCTCGTTGACCTCGAGGACGACGCACTTGACCTCCTGGCCCTTCTGCAGGGCCTCGCTCGGATGGCCGTACTTGCGGGTCCAGCTCAGGTCCGAGATGTGGATCATGCCGTCGATGCCCGGCTCGATCTCGACGAACGCGCCGAAATTGGTCATGCTGCGGACGTTCGCGGTCACAATGGTCCCCGGCGGATACTTGCGGGCCGCCAGTTCCCACGGGTTCGGCTCTGTCTGCTTCATGCCCAGCGAGATCTCCTGCTTCTCCTTGTTCACGTTGAGCACGACCACCTGAATCTCGTCGTCGAGGTTGACCATCTCGCTCGGGTGCGAGAGCCGACGGGTCCAGCTCATCTCGCTGATGTGGACGAGACCTTCGATCCCGTCTTCCAGGCGGACGAAGACACCGTAGTTCATCACGTTAACGACCTTGCCGCCGACGCGAGAGCCGACCGGGTACTTGTTCTCGACGTTCTCCCACGGGCTCGGCTGCTTCTGCTTGAGACCCAGGGAGATCTTCTCGTTCTCCTTGTCCACGCCGATGACGACGCACTCGATCTCCTGATCGATGCTGACCACTTCGGACGGGTGGGAGATCCGGCCCCAACTGAGGTCCGAGATGTGCAGCAGGCCGTCCAGGCCGCCGAGATCGACGAACACGCCGAAGTCGGCGATGTTCTTGACGACGCCCTTGCGGAGCTGCCCGACCTCGATCTCGTTGAGGATCTTGTCCTTGCTGGCCTTGCGTTCTTCCTCGATGAGCTTGCGGCGGGAAACCACGATGTTGCGGTTTTCCACGTCGATTTTGAGGACCTTGCACTCGACTTCTTTGCCGATGAACCGGCTGATGTCTCCGGGCTTGCGAATATCGACTTGCGAGGCGGGCAGGAAGACGGGGACGCCGATATCGACGAGCAGACCGCCCTTGATCCGGCGGATGACGCGACCCTTGACGACGTCGCCTTCCTTCTTCGTGTTGATGATGTACTCCCAGCCCCGGATCATGTCCGCTTTGCGTTTGCTCAGCAGGATCAGTCCACTTTCGGAGTCGGTGTCCTCCAGGAGGACCTCGATCTCCGTGCCCGGCGCCGCCTCTTCAGGAGTATCGAATTCACCCGCATCGACCACCCCCTCGCTCTTGAGGCCCACCTCGACAATCACGTCGTTGCCGATCTGCGAAACGATCGTGCCCTTGAGAATGGTGCCCGGCAGACGAGAATCCACTTTCCGCTGGAGCACTTGTTCGAGGTACTGGTTTTCGCCGTCCCCGAACATCTCCTGAATCTGCTGTTCCAGCTTCTCGTCGGACAAACCCAGCCTGTTGATTAAGTTCCGATCTACCATACGATGTCATTCCCCTGTGGAGTTTTGGATCTCGCCGGCCGATGCCCCACATACACACCGGCAGGCTCTCACAGCGTGTTGCAGTAACCAAAAAGTTAGTCAAACGCTTTCGCGTTCCCGCCTACGCAGCGGAAACGGGTATTCTACCGTTTTTCGTCGAAGCTCTCCAGGTGCTTGACAAATTCATCAATCACCCAGTTCGGCGTGGACGCGCCGGCCGTGACCCCGGCCACTTGCCGCCCAAACAGTACATTTTTATCAAGTTCATCCCAGTTCTGCAAGTGAAAGGTGGCGTTATTGTGATTTTTGCACAACTCCGCCAGCCGGCGGGTATTCGCGCTGTGGAGCCCCCCCAACACGAACATAATATCCACCTCCTGGCACAGGGCAATCGCGGATTCCTGGCGTTTCACCGCCTCCTTGCACAGGGTGTTGATGACCTTCAGCTCGCGAAAGCTGCCCCGACCGATGGCCCCCAGCATCCGCCCGAAGTGTTCCGGACTCTGCGTGGTCTGGCAGACGATCCCGAGCCGCTTGTCCGAGGGCAACTTGCCCAGGTCCTGCTCATCCGCAACGACCGCGACGTGCTGGACACACCCCATAACCCCCTGGACCTCGGGGTGATTCTCCTCCCCAATGATGACGACCTCGTATCCCTCCTCTTCGAGCTGTTTGGCGATCTCCTGAACGCGTTTGACCAGAACACAGGTGGCGTCGACGATCCGCAGGCCCTTCTCGCGGAGCCGATCCAATTCCTGGGGCGCAACCCCGTGGGAGCGGATCAGGACCGTCCCGGAATCGACCCCTTCGGCCGACTGGACCGTCTGCAGGCCGGCGGTGGCCAAACGCTCCACGACGTCTTTGTTATGGATGATCGGCCCCAGACTATAGACCCGCTCCTGCGGACCGGACTCAGCCAGAATCCGCTCGGCCGTGCGAATGGCATTCCGAACCCCGGGACAGAACCCGCATTTCGCTGCAACCCTGACCTTCATAGAACCCCCACTACTGCTCCGACTGGACGATGGTTCGAGTCCATGCCCACCGTACCCAAAAGAAACGGGAGCGGATGCAACCACCCGTTCCCGTACATGGCTTCATCCGACCCCGGTCGGGGGTCGGGGTGCTTGCAGCGATCCGTCGGCCCTCATGTTAGTCGCTGATCCCGACGAATCGCCTTGATCTGATCGGCGTGCTTTCGCACGCACGGATCATTCCGACTCCTACAGTCCCCGAATCCGCACGTTGCGGAACTCGACCCGGCTGCCGTGACTCTGCAGGCCGATATACCCGCCATCGCGCGTCAGGCCGGGGTGTACATCCGCCTTATAAGGATAGTACGTCACATCCGTGTCAACGATCTTCCTGCCGTTGAGGGCGACTTTGATTCGCGTCCCGCGGGCGGTGATGACCATCGTCTGCCATTGCCCTGCCTGTTTTGTCGCCCGCTCCGACGGCGCCTGAACGTCGTAAATGCTCCCGGTGTACTGGTACGGGTTCAGGTCCCGCCATTGCTCGGCGTAGTCGTCCAGGATCTGGATTTCCATGCCCGCGTAGGCGGGATCGCCCTCCAGAGGCGAGCGGATAAAAACCCCGCTGTTGCCCCCAGGGGAGACGCGGAACTGAAGCGACAGCCGGAAGTCGTCATACCGGCGGAGCGTCGCCAGCCACCCGCCGTCCTGCCCCTCGGTGAACAGGACGCCATCCCGGAAGCGCCACGTCCCCTGCGCCCCGCCGATCTGCTGCCAGCCGATCAGGCCGGTCGAGAGCAGGTCGTCGCCGCCTGCGAGAGCGAGCGACCAGTCCTCGCGCACATGCCAGCGCGAGCAGGAGCCGGCCCCCAAGGCCACCGCCAGCAGCAGCACTGCGGAAATCGCTTTCGTCCCATTCATGTCATCACTCCTCCGGATCCGATCACGTGTATGAAGATCGTGATTCATTTAACCAGTTTATCTCCTGAACACGGTCTTCGTCAAGACCCAAGGCGAAGATGGCCCGGCTCCTCGACCTCCGGCGAGGCAATTGAGAAACCCTCCCGGGCGGGTATAATCGGGCCGTATGGCACAACCGATGGAAAACCTGAGCCCGGCGATGAAGCAGTTTCATCACTTCAAGACCAGGCACCCGGACTGCATCCTGTTCTTTCGCATGGGCGATTTCTACGAGACCTTCTACGAGGACGCCAAGACCTGCTCGCGCGTGCTCGGCCTGACGCTGACCAGCCGGGACAAGAACAGCGAGAACCCCGTCCCGCTCGCGGGCGTGCCCTACCATGCCATCGACGGATACCTCAAGAAGATGCTCCAGGCGGGCTTCCGCGTCGCGGTCTGCGAGCAGATGGAGGACCCCAAGACCGCCAAGGGCGTCGTCAAGCGCGACGTCGTTCGCATCGTGACGCCCGGCACCCTCACCGACGACATGCTCCTGGAGGACAAGAAGGACAACTTCCTCTGCGCGATCGACCTGGACGTCAAGGGCTTCGCCGCGATGAGCTGGGTCGATATCTCGACCGGGCACTTCTTCGTCCAGCGAGTCCCCGAGAAGGAGCTGCTCAGCGAATTGCAGAGGCTCGCGCCCGCCGAGTGCCTGCTGGCGAACCGACGAGGCGAGTTGTTCGACGTGGAGACCCGCCGGCTCGCGAACGACATCGGCCGGCTGACCCGCGCGATTGTCACCGAGCGGCCGAGCTGGTACTTCGATCCGTATCAGTCGAAACAGCGGCTGCTCAAGCACTTCGGAACCGCGAATCTGGAAGGCTTCGGCATCCGCGACGGCGATCAGGACCTCATCCCCCCCGCCGGAGCGATCATCGAGTACCTGAACGAGACGCAGCGGACCACGCTCGGACACATCCAGAGCCTGCGTCGAATCACCCGTCGGAACTTCCTCCAGATCGATCCGGTCTCGCTTCGCAGCCTGGAGATCCTCCAGACGATCCGCGCCGAGGGCCGCAAGGGCTCGCTGCTCGCCTGCCTTGACGAGACCCTGACCGGCATGGGCGGCCGGATGTTCCGCAACTGGCTGTGCATGCCGCTATGCGAGGTGGCTGCCATCGAGCTGCGCCAGGACGCCATCCAGGAACTGCGGGAGAACGCCCAGGTCCTCGCCCAGATCCGCGAGCTGCTCGCCAACATCTCCGACACCGAGCGAATCGCGGCGAGGATCAGCACGCTCCGCGCGAGTCCTCGCGACCTGCTGGCCCTGGCCCGCACGCTGCGCCAGGTGCCCACGCTGCGGGAGCTGCTGGGCCAGATGCAGACGGATCTGCTCGCCCGCCTCGCGGGGCAGTGTGACAGTATGGACGAACTGGCGGACCTGCTCGAATCGGCCGTCGAGCCGGATGCCCCCGCGCACACGCGCGAAGGCGGGTTCATCCGGACCGGCTTCTCGCAGGAACTGGATCGCCTGCGCTCGATCTCCACCGACGGCCAGAGCTGGCTCCGCGACTACCAGAGGCAGGAGTCGCAGCGGACGGGCATCGCGAACCTGAAGGTCGGCTTCAACAAGGTCTTCGGCTACTACATCGAGATCAACAACACCGCGGCCGAAAAAGTCCCGCCCGACTACATCCGAAAGCAGACGGTCAAGAACGCCGAGCGATACATCACCGAGCGGCTCAAGGAATACGAGAATGAAGTGCTCACTGCCGAGGAGCGGGCGCTGACACTCGAACAGAAGCTCTTCGAGGACCTCCGCCAGGAGGCGGCCAGGCACGTCGCTCGTATGCAGCAGCTTGCGGACACGGTCGCCCAGTGCGATTGCCTGGCGTGCCTGGCGCACGTCGCAATCCGACGGAACTTCAGCCGGCCCAAGGTCACGAACGACGCGAGATTGGTCATTCGCGAGGGCAAGCACCCAGTCCTCGCGGAGATGCTGGGCGCCGAGTTCGTGCCCAACGACGTGGAACTGGGCGACGGGTCCGGCCAGATCGCGGTCATCACCGGTCCCAACATGAGCGGCAAGAGCACCTACATCCGCCAGATCGCCCTGCTCGCACTGATGGCCCAGACCGGCTCCTTCATCCCCGCGAAAGAGGCCGAGATCGGCCTCGTGGACCGCATCTTCACCCGCGTCGGCGCCTCGGACGAATTAACTCGCGGCCAGTCCACGTTCATGGTCGAGATGACCGAGACCGCCAACATCATCAACAACGCGACCGCCCAATCGCTCGTCATCCTCGACGAAGTCGGTCGGGGCACAAGCACCTACGACGGCCTGTCGCTTGCCTGGGCGATCACCGAGCACCTGGCGACGCGATTGAAGTGCCGGACCCTGTTCGCGACGCACTACCACGAACTGACTGAGCTGGCGGAACTGTTCGACAACATCCGCAACTACAATGTCGCGGTCCGCGAATGGATGGACGAGGTCGTGTTCCTGCACCGCATCCTGCCCGGCGGCACGGACAAGAGTTACGGCGTCCACGTCGCCAAACTGGCCGGCATCCCGAAATCGATCCTGACCCGCTCCAACGAGATCCTCGAAGAGCTCGAATCGGTCTTCGCCAAGGAAGCCACCGGTGACCGCTTAGCCCGCAACAAAACAAAGGAATCCGACCGCGACACCCTCTTCGTCCAAAAGCACAAGAGCGTCTTGGACAAGCTCGCGTCGATCGACGTGAACCACCTCACGCCCATAGAAGCCATGAACCTCCTGAACCAGATCAAGAACGAGATACAACGCGAGGAACCGTAGCATGGGCATCTTGCCCATGACTCGCAGTTCTATCTTGGAGACTCTGTCCCCAAACCCCTGGCATTTGGCGCTTTGGACCAATAGCATGACGGCAAGGCAAATTCGGACGACCCCTCTTCGTCGGTCGCGTCTCCTCGCACGACAACGACAAGGTCCTTGCAGATCAGGAGGTGGGTTCCTACAATACAGGTATGATCAGCGACGAAACATTGAATGAGGTGAAACGCCGTCTGGTGGGTGGTTTTCATCCCGACAAGATTATCCTCTTCGGCTCCCAGGCCCGAGGCACAGCCGATGACCGCAGCGACGTGGATATCCTCGTGGTATGCGAAGTCGCCGACGGCCGCAGATCGCTGACGCTGGCCATGGACCGGGCTTTGTGGGGCCTGAGACTGGCGAGAGACATCGTCGTTCTGACGCCGGAGGAGTACGAGCGAGACCGGCAGATCCCCGGCACCATCGCCCGACCCGCTTCGCTGGAAGGAAGAGTCCTCTATGAAAACGCCGGATGGACGGGCCCAGCGCGAAGTCGGAGAGCAGAACTGCTCTCCATCCTTTGACTGTCTCAGGTTTACCGCGGCCTACCGAGTAGGGTGGAAGTCACAAGAGGTGCCTTTAGGCCAACGGCTGCGCAAGCTTGATGGATTGCCTCCCGGTCTATACTGCAAAGTTCCGGCCCGAGGTAAATGCACTCAATCAGTCTGTCTGTCAGGATCAAAAGGGACATCAATGCCGTCTGCGGGCACCGGAACGGCCCATTCTTCGGCCATACGGAGAGAAATGACAACACGGAACTCTCGCTCCCATTCGAATGCTCGGTGCTTGTAGAAGAATCTGTGCTCCATGCCAACACGGAGTCTTTCGGTATGGAGGTCTACATACCTGACCCTGCCCCAATAGGGTTCCTCTTCGCCAAATCGTGGAGCCAATCGAAACGGCTGGAGTGCGGTCCTCAATCGCTCGGCCGAGGTTCTAACAGCGACTCCCATACGATTACTGGCATAAAGCTTCCACATCGCGGCGCTCTCGTAGTCGGCACAGTGCCAGCAGTTGATTTTTGTGAGTCGGCGCAGTTCTTCAAACGCTCGATCTGGATAGTCGAGATCAGGGTAACGAGGATCAGTAGGGAAGTCGTGCGCCAGCACAGCAACAGCGCCCTCGAACGGGTCCTCGAACTGGCGAGCGGAAGGAAAGTGCGGCAGGTCCTCTGTGACCGTCTGCCATACGATATCGAGGTTTACATCGAAATACCCGTGGATCAGGCGATCCCGCAGCCCTGCGATCTTCTTCCATGGCAGATCGGGGTGCTTCCGCCGGAACTCGGGCGAGACTCCTTTCGCAGCCTCGCCGATGATCTCGAGCAGATGGACCAGCGACAAACACAGCTTGCGGTCTGTATCCAGGTCACCTCTCGTCTGACCACGTGCCATTTCCATCGCTTCACGAGCGGCGTCGCACATGTGACCAAGCCGAGTCTGGTCATCCATGTGCATATTGCACCTCTGCCTGGGCCACGACCCTGTCGCGGAAGTAACGACTTAGGTCCTGGGGTGTTCGTAGGTCTATCTTCCGGCCGCCAAACAGGGTGGAGAGTTCCTCCTCCATGTCGAACAGTCGAAAGAACCCGGGCACATGACCCGGTTCGAAGTCTACGAGTATATCGACATCACTATCAGGTTTGAAATCGTCTCTCAGGGCGGAGCCGAAAATCGCCAACCGCAGGATATGGTGCCGGCGGCAGAAGTCGGCGACTTTGTCCTTGTCTATTGTGATCTTCCCATTCATAGGCATACCTCAAAGAGGATCGTACACTCCTCAGAGGGGCTAGGTCAAGATGATCTTTGTCGGCGGGTGGATGTCTGTTCGGAGTTCAGCGTTTACGCGGTCCTGAATCACCTGAAGGCGGGACTCCAAGCCTCGTGGAGGCATGGCTCGCGTGTGCTGATGACGGTTCGCTACCCCAGCAACGCCGGGAGGAGTTCCTCTGCTGGGCCGAGGTGGATTTCGTCAAAGACATCCGCTGCATTCTCCGGCGGCTCCAGGTTGACGAGGATCGCTCGGGCTCCATGGTCCTTGGCCGTGAAGACGAAGTCGCAGGCGGGATGGACCGTGCAGGAGGTCCCCACCGCCAGGAAGAGGTCACACGCATTCACCGCGTCGTCGCAGGCACGGTAGGCGTCTGGGGGCAGCATCTCCTCGAAGAGCACGACGTCGGGACGCAGGACTGCCCCACACCTCTCGCAATGGGGGACCTCCGTCTCGTAGAGGTCCCAGTCCTCGAAGGGCATCACAGCACATCGTGGATTCATGCAGCGGGTGTGACTCAGGCGGCCGTGCAGCTCGATCACGCCGGGACTTCCCGCTCTCTGGTGCAGGCCGTCGATGTTCTGAGTCACCACCGTCAGGGATTGTGTCGCGGTCAGCTTGTCCTGGAGGGCGGCGATCGCCTGATGGGCCGGATTGGGCTTGGCTGTCTTTGCGGCCCGTCGCATGAAGCTGATGAGTCGCCAGACGCGGAGGGGATCGGTGTGCAGAGCGGTCGCGGTGGCGCAGGCTTCCGGGTCGAATTGCTTCCATAGGCCGCCGTGACCGCGGAAGGTGTCGAGACCCGATGCGGCAGAAACCCCCGCCCCCGTGAGGATGACGATGCGTTCATATGCCGCGATGTCGATTCGGTCAGTCACCTCGACCTCCCATCGAGAGAATCCATGCCCTGCCTGCTTCGAGTCTCTCGTTCGCAGGCAGAAACCGGGAAGGATCGTACACCTGACAACAGGCCGGGGCAAGATCATCCTCGCAAATCCGGACTCTGACTCCCGAAATACAAGGATGATCGACTCCATCGCATTGGAGCAGACAACACGACGGTTGCTGCTGAGACTCCATCGGGGCAAGGAAATTCCTTGCATCGGAGCCTCCGAACGGGCTTAATGGTACTGCCTGAGCGTGAGGAATGCATGCTGTCGTTTCTGATTGCGCTCGGGAGCTTTGGTGGATACAAGGAGCATCGCTATGAAGAAGAAGGGAAGTCTGGTCATCGTTGCGTTGCTGGGTCTGTCGTTCGTGTTGGCGGGCTGCTCGGAGGTGGGGATCACGGGCCGGCGGCAGTTGAACTTCATGCCGGACTCAATCATCAACTCGATGAGCATCGAGCAGTATGGCACGTTCATCAAAGAGAGTAAGCTGAGCACCGACGCGACCAAGAGCGCGATGGTCAAACGCGTCGGGGAGAACATCCGCAATGCCGTGAGCCGGTACTCCAAGGAGACCGGCGGCGAGGACCCGTTCGCAAGCTACGAGTGGGAATTCAATCTCGTCGATGACCCGAACGTCAACGCGTTCGCCATGCCCGGCGGCAAGGTCGTCGTCTATACGGGCATCCTGCCCCTGACGCAGAACGAAGCGGGACTGGCGGTCGTGGTGGGTCACGAGATCGCCCACGTCTATGCCAAGCACGGGTCGGAGCGGATGAGCCAGCAGTTGGCGGTTCAGTTGGGCAGCGTGGCGCTGTCCACCGCCTTGAAAAATCAGCCGGAGGCGACCAGGAGCATCTTCACGAGCGCCTTCACCGTGGGCTCGCAGGTCGGAGTTCTCCTGCCCTATAGCCGCAAGCACGAGTACGAAGCGGATCGCCTGGGTACGATCTTCATGGCCATGGCCGGCTACGATCCCCACGAGGCCGTGACCTTCTGGCAGCGGATGTCGGCTGCGAAGGGAGAGGGGTCCTCGACGCCGGCATTCCTCAGCACACACCCGGCCGGTGCCAGCCGGATCAAGGCGCTCCAGGAACTGCTCCCCGAGGCAATGGAGTACTACAAGCCGGCGACGAAGTAGCCAGAAGGTGTGCACAGCACAGCCTGCTACGCCGTCCATCCAGAAGTGGTGGGCAAAAGCCGCGGACACCGTTTGGAGTTCCGCCTTCAGGCGGATTGAGACCGCGTAAACGCGGAACTCTGAACAGGCCATACGCCGATAGGCTGCCTACCGAATTGACGTGGACGGCGTACTACACAGGCTGCGGACGCAGAGGTTCGCGGTGTGCCGGTGACGGCCCAGTAGCACGGGCATCTTGCCCGTGATTCCGACTGCATGGGCGGGGCGCCCATGCCACAAAACGCCTCACGGCGTCACTACAAGCGAGGCTGCTGAGCGGCCCGCCAGGGCGCCGGTGGACCAGCACATCTGGAGGTTGTAGCCGCCGCAGGGACCATCCAGGTCGATCACTTCGCCCGCGAAGAACAGGCCCGGCCGGACCTTCGATTGCAGGGTCTTGGGATCGATCTGGTCCCGGCTGACACCGCCTCGCGTGACCGTGGCCTTGGAGATCGGCTCGGTGCCTGTGATGGACAGAGGCAATCGCTTGATCGTCCGGATCAAGTGTTTGCGCACGGTGTGCGGGAGCTGGCCGGCCTGCCCGTCCTGGGCACAGCCCGCGAGCAGGCACAGCGTCTGCGAGACCTGTCGCGGCAGCAACAGGCACTCCGATAAGACGTTCGCGACGGTCTTCTTCGCCTGGGCCTGCAATCCCTGCTGCAACTGCCGATCCAACTGTGCCTCGTCCAGATCGGGCAGAAGATCGATCTCGACGCGGATACCGCACTGCCCGTCGAAGAGCGCATCGGTCACATGCCGGCTGAGGTCCTGGGCCGCCGACCCGCCGATGCCGCGCTGCGTGAATAGCATATTGCCTGCGGAGACGACTAGGTGTGCGCCCACGGTCGCTCGCAGTCTGACGTTCACCACAGAGACGCCCGCCAGCTCGCTCACCCAGGTTTCCCGTGCCACCAGAGGCACCAGCGCCGGCTTGGGCGCGATGACGGTGTGGCCCACCTGTGCCGCAAAACGGTACCCATCGCCTGTGGAGCCCGTCTGGGGCCAGGACAGGCCGCCCGTCGCCAGGATGACTCGCGAGGCATGGACCTGCCCCCCTGCCGTGCGGATCACGAAGCCATCGTCGCCGGCAGCGACATCCTCGACGTGCGAGTGATAGCGGATGCGGACGCCGAAGCGGATGGCTTCAGCGACAAGGATGTTGCGGATATCGGCCGCCTGGTCGCTGATTGGAAACACACAGCCGTCCGCTTCGACCGTGCTGGGCAGTTGGCGCCACTGGAAGAACTCCCTGACCTGGTCGGGCCCGAACTCGTACAGCGCCTGTCGCAGGAAGCGTCCCGGCTTGCCGAAGGCCTTGGCGAGGTCTTCCGGTCCTCCCACGTGGGTGAAGTTACACCGCCCTCCGCCGGTGAGCAGGAGCTTGCGTCCGGCGGTCGTGTTGGTCTCCAGGACCAGGACGCCAGCACGGTTCTGTGCCGCATGGATGGCAGCGGTCAATCCCGCCGGGCCTGCCCCGATAATGCAGAGATCCTCCATCCTCACTCCGTGGCAATACCCGCAACGCGAGGGTCATCCTCCCGAATGGCAACCTCGACCCATTCCCTGGTGTCGGCGCCGAAGTATTCCAGGCAGGCCGCGAGCAGGTAGTTCACCACCTCGCGGAGTTCCGCGTTGCCCGACCCGAGCGAGGCCTCCCCCAGCCAGACCATCTTGCTGTACGTCGGCTGGCCTTCGTCCCTGCCATATAGACGGATCTTGAGCCAGTGAGTATAGGCCATGTCCACATAGGGCACATAGCTCGTGTAGGCGAACCCCCAGCCGAAGTGGTGCCCGGGTCGGCCATAGTAGTACCCGCCGACCGGGCCGTAGAGCGGTGCGTAGCCCACGACGCGATGCGAATCGATCCCCGCCTCGAACGTGAGCAGGTATGCAGCGCCCGGCTCCGCTTCGACCGGGTTGTACCCGTCGCCCTGGAGCAGGTCTCGGACCTTCGACGCGATCTGCTTGCGCAGGATGGGGTTGGCAGCGTTGGGGTCGGCCGCGATGTACACCGGCGCCGTCCGACTCAGCGGCTCGGCCAGGTCCGAATAGGCATTCACCCGCACTCTGTATGTCGGCGTGCAGCCGGCCGCACACGCAGCCGCGACAACAAGAATCCACGCTGACTTGCTCATGCCAGTTCCTTTCTTCATCTGCGTTCCAACTGTCAGGCGGCTATTGTCCGCTCCGCCTGTGAAGAAATCAACAGGTTCCCGCCTGCATGGATATTCCGCGAATTCGCCAAAAGTTAATAGGGGTTTAACAGGATCCTAGCAGTTTCTGCGTATCGTTCAGTAGATGCAATGGACAATGACTCAGTCACACAATCGAATACGCTGAGGTGACCCTATGAACCAGACGCTTGAAGCCCAGAGCCAAACGGAAGCACAGACACACGCCGGGGCCTGTGGGGATGTGCAATTCAACGTCTTCGAGGTCCTGCGGATCGCGGATGAGTTGCAGCACAAGGCCGCGCGGTTCTTCCTTCGCGCCGCCGAGCGGTTCGACGATCATCGCAAGCGGAACATCTGCTACAGCCTGGCAGCCTGGCGGGCCCGGCATCAGCAGGCATGGGCCCGCATCCGGCGAGAGTACTCCGAACGGACAGGTCAGTTCGGCACATTCGATCCTGACAACTATCTCCTTTCCAATCCACAAGTTATGGCAAGTCTGGCTTGCTTCTCAGTGCGCCCGGGCTCGCGAAACACCCTCAGCGGACGTGAGACAGCCGAGCAGATCGTTCGCGACGCGATCCGCCGGGCCAGAGAGACAGCCATCTTCTACCAGGGTCTGAAGGGATTCGTCCGGGATGAGGAGAGCCGGACGATGATCGAGACCATGGTTGCCGAGGAACAGCGCCATATCCGCCTGTTGTCTCGCTCCCTGGAACGGTCACAAACGGCACAGCGGCCGACCCGACCATGCGACCTCGCCTGCGTTGCCGGCGCGATGAATTAGCCGGCGAAATCCAAAATCGGATTTTTTCGCGCACTTGGCTCTGGCATAACCAGACGACGATGTTAAAATGGGCAATGGAGTCAGGTGTTATCGTCTCCTGCATTCCATGGTTCGCACCTAGGTATGGCTCGATAGTTCGAGGGGGGCTGACTGTCACGCCGTGACGGAAAGTGAGGAGAGTATACGATGCTATCGACTGCTCGCGGGGCGCATCACGGCCCGAGATCGAGCAGGTTTGAAGAAGTCCGGTCAGGTTGGCTCCACGACATCCTGCAATCCATCCGCTGGATGCACAAGGAGCACGTGAAGGACCTTCGTGAACTCGGATACTCCCCGAAGGAAGCCTTCTGGCTGGATTTTGCGTGCCTGCCTTTTTTGCCATGGGACAAGACCGCCGGTCCCGAAGTGCGTCTGAGCGTGATTCTGAAACTCTACGCGGACATCCACTGCGCGACCGTCGGGCCCGTGAAGTTTACGGACACGCAAGCCTTCCTTGACCTGCTTAAACAGAGATACCGCACGATCCGCGAAAAGATGGCGGAATCGGGCGCGAGAGATCGCGAGGGGACCGCCTGCCAACAAACCAACGCAGGACCCCAGACCCCGGATGCGAAAGAGGCCTTGGCCGGTGTGATCGTGATGCAGACCGCGCGGGAATGGGGCCGTCATCGCACCAGCTTCCCGTGCAGGCTCGTCGAAGACTTCTGAAACCGGGACGGCGCACGACCCTCCAGATAGATCACGCTCGGATGCGGCGATGTGTTGAACGGAAGGCGTTGGTCATGGAAGAACCACGGCACGTTGCGACTCTTGGGGCATTCATCCTCCTGCTGGCGATGGTGGATTGGTGGCCTGTAGGCGCCGGTCTCGCCGCACGTCGGGAAGAGCCAACCCAAGGCGCCAGTCCCAGTTCAAGGTCCGCGTGGGTCCCTCCCTTCGGGTCGGCGATGGAGCAGTGCGGCTGGCGGCTTGGGACGTTCCAGAGCAAGACCGCTCGCGCCCCGGTCGGCTACTATTACCATCTGCCCCCGAACTACGAGTCCGACAAGGATCGCCGATATCCCGTGGTCTACTGGCTTCACGGCCTGGGCGTTGGGCCGGACGGCGCCAATCCGGTCGTGTCGCGCCTGGACGCCGCAATCAAAGCGGGCGCCGCCCCCGCGATGATCCTCGTCAGTTGCACCGACCCGACGAAGCGGAGCTGGTGGACCGACTCCAAGGACGGCCGCGTGCCTGTCGAGACGGTGATCGTGCAGGATCTGATCCCGCACATCGACGCGACCTTCCGCACCCTCGCAACCCGCGAGGGGCGGGCCATCGAGGGCCACTCCATGGGAGGTTATGGGGCCGCGTATCTGGGTTTCAAGTATCCGGATACATTCGGTGTAGTTTCCATCCTCGCCGGCGCGCTGCGATCCCCGGAGACCATCATTGTCAAAGGGGGCCCGACCTTCCGGGCCGTCTTCGGCGCCGACGCCAGGCACGTATGGGCCTGCTCGCCCTGGGTGCTCGTGCAGCAGAATGCCGACCGGATTCGAGGCAGAACCTCCATTCGCATCTGCGTCGGCGAGAAAGACGGGCTCAAGAACCACAGCACGGAATTCCATCAGTTACTCGCGAAACTCGGCATCGACCACTCCTGGTCCATCACCCCGAACGCTACGCACAACCCCGAGGAACTCTTCGCCAACTGGCCCGGCAATCCGTTCGAGTTCTACGCGACCGCCTTCGCTGCTCCATCTGTCTCTACAGCGAAACCGTGACGAGCACGACATCCCTGTCGAAGTCGCGACCGACCGCCACGATCCTGCCAGTCCTATCCGCGGCGACGCTGTGGCCGGCGTAGGTGCACCCTGCCCAGGGGCCGTGCGTGATCTGGCCGATCAAGTTCGTGCCGATCACCGGTGCGTCGCATGTCCTGGCGGCATTCGTGACGACACGTTCGAGTTCCTTGCCGTGCTCGGGCCACTCATCCTCCTGGGCAGCGTAGCCATAGGGCACCAGAACGAGATCGGGCTTGAGTTCCGCCATTCTCGCGAGGATCTGAGGCTCGTGTGTGTCGGCACAGATCAGAACGCCGATCCTGCCGAGCGGCGTCGCCACAACCTGGACCTCGCTCCCAGCCGCATATGGCGGCGTCATCAGCTCGCTGAGCAGGATGATCTTGCGGTGCTTCAGGAGAATCCGACCCTCGCAGTCGATGAGCAGGGCCGAATCGTAGAGATCCTCCCCGGCCTTCTCGTCCAGACCAACGCACAGGAACACCTTGTACCGCCTGGCGATCTCGCCGAGGTACTGCGAATCCTCGCCCGGGATCGGTCGTGCCCGCTTGTGTGCATCCGGGTTCACCCACCCGAGGACGGCCGACTCCGGAAGGCACGCGATCCGGGCCCCGGCCCGTGCGGCCTCCTCCACCGCCAGCTCGATCCGAGCGAGGTTCCCCCGCCGGTCTCCATCTATGCAAACGATCTGACACATCGCAATCTGCATGGCGGGTGTCGTTCTCCACGTTCAAAGAACAGGTCTCAGGGCTGCACCGACCTGTCGTCTCCATCACTCACGACTCTGTCTTTCCAGTCAGGGACGAGAGAACATCCCGTGCGTCCACGACATAGACGTCTCCCCGACGCTTGCTTCTGGACGAGGTCTTGGGAATGAACACGGCGTACAGGATATGGCGATCCCTTCCGCGAAAGCACCCGGGAATCCCCTTGGCCTTCAGATCCCCGATTGCCTTGTCCATCACCTCGTGCGAGGCGGGTCGGTCGGTCCATTTGACCTCTCCCACGAGCAGGTGCTCTCCGTCAAGAGATTCGGTGACGACGTCCCATTCCGGTCCGTCGCCCTGCCAGTACCGCGCCGCCGGCTTCCAGGGGCCATATTGAGCCAGAGGACAAGACCCCTCATGAATGCGTACAACCGCCTGACGGCACAACTCCTCCCAAGCCTCGGCGAACAGCGACGCCCTGGCCTCTCGCCAGAGGCTGCGACGCACCGATTCCGAGGCATGGGCGAGCAGGGCACGATGGGGCGCCACAATGCGGAACCAACAGCGAAACAGGGGATCGGCGATCTTGTAGAGGGATCGTTTGCCGGACTTCTCGGATTCGCCGTAGGGTTGCTCTCGCCGCACCAGTCCGAGATCGACAATCCGCGACAGAGCGTGGCCCAGCGAGGTTGCGGGTTTCCCCAGGCGTCCGGCAATCTCGCTAAGGCGGTGCGCCCCCATGCCGATGACATCCAAGATGGGACGACACGCGGCGGCCGGCGGAAGCTCCTCCAGAAGAAGCCGGTCGGGCTCTCGATGCAGCGGTCCCAGGGGATCGAGCACGCACTCGTCCACCGCACATTCCAGATCCGGGCCATACGGCTCGGCCAGTTCCCAATATCGCGGCACTCCTCCCCAGACTGCGTAGGATTGCACACACGATATGGCGTCCCTGAGATTCAGGCCCTCTCGCAAGAAGCCCGCCCCGAGAGGCCCGATCTCCAGGAGTTCCACCGCACGACCATACAATGGCGACGAGGCGTCCAGCACCAAGCCCTGCATCATCCGCTGGCTGGAGCCGGCAATCGCAACGGCCAGCTTCGCTTGTCGGGCCTCTCCATCGATCCACCGCTGAAACTGGCTGACCAGCTCGGCGCCGGCCTGGACCCAATAGGGGAACTCGTCCAGAACCAGGGGACCCCGCCATCCGGTCGTGCCGGCCTCGCGGGCGATCCGGCGCAGCAACGAGGTCCAGTCGGGATACGTGGCTTCGCCCAGAGTCTCGAAACGAGTGCTCAGGGCCTGCGCCAGATAGGCCCGTTGCACCGTCGGAGCCGATTGATCCCCCACAGCGTACAGGCCGTCGTGTCGCCGGCACCACTCCAGGAGCAGCCGTGTCTTGCCGATGCGACGACGCCCCCATAGGACGGCCAATCCCCCTTCCGCCCTGGCGGCCAAACGGTCCAGCCGCTGCATCTCAGCCTGGCGATCGATGAACTTCATGGGTCACATATTATTCTCTGACAAATAATTGTCAAGACAATAATCATGCGGAAACCCACAGAGGAGCTTGCAGCGGCGCCTACGATGATGTAGACTTCCAGTTGCGGATATGTTGGCGTGTGCAGGGATTTGGAATGACCAAGAGACGCCGATCCATCCTCGTCTGCCTTGTCGCGGTTCTGGTCGTGGCCGGCACAGTCGTGTGGTACGTGGATCGACCGAAGATCCTGTATCGAGTGACCTTCCTGCCGTCGATGGGCGGGGTCGAGACAGATCCGCACGCGATCAACGACTCGGGCCGGGTCGCGGCGGTCGTCCGCGGGGCCGACAGCACGGAGCACGTCGTCCTGTGGGATAAGAGCGACCGGACGGAGGATCTTGCCTCCTTTCCGAAGGGCTATTATGTAGTCCGCTTATGTCTCAACAACGCCGACCAGATCGCAGGAACCGTGTTCGATCCGAATCGCGTGTGGAGTTCCTTCTTCCGCGACGCCGACGGTCGCACCTGTGCGTTGGACGCGCCGGGCGGCGGAGAGGTGCAGATGAGAGCGTTGAACAATCGCGGCCAAGTCGTCGGACACTGGAACCGGCCGCGGGGACCGCACCATGCGTTCCTCTGGGACAAGACCTCCGGCATGCGGGACCTGGGCACGTTCGCCGGCCTGGAGAGCCTCGCGTGCGACATCAACGACAAGAGCCAGATCGTCGGTTTCTACTCGGCCCGGGGGAGTCAGTGGCGAGCCTTTCTCTGCGACCCGAATCTCGGTATGCAGGAACTCGGCCTCTCGCGATTCGGCCCGGATGCCACCTGCTGCATCAACAACCAGGGCTTCATCGCGGGTCAGTTCGGCTCGGCAACGGACGAGTACTATGTCTCCATCTGGACGGCCGGCGCCGGGCCGCAGCGAGTTGGTTCGGCGGGCGGCCGGGACTATCTGCGCGTGTGCGGGCTGGACGACGCAAACCGCTACTTCCTGAATACCCACCACCGGGGCATCCGACTGCTGCGACGGCAACTCGCAGCACGGTGGGAGGCGCACCTGTGGGAGTCGGATCGATACATCCGATGCATCGACAGGCATCTGGGGCGTGCAGGCATCGAGAGCGTGCACGTACGCGGCACGAACAAGGACGGGACAATCCTCGCTCTGCTGGCGACGGGAAGACACCCCCATCCCCAGGCCGCGATCATCGAGCCGATCGAACGGTAGCCGGCTTGTCTCGTCTGAGCGCCAGCAGAGATCCCAGCCTCCGCCCGATCCCACCAACAAGACCGGCTCATCCGGTTCTTGCGTACTTTCGTGATCCGGGCACGCCCGAAGCGGTCGTGCAAGGGAGATTTTCCGCTTTCCGCCAATAGCATGGCGGGAAGGCGGCACGACACGCCGGTGCGGATGCCTTGGGCCTTTCTGGATCGGTCGGCGGGACCCCCCGGTGAGCCCCCTTCGTGCTCGCTTGCACAGGGCATGCCGACTCCGCCTGCAGGGGGAGTCGCCCTCTTATCCATGCTATTGGCCCAAAGCGATAAATCTCAGGGGTTTGGGGACAGGTCCCCAAGAACCACCGAAGTACGCGAAAACCGGATGAGCCACAGAACCGCAAACCACGCGTCTGTCACAGGGAGAATTCATTATGGAGTTGCGACCAGATCGTGCTACACTTCAGAGGGTCCCGGTGGCATGAGGACCGTCAAAGAACAACGTCATTTCAAGGGTGGATTATGGGCAGTGCTCCGATGAAGACATCAAGGCGGTGTTTCTTGAAGTCCACGGCAGGGGCGGCCGCGGCGTTTACCATCGTCCCTCGCCACGTTCTGGGTCAGGGACAGAAGCCTCCGAGCGAAAGGCTGAATGTCGCGGGCATCGGCGCCGGCGGCATGGGGGGCGAGGACATCAAGGCTGTGGCCGGCTGCGGGGCGAACATCGTGGCTTTGTGCGACGTCGATCTGCGCCGGGCCTCGACGATCAAAATGTTCCCCAAGGCCAGGGTATTTCGCGATTTCCGCAAGATGCTCGATGACATGGACAAACAGATCGACGCGGTGATCGTGGGCACGCCGGACCATACCCACGCCGTTGCGGCCATGGCCGCCATCAAGCGCCGCAAGCACGTCTACTGCGAGAAGCCCCTCGCCCACTCCGTCGGCGAGGTCCGCGCCCTGATGAAGGCCGCACAGGAGTACAAGGTCGTGACCCAGCTCGGCAATCAGGGCCATTCCTATGACACCATCCGCACATTCTGCGAGTGGATCTGGGACGGCGCGATCGGCAAGGTGCACACGATCCACTGCGGCTGCGAAGCGGTGAATTCCGGCATCGACCGCTTGCCCCGCCTGGGCGACAAGGAAGACATCCCCAACGAGTTGGATTGGGACCTCTGGCTGGGCCCCGCGAAAGATCGACTGTACCACTCCTTCTATCTGCCGGGAGCCTGGCGCGGCTGGGTCCCCTTCGGCAACGGCACCATCGGCGACTGGCTCTGCCACGTCGTGGACCCGGTCTTCTGGGCCCTGGATCTGGGGGCCCCTGCCACCGTCGTGGCGCAGGTCAGGGGTTACGATCCCGAGATCCGCGACCACGCCTATCCCAAGGGCGACATCATCACGTTCGAGTTCCCGGCCAAGGGCGACCGCGGACCGATCACGCTCGTCTGGCACAGCGGCACCGAGAAGATCCCGGTCGCCAAGGAACTGGAGCCGGGGCGCGAGGGAGTCAAGACCGGCGCCTACGTCTACGGCGACAAGGGCGTCATCATGTACGGCTCGCACGGCGCTAATCCCGTCCGGATCATTCCCGAGACGGCCATGAAGGCCTACAAGCTGCCCGAGCGGAAGATCCCCCGCGTCAAGGAGCACCACGACGACTGGCTCCGCGCGATCCGCGAGGGCGGCAAGGCGGGCTCGGACTTCTCCTATGGCGGCCCGCTGACGGAACTCGCGATGCTGGGCGTCATCGCGATCAAAATGCCGGGCACGAAACTCGGGTGGGACGCGGCGGCCGTGCGGTTCACCAACTGCGACGAGGCCAATCAGTTCATCCATCCGCCCTACCGCGAAGGTTGGAGCCTGTAGGCATTCACGATCTGTGATTTGCGATCGATGATTATATAGGGCACGTGTGTCTCATCCGGCACGAGCGCACACGTGCCCTCTCTCAATGGGCTCTTCAGCCCTGATTGACTCTTTTTGCCCTCCCTGCCGTGACTTCATCCCTTTCTCCTTGTGCATTCCTTCAAACAAGTAGTCGCGAGCCGGCACGGAAGATTTCACGGGACCGCGCACGCCCTGGACTGCATGAGCCGGGAGAGGGAATGAGGAGATTGCATTCGCGCGGAAGCCGCGATGGGTCAGACGTAGAATCGGCAGTGAGGAAACGGCAAATGAAATGGGGCTGCACAGAGACTGCGCAGCCCCAGAGGAAGACCCTTATCGGGACTCTGCTACAGCGTCCTTCGTCTCCGCAGACAACCGACGATTCCGGTACCGAGGGCGCCCAGCAGGATTGCGCCGGGGGCGGGGACCGTGGGACCTCCGATGTCGGCCGCGAAATTGTCCAGGATCGCGTAGCCGTCATAGCCACAGATTCCTACGCCGTTGCCGCCCGTGTTCGGAGCACCGGTGGCGACGTAGACCTGGGTGCCAGGTCCCCCGTCGATGTTCGAGAACGTCATCGTGACGGTGTCGCCAACCAGTTCCACACGCATGTGAGCCGTTGTGAAGTAGTTGTCAAGGCAAAAGAAGCCGGGCCCGAACACACCTCTGCTGCCGTTGTTGCCATAGTAAAACGCAGCATGGGTGAACTGTCCTTCACATGGACTCTGCTCTTGCACCTTCATGAACAGGCAGTTGTTGAGGTCCGCGTATCCCAGGATCAATCCGGTATACTGGAGGGCGGTCCCATTGGCCGCGACGTCAGCCTCCAGGGCCCAGGAGGTCACGCCGTTGTAGGTGGCGATGGCCGAGTTGCCCCCGCGAGCCGTGTTGCTCACGACGTTGAAGTACCCATCCTGGACGGTCCAGTTCGCACCGAGCAAACCATCCGCGCGGTCGAAATCATCCAGCACGGTCATTGCGGCCGACGCGCTGCTGTACGACAAACCCGCCACACAGCACAGGACAACGAGTCCCGTTCTCATCACATGACTCTTCATACCCTTCTCCTTTTCTCCTCTCCACCGCACTTTTGTGTCTACCGACGCCGCGTGTATCCACGGGTTTTACTTGCGGGCGTCACCCATATAATTGAAACCTCGCGATGGCACCCACTTAGACGCTATCTCAAAACCGTGCTCCAACATGTCATTGTGAGCATACCGACGCAATCTTGCGCCCCTGGGATTGAGATTGCTTCGTCGCTGCGCTCCTCGCAACGACATTCGCCGTTTTGAGATAGCTTCTTAGCCATCAGGCGAGTCAATACTACACACGCTTATTTATTATAGACGAATCTGATGGTTTGTCAATAGGCAAAGGACTACCTCTTGTTGTGCCACCAAATTGTGGCAACCGGGGAACAGGCTGGGGGCCGCTTTCCAGAACAGGCATTGAGGCTTCGAAAACGAAGAAGGCTGCGGCCAGTGTGACCGCAGCCTTCGTGGTTCTTGCGGCTACTTCTTCTCTTCTTCTTTCTTCTTTCCGCCGAGCAGGCCGCCGAGGCCTTCGACGATCCCCTTGCTTCCGCCCTGGAGTTTGTCTTTCAACTCGGTCGGGAGCTTGTCGCCCAACTTGCCGTCGAGTTGCTCCTGAATCTGCTTATTGACCTCCTGCTGGAGACGCTGCTTGCCGGCGGCGACCAGGGCATCCTGGAATTCCTTGGTCAGGCCCTTCGTGTCGAAGACCAGTCGCGGCTGCGTCACCGGGCCGACGACCCGGATCGTCGTCTTGAGCTCGTTGAGGACCTCCATCACGCGCGAGGTCTCTTCCGCTCCCAGGCCGAGGACGCCTTTGCCGATCCCGGTGGCCTTGAGGTCCTTGATCCCGAGGTTAAGGGTCAGGTCGATCTGCTCCTTGGTTAAAGTGCCGGCGAAGGTGCCCGAAGCGAGGCCCGATTGGAACTGGAGCCCGGCGTCCTGCGAGAACCCCTCCTGCATCTTGCCCAAATCGAGGCCCTGGAACGTGCCGGAAACCTCAGGCGTCTCGCCCTTCGAATAGTCCATGACGACCTTGACCAGGGCCTGCGTGACATACGACTTGATCTGCATCTCGATGGGCAGCTTGGCGGCGGCCGGCGCATCGCTGATGTTGTTGACATCCACCCTGCTGTTGCCGAACAGGGCCGAGGGGATTTCCGTCTTGTCCGCCACCAGCAGTTTGGCGAGCATTCGCGGCGAGGCGGGCGTCAGGGCCTTGGCTTTGAGATAATCCAGGTACTTGTGCGGCTGCTCCTCGGCCTGGGCCGGCGTCTCGTTGCTGTCGGGCAGCCAGTTTCGCAGCTTCTGCAACTGCTCCTTGAGCTTCTTGGCGTCCTTGAAGTACTTCTCCAGCTTGGCGACGTCGTTGGCATCCACCTTGTGGGCATTCGGATCGAAGGTCTCTTCCGCCTTGGCGGTAGCGGCCTCCAGGATCCTGCCCGCCACTTGTCGGGCCTGGTCGAAGTTCACCTCGGAGACTTCCACCTTGTTGAGGACGAGCTTGCCGAGCAGCAGGTCGTAGACGCTGGCATCCGCTTCGATCTTGCCGACGACGGTGTGGTTCTGCATCGCGTTCTGCGGGTCCGTCAGTTGCACGCCGGAAACGGAGACGTCGCCTCGGAGGATGTCGAGGCTCAACTCCGCCAGATTGGCCTCGGCCTTGTTGGCATTCGTGAGCGTATTGGCGGCGTAGCCCTTCACCATTGAGTTCTGGATGAAGTGCACGCCCACGAGGAAACCGCCGACGAGCAGGACGGCCAGGACGACCCCGACCTTGCGGATGTACCTGGCCTTGACGAACATCGACTTGACGTCCTTGGTCCGCCTGCCGATGAGGATCCGGTCGAGGATTCGCACCCACAGTTTGGAGTACCAAATGCGGAACTTCTCGGACTTCTCGTCGAGTTTCACCATCATGCGTCGGAAGTAGAAGACGACGACGGCCAGGGCCACGCCTGCGACGGCGCCCACGATCGGTCCCAGGATCAGGGCCCCCACCAGCGCATACCGGCTGAAGTCGGTCAGACCGATCACCGGGATGGAGGACAGGGTCGCCAGCACTCCGCCCAGCGGTTCCTGCGCCCAGACGCCCACGTGATAGAGCACGGGCGCCGCAGCCAGGCACAGCGTCTTGCCGACGCCCAGCGCGAGCAGGAACAGCGTAATGTTCACGTTCACGACCAGCACGAGCACGACCAGCACCGTGTGCAGGCCGGACCAGCCGGGCATCAGGCCTGTCCAGAGACCCAGCAGCACCGACAGAAAGATCGGCGGCGGCGCCACGTTCCCACGAAGAACAGACAACAGCTTGCTTATGAATCTTGGAAGAAGCATAGACGTTACTCCTCTGATGAAACCCCAAACGCATCGTTGTCAGAAGAGTGGATTATAGTGTTTCCGCTGCGTTGTGCAAGCCGATTGGGAGGGCGCCTGGGAATAGGGCATGGGGCGCGAGCAGCCCATGCACAGGTCGGTCACAGTCAGAACGAGGTTTCGAACCGAAGGAATACAGTCGAGCGTGCGGCAGGTTCCGGCAGATTACACGTAACAGTCGAGGATTGTGCCGACAGGCAGCTTCTCATGGTCGGTGGTTCGGCCGGTCGGCTGAATATCGCCGTAGGAATCACTGGACTGCCGAACCCGAACGTGGACGTGAATCGGCTCTTGCGGCTCCACCACGCGGCGGCAGTCCGTATACAACCCGCCCACCCCGTCGGTTGGATGCAACAGGTCAAGGTCCAACGTTCTGCCACAGATCAAGTTCGACATCACTTCATTGCCCCCACTTGCTCCTATCCTACCAGAAGGACCGGGATCGTTCAAGAGCGCGGAGGGCTCGCAGCCCGCGAAATCGGCGTCCACCGGCTTCTCAGTGCTGCGAGGAGGCCCTTATCGGACGTCGCCGCGGGCGGCGGGCAAGAAAGAAAACACACGCCTCACCCTTCTTGGCCAATTGAGCCGATAAAAGAGGCGATGGCAGTATGCCACGATATCCGGCATATGAAAGACTCCATGCATATCATCTTGAAATGCCCGCGATGCGGGTACCGGTGGTGGCTCGACGCCGGTGCGGCGGACCGTCGTGTGCGATGTCGCAAGTGCTCGCTGCTGCTGAAGGTCCCCCACTTGGGCGAGCTGCCCGATGCCACCAGCGTCATCGAGGACGCCCAGAGCGAGGTCTATGTCGATGATGCGGGCAAGCTGTACGGCTGACCGGCGACAAGGCCGTCGAGCCTCGTCCGGACCACCCACTCCCACGGCCTGCCTGCAGTCTCGCCAAGGATGAGTTCCTCCCTTCTTGCCAGGTCAATCCGCTGGGAAGTCCTCTTCCAGTCCGTCATCGGCCGGGAGTTCCTCGGCGTCATCGTCGGCATTCACCTGCTCGTTGAACGTCCACTGGTGCAGCGTCTCGATGAGCAGCGCCGAACCGATGCTCTCATGGCCTTCCGCATTGACTTCCGCCAGGGCCCGAGCCAGCCAGTCCACCAGGCCGCTGACCGCATTCACGCAGTCCTCGAACTCCAGGTTCACGGGGTCGTCCGTGCCCACCACGGTTCCGTGTTCCCGGACATCAACGACGAGTCTTGCTCCACGATGGTGTCTATGCTCCATGGGAATACGATCTCCTTGCCAAACCCGGTTTCCAGACCCCCGTGCGGCACCAGCCCGCGTCGCCCTCCGCGGCGCCACAGTGACCGCTGCTGAGTCTTACAGGACGTTGTTCTCCATCAGGCGAAGGCCATTATAGTTCCGCCGGCCCCGTCGGGCAAACCGAAAACAGACAGGACCCTTGTGTGAAGGCGCCTGCAACGGGTACCATTCGCACAGTAGGTCGCCCTGCGGGCACGAGGCCGACGCGTCGGTCTGGGCGGGAGCTTTCGACGCCGAGAATCCGCAAGAACAAGAGGAAATGAATGAGAGGACCGCCGTGGAACACGGAAAGATCGTGCTGAAACTGCCGGGGTGGGTCGAGTCGTTCGTTAGCCGCCAGGACGCAGCGTTCGATTCGGTCGAGGCGAAAATGCGCCTTGCCATCCAGTTGGCGCGACGGAACATCGAGCACAGGACCGGCGGGCCGTTCGGGGCCGCGATCTTCGAGATGAACAGCGGCCGACTCGTCAGCGTGGGGGTCAACCTCGTGCAACCGTTGAACTGCTCGATCCTGCACGCGGAGATGGTCGCCATTGTCCTGGCGCAGCGGGCGGTGGGGAGCTACGACCTCGGCGGCGAGGGACGTCCTTCCCACGAGCTGGTGACGAGCACGGAACCCTGCGCGATGTGCCTCGGGGCGATTCCCTGGTCCGGTGTTCGGCGGGTCGTCTGCGGCGCCGCAGGCGAGGACGCCTGTGCCATCGGGTTCGACGAGGGCGCCAAGCCGACGGACTGGGTCGGCGAGCTGCACAAACGCGAAATCGCGGTCGTGCGCGGCATCCTGAGAGAAGAAGCGACGAGCGTGCTGCAGCAGTATGCGGACCTCGGCGGCGTCATCTACAACGCCACAGGGGGCACATAGCCTTGGCGGGCCGTCCTGGGGACTCGATCACCGCGCCTGCGGCAGAACCGCCGGCGGCGATGTCTGCGCCGCCTTTGGCGCCGACGGTGCGTTCGGATCGGGCTTGGCGGGCACGAGCACAATGCCCAGATGTCTCTCGATGCGTTCCAGTCGCTGGTCCATCCGCGTCAGCCTGGCATCGACCGCGTCGATCTTGACGGCCAGAACCTTCAGATCGGCGGCAAGGTCAGTGAACTGCCGCTCGGTCATGTCCATGTACCGCCCCATGAGTCGCTCGTTGGCGTTGATGGCACGGGTCGCATCGGATGGAGTCTGATCGACGCTGTAGACCCTCGTCTCGACCTCGTAGGTCTTGCGATCGCGCCCAGGGGAGGCGGACCAACCCAGAACGATCACAAACACGACGATCCCGCCGGCAATGCGATACACCATGTGACTGCGTTTCATCCGGACACCCCTGCCCTTTCGACGGACCCTGATCTCGGCGCGTACGACACACCCCACAGGACTGTTATCGGCAGATGGCCGGCGGGAATTGAGACGGATTCTCGGACTCCTCAGCGGCGGCGGCCACCATCAGTCCGCGTCGTCGGCCGGGACGATGGACTCCCATTGAATCCGGGCGGCGCCGAGAATCGTACCGGTAGCGTAGGCCACCTCGACCAGCGAGATCTGGTAGTCCGCCAGGGCCTGGATTTCCGACGTCTGGGCATCCGCGAAGTTGGACTGGGCGTCGAGCACGTCCGTGCTCGTGCTCATGTCGACATCGAACGCCCGCTTCTCGGCTTCATACAAACGAGCGTTGACGATCGTGTTCTGGCGGGCAGCCAGAATCCGTTGCCAATTGGCCTCGACCTGGTCGACGGCGTTGAGCACCTCCTGCTGGATCACCATCTCGCGATTGGCGCGGGTTGCGAGGTCCCGCCGGCGCTGGTAGATGGCCTGACGCAGGCGGCTCTTGGCCGCCTGGTTGCCGATAGGGACGAGCAACTGCAGGCCCAGACGATGATTCACGAAGTCGCTGTCGGACAGCATGTCGAACGATTCGTTGCGGGTCTGGCCCGTGGCGTTGATGTTGTACGAGTACACGAGACTGGCCGAGGGCAGCGTCAGGTTGCGAGCAGAATCGACCACGCTGGCGTCCTGAAGGATCTGGAGCTGCAGTTCCAGCAGCTCCATGCGGGACTCCATGGCCTGTTTGACGAGAGAGCCTTCCTCCAGTTTGTACCGGACCGGGTCCGGCATCGTGCATGGGACCACGATGGTCGGGGTCCGCATATCCAGGCCGGGCTTGCGGATGACCCGCTTGATCTCCCGCTGGCGATCGCGCAAGGTATTCTCGGCTACGATGATGGCCTCCAATTGCTGCGCTACGCCCGACTCGGCGCGAATCACCTCGATCTGCGAACGCTGGCCCGCATCGACGAGACGACGAGCCCGCTCCAGTTGTGCCATTGCCAATTCATACTGTTGCTGGCGGACCTCGAGCACTCGTCGGGCCGCGTACAGACGCCAGTAGACCCGATCGATGGCCGCCAGGACCGTGATGATGTCGAGTTTCGTCTGCGCGCTGACGATGCCATGATTGTAGGCTGCCAGCCGGATCGAATGCGTGTTGACCCATTTGCCCGCGCCCCGCAGGAGCGGCTGGCTGATGGAGACCGAAAGCGAATCCTCATAGGACGGGTTGAACGGCCCCTCTCTATTGAGATCTCGGGTCCGCGAGTCCCCCAGGTCAAACGTCACGGTGCCCCCCGTCCGCAACGGGACCCGGACGCCGGTATCGACCGCAACGGTCTCGGTCTGGGAGGTCGCGACGATGGGGACGCGGACGCCGGTCTCGCCGACCTCAGCGGAGCCCCCGAAAGGCAGATCCGTCTTGGTAAGACTCGCATTGGCGAAGAAGGCCGATTCGAATGCGGCCTCCTCCTCGCTGAGTCGGGCGGCGGCAATCGACGGGTTGATCAGACTGGCCTTCAATTGCAGGTTGTTCTCCAGGGCCAGAGCCCGGCACTGTTCCAGCGACAGTTCGATCTCGGCCGGCGGCTCGCTCGGTTCCGGCGAGGTCTTGTTGGGCTCGGCCTGCTGCAACTCCAGCGGCTCGATCTGGTGTACCTTCTCCCTGACATCAGCCATCAAGGCTTTGTCGTAGTCGGGCGTGCGCAGATGACAGCCGCCCAACAGGACGACCGCAAGCCACACCGCCACCGTCAACCGAATGCCTCGGGGAACAGGGTATCTACTCATGCCTGAGCGCCTCAATAGGATCCAACCGTGCGGCCTTGATGGCCGGGAACATGCCGAAGAAGACGCCGACCGAGCCCGCGAAACCGAAGGACAGGCCAATCGCCCACAGCGGAATGTAGGCCATGTCCAGACGCGCGCCGGGGATCTTCGCAATCAGAGACGTCAACATCTGCCCGATCGCGGTGCCCATCAGCCCGCCGAACAGACACAGCACGACCGCCTCGACGAGAAATTGCAGGAGAATCGCGGAGGGTCGGGCCCCCACCGCCTTGCGCAGACCGATCTCGCGGGTCCGCTCGGAGACCGAAACGAGCATGATGTTCATGATCCCGACGCCGCCGACCAGCAGGGAGATTCCCACGACGCCGCCGGCGACCGCGGTGACGCCCATCGCGATCTTGTTGAAGCCCTTGAGGATCTCCTCGATCACGTCCATACGGAAGGTGTCCGGGTCCCCCGGCTCCAGCCGACGGGATTGGCGAAGGAAGAACCGCAGTTCCGCCTGGGCCTCGGACGACAGGTCGGGACTGCGGCAGCAGGCGATGGCATAGATCCACGGGTCCCACAACCGCCAGGCGGTCGGGAACGGAATGAAGACCTCGTCCGAGGAGCCCATCTGGCCGAACATGCCGGACTCGACGCGGCTTTCCACGACTCCGACGATGCGGAAGCTCCGGCGGTCGATGATGATCCGCTGGCCGATGCAGTCCTGATCGAGGCGCAACTGGTCCCGGACCCGCGGCGTGATCAGGCAGACTTGCCAGCCGTTCTCTTCATCCATCAGCGTGAAGGGCCGACCGAGAATCACCGAGCGGCTCTCGATCTTGTGCCAGGAGGGATTGATGCCGTAGACGCGGGCGCTGTCGATGCTGTGTACGCCGTAGCTGACCGTCCGGCTCCTCTCGATCATCAGGGTGTAGTCCGAGATCGAGGGACATCGCTCCAGCAGGCCGTCGAACTGCTCGGGCCGGAACCGGATCACCCGCCAGTTGAAGTTCCGGAACCGTCCCGACCGGGGCCAGTCCGGACTGATGTAGATCTTGTTGGTGCCCAGGGACTCGAAGTCCCGCAGGATCTTGGCCTTCAGACCGGTCAGGGCCGCGATCACCGCGGTGACGGACGCCACGCCGATCACGATCCCGATGGTCGTCAGGGCCGAGCGGGTCTTGTTCGTCCAGATCTGGCCCAGCGCCAGTCGAATGCTCTGGAACAGTAGAACCGTGAGCACGAATGGAGCGGTCAACAGCCGCAGCATGTGTATCTCCTTCTCGGGAACACGAAACGCACGCTCACGAGTCCGCCCAAGTGAAACACTCGCAATCCGAAACTCGAAATCCGAACCAATTCCAAAGCACGAAACACAAATGACCGAAACGCTATCGCTCGTCGAGTAACTCGTTTTGGATTTGGGATTTGGGTCATTGAGATTTGTTTCGGATTTCGAGTTTCGAATTTCGGATTTCTCTGCGTCAGGACGTTTCGGCTCCCGTGGCCACCAGCCGGACGGCGCCTGTCTGCTCGTCGGCGACGATCCTGCCGTCGCGCATCCGCACGATCCGCTTGGCGTGATGGGCGATGTCGTCCTCGTGCGTGACCATGATGATCGTCTGACCGTCGCGGTGCAACTGCTCGAACAGCGTCATGATCTCCAGGCTGGTGCGGGTGTCCAAGTTGCCCGTCGGCTCGTCGGCCAGCAGGATGCTCGGCCGATTGACCAGGGCGCGGGCGATGGCCACCCGTTGCTTCTCCCCGCCGGAGAGCTGGTTCGGACGGTGCTTCATCCGCTCGCCCAGGCCGACCTTCGCCAAGGCCTCCTTCGCCCGGACCTTGCGGTTCAGCCATCCTTCGCCGCCGGCGTAGAGCAGCGGAAGCTCGACATTCTTGAGGGCATTCAATCGCGGAAGCAATTCGAACGACTGGAACACGAAGCCAATCTGAGCGTTGCGAACGCGGGCCAGTCCCGCGGCGCTGAGTCGGGTCGTATCCCGACCGTCCAGCTCGTAGGTCCCGCTCGTGCAGCGGTCCAGGCACCCGAGGATGTTCATCAGCGTGCTCTTGCCCGAGCCCGACGGGCCCATGATCGCCACGTATTCGTTGCGTTTCAGCTCGAAGTCCACGCCGGCGAGCGCGCGAATGGACTCCACGCCCACCTTGTAGACCCGCGTGACCCCTGCGAGCCGGATCACGCTGTCATTTGCCTTGGTTGGGGTCATTGGCGTCCTTCGCGCCCGCTTTCTTCTTGGCTTCTTCTTCCGCCTTGGCCTCTCGCTCGTCCTTGATGAGCTGGTCGTGCTTCATCTTCTCCAGCTCCTTGTAGGGACCGACAACGACCTTGTCCGTCTCGGTCAGCCCGGACTCGATGACCGTGTGGGTCGCGTTGCTGGCGCCGATCTTGACGGGAACCGCCACCGCCTTGCCGTCCCGGCAGCAATAGACGATCGAGGCGTACGCCTTGCTCTTCTCCTCTTCGGTGAGCTTGTCGCGAATATCCACAGACAACTCGTCCACCTTGCGTCCCAGGACCGCCTGGCTCGGGAGAACCAGGATATCCTTGTGGGTCGCCACCTCGATGTCCACGTCGGCAGTCATGCCCGTGAAGACCTGCTCGTTCGGATCGACCAAGAGCACCTCGGTCTCATAATACTTGGATCCGTCGGTCCCAATCTTGCGGCTCAGGGCAATCGTCTGCACGACGCCGGGGAAGACCTTGTCCGGCCAGGCCTGGATGTTGACGCGGGCCTTCTGCCCGACCTTGAGCTTGCTGACGTCCGCTTCATCCACCTGGGCAACGACCAGCATCTCGGAGAGGTCCCCCACTTCCATGATCACGGTGCCGGGGTTGTTCATCGTGCCCACGATGGCCATCTCGCCGACCTCCGCTTCGATCCGCGTGATCGTGCCGTCGATGGGGGCCGTGATCGTCGTGTGGCTCAGCGCCTCCTGTGCCTGGACGATGCGGGCATCCGCGCCCTCCAGGTTGTACTCCAACACCTTGAGGTTCAACTCGGCAGACAGCAATGAGTGCTGGGCCGCCTCATACTGGGCCTGTAACTCCTCGACCTTGAGCTTGGCCTGATCGAACTCCGCCTGGCTGATGTCTTTCGAAGCGACGAGGCGGTCCTGCCGCTGGAGGTTGGTCCTGGCCTGTTCGAGCGTCGCGGCGGTCCCCAGCAGACTGGCCTTCTGACCGGCGATTCTGGCCTTCTCGACCTCGATCTGGGCGGCCTGCGCGTCGCGGTTGGCCTCGGCCGACCGCAGACTGCTCTCCAAGTCCTTGGAGTCGAGCCGCACGAGAACCGACGGCGGGACCGGCGGATTCGCATTGGGATCGCCTTTCGTCACGAGCGCCCCCTCCTTATAGGGCAGAGCAACCACCCGGGCTGAGACCTTCGCGCTGATCTCGACGTTTCGCTTGGGCTCGATCTCGCCGGGGGCGCTGACGAACTCGATCAGCTCGGCGCGTTGGACCGGCTCGATCCGCACGATCGTCGGCTTCTCGCCGCCGACCTTGCGTCTCTTGACCACGAACCCTGCGGCCAGACCCACGACCGCAAGAGCCACGACAACGATGATCAAAACGCGAAGCTTTCTCACACGCACGCCCTTCCAAGCACCTGTCGACGTCCAAGACAGCAGACCCGCCGGGGTCCCATATTCATAGACGCATCAGACCAGCTTTCATTGCCATGACCCACCAGGAAAAAAGGGCCCGACCCGTTCCGGAGCTCGGCCCTCCGGCCAAGACCATTGCTGGACCCTGCATGGACCAACCGTCCCAGACGCCACAGTCTACCGTCGGAGCCATCGGATCACAAATGGAACCTCGCGGCATTCCGGCCGCCGAACGAATGCCTTGCAGTATGCGGGTGGCACATTACCGTTTTGTTACGGGTTTGTCCAATCTTGGTGATTCCGCCGCGAACGCACTGGATGGGCTGGGCGCGGAGTGGATAGAAAAATGGCGTCGTCTGGCACAACGACGCCGGAGAAAAAGATGAAACGGTTTTCACCTCTCCTATCGGCAGGCATGGCCCGAAATCAGCAGTCTTTTTTCCTAAAAAAGGGATGTCAAATGCAGTGTATTTCTCGCCTGCACACTATCGGACCTTGCCGCAGACTCTCCATAGGGAGCAATCGCGATGTCGAATGGCGATATTGGAGAACGGAGTGAATTTGCGTAGGCGCGGACAACGCTTGCCTGTACAATCCGGGTGGTCGCTAGGGGTGGCCCGCCGGGTGGTGGGCCTGAGAAAAAACCCTCCGAACCTGATCAGGATAACCGCCTGGAGCCGTGATGGACACACCAGGCCGATATGCCTGCGTAGGAAAGCGATGACAACGGAACGTTGGCCGTCTGGAGAAATCGCTTCCCGCAGGAGCGATTTTTTTATTGGTGGAGTTCCGGAGAATGCAGGATTAGACCTATATTCTTCAAGGAAATCTCGTCTTCATCGATTTCCTTGAAGAATCACCGTGACGTAGACACCATCACGCCGCTACGGTTTGGGAAGGGAAAATCGAGGAAAGAGATTCTCCCTTCCCAAAGTAGGTCTCATCCTGCATTCTCCGGAACTCTGGACAGCATTGAGGAGTCGGATTCATGACGACACAACTGATGGATGCCAGAGCCGGAACAATCACAGCCGCCATGCGCCGCGTTGCCGAGAGCGAAGGCGTGGATGCGCGGACGGTCCGCGAGGAGTTGGCCGCCGGCCGGCTGGTCATCCCGGCCAATCGGGCCCATCTCAAGAGCAACCTCCGCCCGCTGGGCATCGGCCGGGCCCTCACGACGAAGGTCAACGCGAACATCGGCACCAGCAGCATCCGATGCTCCGTGCAGGCGGAAATCGAGAAGATGAACGCCGCCTTGGCGGTCGGCGCAGACGTCATCATGGACCTCAGCACGGGCGGCGACCTCGACTCGATCCGCGACGAGCTGCTCGCCCACTGCCCGGCCCCCTTCGGCACCGTCCCGATCTATCAGGTGATCGAGGGTCGCGGCGTCGAGGACGTCACGCCCGAAATCATCCTGAACACGGTGGCCAAGCAGGCCCGTCAGGGGGTCGATTTCTTCACCATCCACGCGGGTCTGCTCCGCGAGCACCTCCCCCTGCTCGAGAAACGCGTGATGGGCATCGTCAGTCGGGGCGGGGCCCTGCTCGCCAAATGGATGATCCACCACAATCGGCAGAATCCCCTCTACGAGATGTTCGACGACCTGTGCGACATCATGGTCGAGCACGACGTGTGCTTCTCGCTCGGCGATGGCCTCCGACCCGGCGCGATCGCCGACGCGACGGACGAAGCCCAGCTCGCCGAACTCCGAACGCTGGGCGAGCTGACCCAGCGGGCCTGGGAAAAGGGCTGCCAGGTCATGGTCGAAGGACCGGGCCATGTACCGTTCAACCAGATCCAGTACAATATGGAGATCCAGCAGAAGCTCTGCCACGGCGCCCCCTTCTACGTGCTCGGCCCGCTCGTGACGGATATCGCGCCGGGTTACGACCACATCACCTCCGCCATCGGAGGCTGCGCCGCGACCTTCTACGGCGCCTCGTTCCTGTGCTACGTCACGCCGCGAGAGCACCTGGGCCTGCCCAACGGCGACGATGTCCGAGCAGGCGTCGTCGCCGCCAAGATCGCCGCCCACGCGGGCGATGTGGCTCGCGGACACAAGGGCGCCGCGGACCGGGACCGGGCGTTGAGCATCGCCCGCTCGAACCTCGACTGGCGAACGCACATCGGCACGTCGCTCGATCCCGAGACCGCCGACCGGATGCACAAGGAAGCCTGTAAAGAAATGGGCATGGCGGAGCTACAATCCGCCGATTACTGCTCCATGTGCGGCAAGGACTGGTGCAGCGTCCGGATCAACCGCGAGGTCCGCCAAGCGGTCCGACAATAGGCCAGCATGGGAGGACTCGCCGGGAAGGACGTAGGTCAGTGCTTGCGGGCTGATGCCCCCCGGTCCTTCATCTCCGTTGTCCTTTGATGGGCCGATAGATTTGCCCCAGATCATTGAACGTGGTATGATAATGGCATGAGTGAAGTTGTGCGCAAGGACATCTTGAATCTGAGCATTGCCGAGCGGATCGAGTTGATCGGCGATCTCTGGGATAGTCTCGCTGAAAGTCCCGAGGCCGTCGCGCTGACCGAAGCGCAGAAGGCTGAACTCGACAGGCGGCTTGAAGCCTACCGCAAGAACCCTACCGCCGGTGCCTCCTGGCCCGTCGTCCGCGACAGGATCGCCAAACGCGCATGAGATATCGACTCGTCATCCGACCCGAAGCGGAAGCGGAACTTGCAGAGGCCTTCGACTGGTACGAACGCCGTGTGCCCAGTCTCGGTGCGGACCTCCTTGCTGCTGTCGGTGCGGCCGTCGACTCCATTCTGAGCAACCCGCTTCAACACGCCGTAGTCCATCGAAGTGTCCACAGGACCCTGACGCGGAGATTCCCATACCAAGTGCTCTTCGTCGTGGAGGGAGATACCGTCGTTGTGATCGCCGTCTTTCATGGTGCCCGCGATCCCAACCGATGGCAGGACCGTGTCTGACCTTTCCTCGTCGTCGTGCCTGTGGCCTGGCGAGAGCAACTCCGGCGATGCCCGGCCCTCCGATCCCTGGTGGCTCCGCCCCCAAACCCCTGGCATTTTCCGCTTTGGGCCAATGGCATGATGGCAGGAAGACGCGGCCTCAAAGGCTCTCGCGGCTAACCAAGAACCGACCACCGGTTGCTGCCCGGTTTCTCCTTGTTCTTCCCCCGGCCTGAACCTACAATACGCCCGTGGATTCGCAGAGACATGAGAATCAGGGTATAGTTGAGATATGAAGAAGGTTAAACGACCCGAGAAGGAGGAAATGCGCGCCGAGTACAAGCGGTCAGACTTCCCCCAGGGGTTCGTGCGGGGCAAGTATGCCGAACGTCTCCGAGAATCGTCAAACGTCCTCATGTTGAAGCCGGAAGTCACACGGGTCTTACCAAATCAACAAGCTGTGAATGACGACCTGTTGTCACTGACTGCAATTGCCAAGAAGGCCGCGAGCGTAACAAAGCAGGCTCATCCGGTTCTTGCGTACTTCCTGGTGCGATGGGGGCGCTGCCCCCCGCCC
>DAOQWL010000005.1:0-121685 GCA_035342095.1 Sedimentisphaerales bacterium | reverse complement strand
TGGGCGGTGGCATGATGGGCGGCATGGGCGGCATGGGCGGCGGCATGATGGGCGGCATGATGGGCGGCATGGGCGGCGGCATGATGACCAGCTACCAGAGCATGTCCATGGCCTATGGCCTGCGGGATTTGATCGAGCAGAGCATCGAGCCCGATAGCTGGTACGACCTCTCGGAGACCGGCCAGGGCACGATCACGATTTACCCGACGGAATCCCCGAAGAAGCTGGCCATCAGTGCCACGCCGGAGGTGCATAAGCAGATCGACGTCCTGCTCGATCAGCTCCGTATGTCGCTCGGGCATCAGGTCTCGATTGAGGCACGATATCTCGTGGTGACGGAGAACTTCCTCGAAGATATCGGGCTGGATCTGGACATGCAGTACGACTTCGGCGGCAAGCTGGGGATCGTGGGCTTCGCCCAGGGATCCTCTACGGTCAGTGCGCCGGCGGTCGCGTCGGGGATTACTGGAAACCTCGGCAACATCACGAACGAGAACCCGAGCGCCAGCATAACCGGCGGGTACGGCTCGGTCCTGGACGACCTGCAGGTGACGTTCCTGTTGCGGGCCACCCAGGCGAGGACCGATTCGAAGTCCCTGGCGGCGCCGAAGGTGACGGTCCTGAGCGGCGAACAGGCGACCTTCAGCCTGTGGGACTCCATCTCGTGGGCACTGCCGCCGAATGAGACGCAGGGCATCACTCCGACCAGCAGCGGTACGTCGACGACGACCACGACGACCACGCAGAACATGGGGTACATCCCGGTGGGAAGCACGTTGTACGTCACGCCGACGATCACCAAGGACAAGAAATATGTCCTGCTGAACATTCAGACGATGCAGTCGGACCTGCTGCGGTTTGCCAAGCATGCGGTCGAGCAGGAGGCGGACGACGACGACAGCAGCGACGATTCCGGAGACGCCAACAACGTGGTTACCACGCACATCGAGATGCCGGAAACGCAAACCGCGAGCGTCTCGACGCGAGTGAGTGTCCCGGATCGGGGGACGCTGCTGTTGGGCGGCCACAAGCTGGCGTCGCAGGTCGATAAGGAAGCCGGGGTGCCGGTTCTGAGCAAGATCCCCATTATCGGAGCCCTGTTCAGCAACCGCAGTCACGTGCGGGACCAGAAGATCCTGCTGATCCTGGTCAAGCCGACGATCATCCTGCAGGAGGAGACGGAGCAGGAGGCCCTCGCATCTCTGGAGGAGCCTCTGCTCAGTGGGACACGGCGGTAGTTCAGAACGATCGTGCGTTGGACGATATTCTGCACGCGAGGGGTACTGCTATACTGTCAGTATGGACTTGGGCACAATTGAATGGAAGTAGGCATATGAAAGAGCAGATTCAGGAGCGACCCGGCGCCTGGCGGCTGCTGATTAGCTCAATGCTGATCGTCTGCGCGCAGGTGAGCCTGGCAGCGGCGGGTGAACTCTCCCTTTCCTCCTTATCGGACACGATCGGCCTGCAAGGCACGTCCTCAGACGGGGGCGGCGCCTTGCTGGTGCGTTTCGTGGACAGCGACGCGGCTCCCCAGACCTGTCCGGGCCTTCTCGGACCGCGAACGCAGCGGGCCCGCCGTGCGGCGATCGCCAACGCGGTCGTCGAGGGCGCCGACGTGGCGACCCAGTATGACGAGGTCGTGCCGGGCTTGACCCTGGTGACATTGCCGCAGGGGGTCTCGCCCGCCGAGGCGGCGTTGCGGTTCACCGCGTGCGCCGACGTCCTATATGCCGAGCCCAACTACAAATATCAGCTCGATCGCACGCCCAATGACGCCATGTTCGCGCAACAATGGGCCCTGAACAACAGCGGCCAGAGCGGCGGGCTCCTGGACGCCGACATCGACGCCACGGAGGCCTGGAACGTTACGACCGGCAGCAAGGACGTCATCGTCGCCGTCCTGGACACGGGAATCGACAGCACCAATGCGGACGTCGCATTGAATCTCTGGCAGAACAGCAAGGAAACGAAGGGCAAGAGCGGCACCGACGACGACGGGAACGGCTACATCGACGACTTCAGCGGCTACAACTTCATCGGCGACAACACCGACCTGACGGACGAGGTCTACCACGGGACCTATGTCGCCGGCATCATCGGCGCCTATGGGAACAACCAGATCGGCATCGCCGGCGTCTGCTGGAACGTCGGCCTGATGATCTGCAAAGTGGCCGACGCCGAGGGAGTGAACCTGGATGCGGCAGTCGCCGCGGTCCAGTACGCCACCGTCTCGGGCGCCAAGGTCATCAACGCCTCCTGGAGCGGGCCGGCGTACAGCAAGAGCCTGCGGGACGCAATCGAGGCGGCCGGAGAGAAGGGCATTCTTTTCGTCGCTTCGGCCGGCAACGGTTCCGCGAACACGGATAATCTCGGTGCGCAGGTCTATCCTGCCGGTTACGATCTGTACAACATCATCTCGGTCATGGCCACCAACAACCGGGACCAGATGGCTTCTACGACCAACTACGGTCTGCACTCGGTGGACATCGCCGAGCCGGGTGAGGGCATCCTGAGCACGACGCCCATGACGGCCACCGATGTCATGAACGAAATCGGGCTGGCCCAGGAATACGGGACGCTCAGCGGGACCTCCGTGGCGGCGCCCCACGTCTCCGGCGTCTGCGCATTGATGCGGTCCAAATCCGGCGCGCTGACCTATCACCAGATTAAGCAGATTCTGATGCAGACGTCGGACAAGGTTGTGCCGGGTCTGTGCCAGTCTCACGGCCGCGTCAACGCGGCCAATGCGCTAGCCATGATCCCGACCGGCACCCTGGGCAGGGTCCTCAACACACGGAACGATCCGAACGACGCCGCGAGCTTGTACACGTCGCTGCAGGAAGCCATCGACGACGCCAACGACGGAGATACCCTGATTGCCGAGGGCGGCACGACCGGCGCCAAGCTTTTCCTCGAGCGGATCGACTTCAAAGGCAAGGCGATCACCGTTCGCAGCGGCAACCTCGCCAACCCCTCGGACCTGACCCTCTATCCCGAGACGACGGTCATCCTCGGCCTGGCCACCGAGGGATCGGTCGTGACCTTCGCCCATGGGGAAGGTCGTGACACCGTCCTGAAGGGCTTCACCATCGCCTGGGGCGTTGCCGACTACGGCGGCGGCATCAGTTGCGTGGACGCTTCGCCCACGATCAGCGACTGCATCATCCGCAACAACCATGCCCGCCTGTACGGCGGCGGCATCGACTGCCTCGGCGGCTCGCCCGAAATCGTCAACTGCGTCATTCACGACAACGTCGCCTACGACGCCACCGCCTTCGGCGGCGGTCTGAACTTCCAGGACGCTGCGCCCACAATCACGAACTGCACCATCCGCAATAATTCCTCCCAGGGCGCCGGCGGCGGTATCGCCTTCTCGAGCTCCTCGGGCACGATCTTCAACAGTTTCCTGCTGAACAACTCCGCGGTCGGCGGCAGCGGCCAGATCGATCTGGATGCCTCTTTCCCGACGATCACGAACTGCACGATCCTTGTCGAGGACGCGACGCCGGCCCGCGACGGCGGCATCTGGGCCTTCAGCGGCTCTTCCCCGACGATCACGAACTGCATTCTCTGGGGCAATGGCGATGATCTGTTCGGTTGCTACGCGGCGTACTCGTGCATCGAAGACGAAGACGGCGGCGCCGGCAACATCCACACGCAGCCCAATTTCACCCAGGGTCCCGACGGCATCTACTTCCTGAGCCAGACGGCCGCCGGACAGACATCGGGCAGTCCCTGCGTCGATGCAGGCGATCCGAACACCGAGGCTTCCCTGGCTGCCAGACTGGCGGCCATGACCACGCGCACCGACGGCGTCGCCGACAGCGGCGCACCGGACCTCGGCGCGCACTACGCCGCCTTCTCGGCCGTGTATTATCCGTTGACGGTCACGGTCATTGACGCCAACGGCGCGCCGGTGGACGCCAACGACGCCTGGGGCACGGTCGATCCGAACGCCGGGTCGTACCGCCTGTTCGAGGTCGTCCGGGTCACCGCGAACGCGAAAGACGGCTACCGGATCAAACGCTGGGTGGGCACGCCGGACGACACGCAGAAGAACTCCGCCCTTACGTTCACGGTCAGCGGTCCCATCAACCTGCAGGTCGAGTTCGAGCCGGTCCCGCTGTACCGCCTGGTCACCCGCGTGGCGGGCCGGTGGAAGGTCGAGGGCAGCGATGAGAGCTGCGCGATCTCGCCGGACCACAGCCGAGGGGTGTATTACCGCGAGGGTCAGGTCGTGACTGTGACCGCGATCCCGGTGGGCGCGTACATCATCGATCATTGGACCGGGACGGACAACGATGCCTCCTGGGCCCTTACGAACACCGTGACGATGACCTCCGACAAGGAAGTGACCGTCAGCTTCACACAGCCCAGGATCCTCTCGGTTCCGGACCAGTATCTGGACATTCGGGCCGCCATCAGCGCCGCCAGGACGCACGGCGACAAGATCCTCGTCAAGCAAGGGGTCTACTACATTCACTCGCTCAATTTCGGCGGCAAGGCAATCACGTTGAGCAGCACGAATCCGGATGATCCGTGCTGCGTTGCCGAGACGATCATCGACTGCGGGAATGCCGGTCGTGCATTCCGGTTCGACCACGGCGAGAGGAACGATTCGGTCATCGACGGCTTCACGATTCGCAACGGCAACGGCCACGACGGAGTGAATCCGCTTGTTTCGGCCGGCGTGGCGGCCGACGGCGCCACGGCCTATGGCGGCGCCATCGCCTGCTTCAACGGAAGCAGTCCGACGCTGTCCAATCTGATTATTCAAGACTGCTCCGCTCGCGGCCAGGTTGGCGGCGCCGCCAGGACGACGGCGGATGCGCCGGATGCCGCGGCAGATGCTCTCGACGCCCCGGAGGCGTTGGAACAGCTACCGGCCCCGGATCCTCGCGACCCGAGTTCGACCGGTCCAGACGCCCCGGCGGATCCGAATGCCGGTTTGCCGGGCGAGAACGGCGAGAACGGCACCGATGGTGCGCCGGGCCAGGACGGCCAACCGGGCGCGAACGGCGACGACGGCGGCACGGCCGGCGCCGGGTACGGCGGCGCCTTCTACTTCGACGCGAACAGCGTGCCGATCATCTTGAGCTGCACGATCACCAACTGCAGCGCCATCGGCGGCAACGGCGGCATCGGCGGCCAGGGCCAGGATGGTCAGGCCGGTCAGACCGGTCAGGCCGGCCAGGATGGTCAGCAGGGCCAGGACGGCGGCGACCCCGCTGAGGGCAGCGACGGCGCCCAGGGCGCAGGCGGCAACGGCGGCAACGGCGGCAATGGCGGCAATGGCGGCAATGGCGGCGCCGGCGGCAACGGCGGCGCCGGCGGTGGAGGCGGCGAAGCCCTCGGCGGCGCCATCTACTTTGGACCCAACTGCCGACCCACGATCAAGTACACCACGATCCAAGGCTGTCTGGTCCGCCAGGGCGTTGGCGCCGACGGCGGATCCGCAGGCGCCGGTGGCGCGGGCGGTGATGGCGGCGCGGGTGGCGCCGGCGGCGATGGCGGCGATGGCGAGCCAGCCGGAGCAGCCGGAACCGACGGTGCTGCAGGCACAGGCGGCAATGGCGGCGCCGGCGGCAACGGCGGCGCCATGGGCAGCAACGGCGCACGCTGCTTGGGCGGCGGCATCTACTTTGGCGAGGACTGTCAGGCCGAGATCCTCGACACGGTTGTCAGCGGCTGCTTGACTGACGCGGACGTGGATACGGAAGTCTATCCCGGCGGCGCTGGCGGCAACGGCGGCGCGGGCGGCAGCGCCGGCGGCAACGGCGGCAACGGCGGCAATGGCGGCGACGGCAACGCGGCCGGCGCTGCGGGCAACGGCGGCGCGGGCGGCGCCGGCGGCGGCGCCGGCGGCAACGGCGCCCGGGGCCAGACCATTCCTCCCATCGTCCCGCTGTCCAACTACGGCGGCGGCATCTACTACGGCGAGGGCTGCTCCGTCGTCCTGACCAGATGCACGATCAGCAACAACACCGTCCACGAGGACAACGGCGGCGGCGAATACTACAGCAACAACTGCACCACGGTCCTGACGGACTGCACCATCAGCGGCAACATCGCGGGCACGGAGACCGATGATCCCAATTTCACCCCCGATGGCTATTCCCACGGCGGCGGTCAGGCCTTCGGCATCGGCTGCTCGGCGACCATCGTCGGCTGCACCTACAGCAACAACGTCGCGGAAGGCGACGGCGGCGGGATCTACGTCTGGTACGAGTGCGACCTCGATATCAGCGACTCGACGTTCACGGGCAACGACGCCAACACGCCGCAGTACAGTGCCGGCGGCGCCATCTATGCCGGCGGCGTCCTCGACGACGATACGCGAACCTACCACAACGGCGGCACGATCCGCGTGCAGAACAGCACGTTCACCAACAACGCCGCGGCCTTCGGCGCCGGCATGTACTGGTACAGCAACGATGCCGATGTCCTCGTGACCGACTCGGCCTTCCGCACGAACAACGCGGAACACGGCGGCGGTCTCTACTGGAGCGGCGGCGCCCCGACCATCAGCGGCTGCATCATTCGCGGCAACACCGCCACCGGATGGGCGGAGGTCACCACCACGACGGTGGGCGATCACGATTGCGGCACCGGCGGCGGTCTGCACTGCCTGGATTCCGATGCGCTCATTCAGGACTGCTACCTCAGCGAGAACACCTGCAACGGCACCGGCGGCGGCGCCTATCTCGTCGGCGGCCGGCCGGTCGTGAAGAACTGCCTGGTCAACGGCAACACGGCCGCCATCGGCGGCGGCGGCATCGCCTCCCATTGGGAAGCGGCGCCGACAATCGCCAACTGCACGATCGTCGAGAACAAGGCCTCGGACCCGAACAACAGTTCGGCCCGCGGCTACGGCGGCGGTCTGTTCTGCTCCTACCAGAGCCAGACCATCCTGATGAACAGCATCCTGTGGGGCAACACGGGCCGCTACGGCAGCCAAATCGCCATCGGCAGCAAGGATGATCCGACTTATCTGCAGTACCCTGCCGGCCTGACGGTGAAGTACTGTGATATCCAAGGCGGTCAGCCGGGCGTCCACGTCGAAGCGGGACGCACCCTCAACTGGCTCGCGGGCAACCTCAGCAGCGATCCGCTGTTCGTGGCCCCGTACTTCCTGAGCCAGGCTGCGGCGGGTCAGTCGCAGACCAGCCCGGCGGTCGACGCCGGCAGCGCCCTGGCCAGCCAACTGGGTCTCGATTTTGCCAGCACGCGAAGCGACAACGTCGCCGACGCGGGCCAGGTGGACATGGGCTACCATTACATCGGCGAGGGCCAGTACCAACTGACCGTCACCATCATCGGCGGCCACGGCACCGTGCAGCCGCTGGGCGGTCGCTACCACGAGATGCAGACCGTGGCCCTCACTGCGATCCCCGATCCGAACTACCGCGTCCGGGTGTGGACGGGCACCGACGACGATCCGTCGTGGAACGACAACACCAACACGGTGACCTTCAGCGGCAGCGATATCGCGGTCACCGTGGAGTTCGAGCCGGACCTCATCAACGAGTTGCTCGTGCCCGCAAACTATGCGACGATCGAAGATGCCATCGCGGCGGCCGGGCAGGGCGGGACGAGGATTGTGCTCGCCAAGGGGACCCACACCGTCTCCTCCTCGGACGGCATCGATTTCGAAGGCAAGACCATCGTCATCACCTCCCTGGATCCGAACGACCCGAGCGTCGTCGCCAGTACGATCATCGACGCTGCAGGCACGGCGCTGAGTCCTCGCCGTGCGTTCTACTTCCACAGCGGAGAGGACGCCAACTGCCTCATCACGGGCGTCACGATCACCAACGGCTACGTCCGCGGTGAACGGGGCGCCGACGGCCGGTTCGGCGTTGTCCAGCCGAGCCCCTACGCTGGGCTGCCGCTTGATCTCTATGACCCGCTCAGACCCCGCGCGGAGCGAGGCGCCGACGGGACCGGCGACTCCTACGGCGGCGCCATCCTGTGCGAGAACGGCAGCTCGCCCATGTTCCGCAATTGCGTGATCACCGGCTGCATCAGTACCGGCGGCCACGGCGGCACCGGCGCGAACGGCCAGACCACCACGCCGCAGCCCGACTACCCGACGGACTGGAGCTATCTGCCTCCAGCCACGGCGGACAACACCGATCCCACCGTGCAGACCACTGGCGATGGACAGTGGGGCGGCTACGGCGGCACCGGCACCGGTATCGGCCATGGCGGCGCCCTCGCCTGCCTGGACGGGAGCAATCCCCTCCTGATCAACTGCGTCTTCTCGAACAACACCGCCTACGGCGGCATGGGCGGCGACGGCGGCGACGGCGGCAATGGCAGCGGCGACGAGAGCTGGGGCGGCGACGGCGGCAACGGCGTCGGCGACGGTCGCGGCGGCGCCATCTACTGCGGGACCGGCAGCGTCCCGGTCATTCGAGACTGCCAGTTCCTGAGCAACATCGCTCGCACGGGCGTCCCCGGTCTGGGCGGCGCCAGGGGCAGTGGAAACACGCTGGATGCCCCGTACGGGCCTGCCCAGAACGGCAGCGACGGCCTTACGATCACGTACGGCGTGGTCGCCGGCGGCGCGATCTTCTACGACTCCCAGAGCAGCGCGGACATTGTGGACTCGAACTTCGTAACGAACCAGGCCTTCACGGCCGTTCTCGCTACCGTCGCAGGCGGCGTCTACTCCGAGATCCAGACGGATACCCGAGGCGGCGCCATCTACGGCGTGTCCGGGGTCACCGTTGATCTGGAAGGTTGCCGATTCACCGATCACAACGGCGGCGCCTTGTACATGGTCGGCCAATCCGTGTTGGACGTCAATGACTGCCTGTTCATGGGCAACGCGCGGCGGGACCGCTCCCTGACGGACTACATCGGGTACACTCCCACGTCGTCTCTGCTCACCATGAGCCAGGGGACGGGCGGCGATACCTCGACGACTTTCGAAGGCGGCGCCATCTACATGGGGGCCGGCTCCTCTCGCTTCAACGTGACGAACTCCCAGTTCTTCGGCAACGCGACCGACGACCGCGGCGGCGCGGTTCGCACCCGGTCCGGCGCCACGGTCAAGAACTGCCTGTTCGGCAGCAACGAGGCCGCGAATATCGGCGGCGGGTTCGATGCCTACTATGAAAACGGCTATCCGACCGCCAGCGTGATCCTGACGGTGAACTTCGAGCGATGCCTCTTCACCGGCAACCGGGCCTATAAAGGGGCCGAAGGCTGGGGCGGCGGCGTCTACCTCAAGGACGTCAACGCCGTGTTCAACGATTGCAGCTTCGTCAACAACCGGGCCCGCAACGGCGCCGGCCTGACCGCCTCGGGCGGCGCGGTGACGTTGGCCCGGGCAGTGGTCCATGGCAACACCGCCATCGGCTCCAGCCGCAGCGGCGACGTGGGCGGCGGTCTGCTCTTCGCTGAGACCCCGGTGACGATCACGGACAGCCGGTTCAGCGAGAACGTGGTCCAGGGTGTCGACGCTGCCGGCGGGGCGATCTGCTTCTACGGCGGGTTCATCGAGCACGTGGTCAAGAACTGCCTGTTCACCAGCAACTCGTCGAATGCGTATGGCGGCGCGATCTCCTGCATCGCCTATGCGATGCCCAAGATCAGCTTCTGCACGTTCGTCGAGAACACCGCCCGGACCCTGGGCGGCGCGATCTACACCGATTGGATGTCCGATGTCCTGGTCAACAGTTCGATCTTCCAGGCCAACGACCATCGCAGCATCGGGTCGGTGGACTCCGGCAGCGGCAACCGGATTGCCTGCTGCCTGTTCCACAACAACCCGGACGGCGACTACGGTCTATATGACAGCGCGACGGGACAGACCAGCCAGGCGGCGGCCGACAGTCTGGGCACGACGAACCTGACCGGCGACCCGCTGTTCGTGGCCGGTCCGCTGGGCGACTACTACCTCAGCCAGGTCTCGGCGGGCCAGACCGCGGACAGCGCGGCCCTCGACCAGAGCAATCTCCTGGCCTCCGACAGCGGCATGGACCAGTACACCACGCGGACCGACAACGGCCTGGACGACGGCAACGCCGATCTCGGCTACCACTATCGCGATGCCACCGACTTGCCCCAGTACACCCTGACCGCGAGCGTCGGGGACGGCAACGGGAGCGTTGCGCCCACGAGCGGAACGTACTACGCCGGCACGCTGGTCGTGCTGACCGCGACGCCGGTCGCGAACTACACGCTCGCCCAGTGGACGGGCACGGACGACGATGCGTCCAAGCTGATGGAAAACCCCATCATGATGTGGTCCGATCGCACGGTGGTCGTCACGTTCGCCAAGGCGAGGGTCATTCGGGTGGACGACAGCGCCTACCGCGGGAGCATCCAGAGGGCGATTGAGGACGCCAAGGATGGCGACACCGTCGTGGTGCCGACGGGCACGTACAGTCCGCACTATGAGGGCAGCGTCATGGCGCCGATCGTCATCGAGAAGGCCATCAGGCTGACCAGCGAGAATCCGGATGACCCGGATTGCGTCGCGGCCACCGTGATCAGTGCTGTGCAGTTCACAGTCGCGACGACGGATGGCGAAGCGACCATTCAGGGCTTCACGATCACCAACAGCATCATGCAAATCCTGAGTTGCTCGCCCACCCTGCGGAACTGCGTCTTCACGGATTGCCAGTGGGATGGCGGCGTGACCCCGAACACTACGACCGTTGAGGACGACGGTCCCGACGGTGAGCCTGTCTATGGCGGCGCTATCATCATCGAGGGCGGTTCGCCCACGGTTGTGGGATGCACCTTCAGCGAGTGCTCCGTCACTGGCGGGACCGGAGCGCCCGGAAACGACAGTTCGACCGGTCAGGGACATGACGGCGGCTGGCCCGGCTATGCCTACGGCGGCGCGGTCTACTGCGCCAGCGGCAGTCCGACGTTTACGAATTGCCGCTTCGTGGATTGCTATGCTCAGGGCGGCGTTGGCGGCAAGGGTGGCAACGGCGACGCGACCACACAGAGCCCCCCGGGACGCGGCGGCGGGTACATCGGATCGAATGCCGACGAGGACCTGTACGCTTTGGATACGGGGTGGAACGGCGAATGGCTGTACGGTCCCTATATGGACTACTGGAAGTACAGCGGGTACGGCGGCGCCGTCTACTGCGAGTATGGCAGCTCGATCAGGTTCGTCAACTGCACGTTCGAGAACAACCGCGCCCTCGGCGGCGTCAGCGGCATCGGTGGTGACTCCGTCCTTCCAGAGGGCTATCGAATGCCGGAGCAGCCGGTCGATATCGAGAGCTTCGGCGGCGCCCTGTACGCAGGCTACAACAGCAGTTATGAGCTGGTGGACTGCACGTTCACCGGGTGCTGGACGGAACGGGAATTCGATCCGAACGGCGTGCCGGGCGGTCCTGCCATCGATGGCACCTCACTCCTCTACCCGGACGATCCGTACCTCGGCTACGGCGGTGCGGTGGCCATCGAGGAGTCCAGCTCCATCACGATGACCAACTGCACGATCATTGACTGCAACGCCACGATCGGCGGCGCCATCTACGCGGCGGATTCCGAGCTCGGACTGACCGACTGCAACCTGGCGGCCAACACCGCCTATCACGGCGGGGCCGTCTACCTCGCCGAGGCGACGGGCACGATCGACAGCTCGACCTTCTTCCGCAACGTCGCGGCCTACGAGCCCAACGACGTGTACCGAATCTTCGATGCCAATCTCTACCAGGTCGGCACGATGTTCAGCAACGGCGGCGCCTACTTCGGCGTCACCTCGCCCGTGCAGATCCTCAACAGCACCTTCCGCGAGAACAAAGCCAGCGCCTCCGGCGGCGGTCTGTACTTCACCGGCGCCGCGGAGCCGCTCCTGCACAATTCCCTTGTGACCCGGAACAAGGCCGGTCGCGACGGCGGCGGCGTCTCCGCCAAGTGGTATGCCGATCCCACGATCTCCAACTGCACCATCACCGAGAACAAGGTCACCGGTGCGCTCGGAGACGATCCCGGCTATGGCGGCGGTCTCTACGTCTCCTATAACAGCAGCGCCACGGTGATCAACTCGATCCTGTGGGGCAACTTCGGAGTCGACGGCGCCCAATTGGCGATCGGCAGCGGGAGCGACAGCGGCGCGTACATGTCCGGCGTGACGATGTCGTACAGCGACATCGGACCCGCGTTCGACCCGAACGACATGATCGATCCGCTCGCGACGGTCGCGAGGTCCGGCGTTCAGGCGGAGACCTCCGTCGGCGCGACCGCCGGAGGCGACGTCCTGATCGATTCCGCCACGATCAACGCCGAACTCGCCTCCAACGGCACTGCAGCGGTCATCGTGACGCTCCACGAGCCCGACGGACGCGATGCGGTCGATTGGAACAGCCGCGAGGCCGTGGTGCAGTTCCAGGCGCAGCTCGCCAATCGGCGGGCGACCGTCCTCAACGCCTTCCAGTCGGGCGAGTTCACCGCTCGCCAGACGTACGCGAACGTGGCCTCCTTCTCCGGCCAAGTGACCAAGGCCGGTCTGGACCGCCTGAAGACCAACCCCTTGGTCCGGCACATCGAGCCGGTCCGCTACGCCAAACTGGCGATGCGCCAGGCCCTGGCGCTGGGCAACGCACGGGAGATCCGCCACACCTACAACGGGCGGGGCATCTCCATCGCCATCGTGGACTCGGGTGTCGATTACACGCATCCGATGCTCGGTGGAACCGGCAACGCCGCGACGAGCACCTTCCCCAATGAGAAGGTGATCGGCGGCTACGATACCGCGGAGAACGACCCCGATCCGATGCCGGTGGTCGTGGCACACGGCACCTGCTGCGCCGGCATCGCGGCCGGCGAACTCGCCTCGGTCGAGGACTACATCGGCGGCGTCGCCTATGGGGCTCGGATCTACGCTCTCAAAATCGGAGCGGACGACGGGAACATCCCGACGGACGCCGCCCTGAGAGCCTGGGATTGGTGCATCACCCACCGCAATGACGATCCGGAACACCCGATCAAGGTCATGAGCAATAGCTGGGGCCTGAGCGTGTCGTTCGACGACGCCAACGTGGCGGATGCCTATTCGCCGAGCATGGCGGTTCTGGCCGACACGGCAGTCAGCGTGGGCATCACGATCGTGGCGGCCTCGGGCAATGAGTACTTCACCACGGGAATCGGCTGGCCGGCGGCCATGTCCAATGTGATCTCCGTGGGCGCCTTGTACGACGTGAGCGGTCTCGTGACGGAGTACTCCAATGCGGCGGAGAACTTGGACGTCCTGGCGCCTGCAGACCCGGTCTACACGACGGATATGGTTGGCGCCGCGGGCTACGACGCCGGCGATTACTTCCCGTCCTTCAACGGCACGTCGTCCGCCACGCCGTTCGTGGCAGGCTGCGTGGCCTCGATTCAACAAGCGGCTCTCGAACGGCTCGGCAGATACCTCACTCCTGCCGAGGTCGAGAAGCTCCTGAAGACCACGGGCGATCCCGTCACCGACACCAAGGTGGCGATCACGAAGCCCAGAGTGAACCTCGGTGCGGCCCTGACGCTGCCCAGCGGTCCGGCGATCTACATCGGCGCCAACTGCGAGCTGAACGGCTGGTTGGCGGCGAAGACCGCGACGTACCCGACGTGGGACGCGACCCTGTGGGGCACTGCCGCCAACGTGATCGTGGCGGATCCGTGCTTCATCTCCGGTTACTACCTGAGCCAGACGGCCGCGGGACAGGACTCGCAGAGCCCGGCGGTCGATGCCGGCAGCGACTCGGCCCAGGCCATCGGCCTGGCGGATCGTACGACCCGCATCGACGGCGTCTTCGACGCCAACCGGGTGGACCTCGGCTATCACTACGCCAAGGCGGTGCCGGTCTATCAGTTGACCGTGACCGTGGTCGCCGACTCGAGGGGCCAGACCCACGGCGTCGTGCAGCCCGGCAGTGGTTCCTATCTGGAAGGCACGGAACTCGTTCTCAAGGCCGTGCCGAACGCCGGTTACTATCTGCAGGGCTGGTATGACGCGAACGACACGCTCCTGTCCCTCCGGCCCGAGTACAACCTCGTCGTGGACGCGAATCGGGTCCTGCGGGTCCGGTTCCGTCTGCCCAAGGAGATCGTCGTCGGCAGCGAGAAGGCCACCGGGATTCAGGAGGCGGTCAATTCGGCCGCCAACGGCGACACGATCATCATCTCGTCGGGCGTCTACAGCGGCTTGATCAACCTGCGCGGCAAGCAGATCCGTCTGACCAGCACGAATCCCGACGATCCCAGGATTGTCGCTCAGACGGTTATCGATTGCGGCGCCTCGGGACGCGCCCTGATCTTCAACAGTGGCGAAGGTCCCGACACGATCATCACCGGCATCACGATCATGAACGGCGCCACCTTGCTGGAACCCGGCGCCGCGGTGTACATCGGCGCGGGTTGCAGCCCGACCTTCATCAACGTCATGATCAGCAATTCGGCCGTCTCGTTCTCCAGCGGCGGCGCGATCTACATCGGCGCCAACGCCAACCCGACGTTTACGAACGTGCAGATCGACAACTGCCACGCATGGAATGCGATCCTCACCGCGACGGGCCAACCCTTCGGCGCCGGCAGTGCAGGCGCGGTCTACATCCACACCGGGAGCAGGCCGACGTTCACCAACTGCTCGTTCACGAACTGCACGGCCCTCGGCTACGGCGGCGCCATCTACTGCGGCCCGGACGGCCTGGCGACGTTCACGAACTGCCGGTTCACCGCCAATGACGCCAACGATCGCGGCGGCGCGGTCTATCACGCGCCCAGGGCGGCCTCGAAGTTCGTCCAGTGCGACTTCTCGGAGAACGCGACGGACCTCCTCGGCGGCGCCGTGTTCTACGGTCGCGAGTGCGCTATCGAGGTGAGCGGCTGCAACTTCACGAAGAACCTCGCCGACGAGAGCGGCGGCGCCCTCTACTTCAGCGGCCAGTGTGCCGGCTCGATCGGCGGCAGCGCGTTCACGCACAACGATGTGAACGAGGCCGGCGGCGCGATCTACCTGACCGGCAGCCGCATCGAGATCGCCGACTGCAACGTGGCCTACAACTCGGCCCATCGCGGCGGTGGCCTGTACTGCTACGATACGCCGGATTCGAAGATCCTGCGGTGCTCGATCAAGCACAACGAGGTCCTGGGCGTCCAGCGGCAGTTCTTCCTGCCCATCGACGGCACGTCCGCTCCGATCTCGCCGACCGATCCGAACTTCGTGTACGACGTGAACGCGGTCGTGATCGACAATGTCCGCGGCGGCACGGCTGCTGCCCAGGGCGGCGGCGTCTATGCCTACGCGGGTCCGACGCTGATCTCGGATTGCCAGATCAGCCGCAACGCAGCGGCCACCTCGGGCGGCGGTCTGTATCTCACGGCCGGCCGGTCCGGTCTCCGGACTCTGTTCAACTGCCTGGTGACGGACAACTCGGCCGGCAGGGACGGCGCCGGCATCTCCTGCAGTTGGCAGGTCAACGCTCGAATCGCCAGCTGCACGATCGGCAACAACTCCGTCAAGAGCCTCGCGGGAGAGGCGCTCGGAGCCGGCGTCTACGCCGGATACGGGTCCAACGTCGTCCTGACGAACTCCATCGTGTGGGACAACGTCAGCAACGACAGGGGATCGCAACTGGCCGTCACGGGCGAGACGTCCAGCCCGTCCGCCATGCAAGTGACCTACAGCGATGTCGAGCCCAGTCCCGATTCCAGCGCCTCCGCGGTGGGTCTGGACATGGTCTTCGTGATCGATTCGACGGACACGATGATCCCCTCCATGAGGTACGTCCGAGAGGCGGCGGCCAAGATCGCCAAGGCGATCGACGCCAACGTCGCCGACTGCCGCATGGCGGTCGTGGACTTCCGCGATTTCAACGATACGGAGCGGGCGGGCGGCGTCGCGACGGACTACCCGTACCGCGTCGTGACCCCGTTCACCGAGGATGTCGACACGGTCGTCAGTGGGATCAACTCGATCACCGCGGTGGCCGGCGCCGGCGGGCCTGAACTGGCCGAGTCGGTCTACTATGCCCTGACTCAAACGGCCGAGGCCAATGACCTCGACGAATGGCGAACCGGGCGCGTGGCCCGCGTCGTCCTGCTGATCGGCGACGGCGTTCCGCACAATCCGGAACTCGTCGTGGGCTATCGGCTCAGCGATGTCATCGAGGCCCTGTCGAGAGAGTCGAGCAAGAGGGTTCACACCCTCCAGATCGGCGAAGCCAACGACGTGCAGGCCTACTACGAGGCCCTGGCGAACCTGACCGACGGCGTTGCCGTGCAGGCGCGGGACGCCAACGATATGACGGTGGAAACGGCCGCGGTCGTGGCGGGCATTCTGCCGCTGACGCGGGCCGGGTCGTCGATCTACGTGGCCGACGGCTCCACGCTGTCGGGCTGGAATGCCGGCACACAGAGCTGGGACCCGAATTTGGGCAATATCGATGCTGACCCGTACTTCCTGGCCGGATACTACCTGGACCAGACGGCGGCCGGCCAGTCGCGTCAGAGCCCGGCGGTCGACGCCGGAAGCGGATCGGTCGATCCGAACAGCAGTCTGGGCGCCCGGACCACGCGTGCCGACGGCGTTGCCGACTCCGGCATCGTGGACATGGGTTACCACTACGCCCAGGGTGTGACGCTCTACACGTTGACAGCCCAAGTGCTGCCCGACGCCACCGACGGGTTGGTGCATGGCATTGTGACGCCTGCCATCGCCGTGGTGTACGAAGGCTCGACCGACAATGTCATCCGTCTCGCGGTGAAAGCCGAAGACGGCTGGCGGGTCAAGGCCTGGACGGGCACCAACGACGACACGCTGACCAGCCTGGTCAACTACGTGACGCTCACGTCGGACCGGCATGTGACTGTCACTCTGCAGCAGCGCACGGCCAGGGTCGTTACCGTGCCGGGCGACTACACGACGATCCAGGGGGCCGTTACGGCCGCCGAGGACGGCGACACCATCCTCGTCGATCCGGGCACCTATTACAGTGGATACGGCGAGGTCGGCCTGATCATGAGCAAGGAAATCACCATCACGTCCCGCAACCCGGACGATCCTCGCACGGTAGCCTCGACGGTGATCAGCGGCCCCGGCGGTATCGGCGGCAACACGTGGAGCCGCCTGGGCGTCGTGTTCACCGCCTCTGCGAGCCGACGCACCGTGCTCAACGGCTTTACGATTGAGAACTTCGGCGGCATCGCCGACAACGGCGACGACGGAGACCGGGCCGGTGGGCATCCGAATGGCGGGGATGGCGTGCCGATCCAGGGTGCGGCCATGATCCTGCTGCCTGGCGCCAGCCCGACGATCAAGAACTGCGTGATCCGCAACAACTCCATCACCGGCGGCGACGGCGGCAACGGCGTCGCAGCCACGACGAGCCAGAACGCGGGTCGCGGCGGTTGGGGCGGTTGGGCTCGCGGCGGCGCGATCTACTGTGCGTCCAACACCAATCCGTTGTTCGTCAACTGCACCATCGAGAACAACTCCGCGCAAGCCGGCAGCGGCGGCAACGGCGGCGCCGGCGTCGATAACGGCGGTCTGGCCAACTACGGCGGCAACTACACTCCGTCCCTGCCGATCGACATCGATCCCGACAGGCTCGGGGCGACCGCGGTTACGCGCGACTTGTGGAAGATCTGGGAATGGGACTATGCCACCTATATTCAGATGGCTTTCGCATCTGAGAATGTCTCCCTCAGCGTGAGCAATGTGCCTCTGGGCGGCGGCTCGTACATCGGCGATTATCGCTGGTACTCCGCCTACGGCGGCGGCGTCTTCATCGATGCCGCAAGCAAGGCTGAGTTCGTCGAGTGCACCCTTCGTGGCAACAGCACCGTCGGCGGCATGACCGGCCAGGGCGGCGCCCAGCCGCCGACCGGCAGGCTCACCGAGCCGTTGACTGCCTTCGAGGTGCCCAGCTACGGCGGCGCCGTCTACTGTGCCGCCGACACGGTGGTGGCGTTCCGAGGCTGCAACTTCGAGAACAACACCGCTTCGGCCGACTCCGGCAACTTCCGGTCGGATCCCTACGTCGGCTTCGGCGGCGGCGTCGCGGCCGAGTACTCTGCCAGCGTGTCCTTCGAGGACTGCAACTTCGTGGATAACGAAGCAGATACCGGCGGCGCCGTCTATCTGGCCGACGCGGTCGCGAGCCTGATGGACACGATCCTGGCGAGGAACACCGCCATCCGCGGCGCCGGCGTGGCCGGCGTGGGCGGTGAGATCGGCATCGCCGGTTGCGAGGTGAGGAACAACATCGCCCTCGTCAACACCGGCGACGTGGCCGGCGACGGGGTCGTGGCCGCGGGCGCGGGCATCTTCTTCTCGTCTGCGACCGGCACGATCCAGGACTGCAACATTGCCGGTAACTCCTGCGACGGCTCCGGCGGCGGCATCTACCTCCGCGGGGACAACAGCACGTCGATCATCAACTGTCTGATCCGCGGCAACCTGGCGACCCGCGACGGCGGCGGCATCTCGACCAACTGGTATGCCACGCCGACGATCCGGAACTGCACGTTCTATGCGAATCAGTCCATCGACCCGAACGACAACCGAGTCGGCTTCGGCGGCGGCCTGTTCTGCGGCTACTTCAGCGACGCCCAGGTTGTCGACTCCATCTTCTGGGCGAACGGCGCCCGCCTCGGGACGGAACTGGCGGTCGGGACCGGCTTCGATCTCGATCCGCATTGCGGTACGCTCCGTGTGTCGTACAGCGACATCTTCGCCGGTCCGAACGACGTGTACGTCGATGTCGGCTGCACGCTGGTGTATGGCGAAGGCATCCTCCGCAAGGATCCGAAGTTCGTGGAAGGTCCGCTGGACAACTTCTACCTGAGCGACAAGAGCCCGTGCGTCGATGCCGGCAGCAGCCTGGCCAGTGTGGTCGGAATGTCGCGGTACTCGACCCGAACGGACAGCGAGCCCGACACGGGAGTGGTGGATATCGGATACCATCATGCGATTCTCGAGCCGTGCAAGTTCTGTGATCTCGTCTACGACGGCCAGATCACCTTCGAGGACTTCGCGGAGTTCGCCAGCCAGTGGCTCAGCACAGGCTGCTCTGCCTCCGATGGCTGGTGCAGCGGCGCCGATTTCACGTTCGACTCGGCGGTCGATGCCTTCGACCTGGCCTTCTTTGCCGATTGCTGGTTGGTCAGGGACGAGACCGCTCCGCTGCCGAATCCGGCTGCGTGGGCAGTCGAGCCGTACATGGCCGACAGTACCGCCGCCCGCATGGTGGCTGTTGAGGCGGTCGATTCCTGGGGCTGGAATGTCGAGTACTACTTCGATTGCGTCTATGGCAACGGCCACGACAGCGGCTGGATTACGAGCCGGTCCTACGTGGACAGCGGCCTGGCCAAGGGCGTCGAGTACGGTTATCGCGTCAAGGCGCGAGACCTCTCGCCCTGGCGCAACGAGACCGAGTGGTCCGAGATTAGGATCGCCGGAACCGCCGATAAGGTGGCGCCGACGCCCGAGCCGTACATCCAGTCGATTTCTGCCGTGGCCGATTCCTATACGTCGATCACCATGACGGCCAGGATTGCCTACGATGACAACGGCGTCCAATACTACTTCGATGCCAACGAAGCGGACGGCGGCCACGACAGCGGCTGGATCGACAGCCAGGTCTACACCGATGTGAATCTACCGCCGGCGACGACGCACTGCTATCGCGTCAGGGCCCGCGACCTCTCGGCCGCGAACAACCAGACCGAGTGGTCCGGCTGGATCTGCGCTACGACGAACACGGCGCCGGAGTCGGATCCCCCGACGCCAAACCCGATGCAGTTCGATCCCAACGGGATGCCCCAGGAGGTCTATGGCGGCCTCGGCAACTGGGACTACTACGCCGAAATGACGGCGGTCACCGCGACCGACCCCAGCGGCGGCATCGAATACTACTTCCTCTGCGAAGAGCCCTATGACGGTGAATCCCCGGCCGGCTTCTCCAGCGGTTGGAGGACTGATCCGACGTGGTCCATCCGGGTCGGTGGCAAGAACCGGAGTCTGCGGTTCAAAGTCAAGGCCCGCGATGCCTACGGCAACGAGACGGCGTATTCGGATTGGGCGAAGATGGCTCTCATCGGCGGCGGATGACAGCGTTGTCAGGTGTGTTCTTCCGGTGCAGGAAGTCCGGCGGGATCGTCAAGGAATAGAAAGACCAAGCCCCGGGGCAACCCGGGGCTTGCTTTTGGGACTTGCTGAGTCTGGGGAACGGGACGCGGGCCCAGGATGGCGGGCAAAGCTCGCGGGCCGGCCGCGGCTGGGACGCCGGGGCTCCTACGCCTGCTCGACTCGGTTTCGGATCGCCTGGTATCCGTAGTGCATCATGAGGTGATCGAGGATGACCAGGGCGGTGTAGTTCTCCGCAACCGGCCAGATCCTGGCCACGATGGTTGGGTCCCGGCGTGTGATGGCTGCCAGGGCCTTGTTTTCCAGCGTGTACTTGTCGATCGTCTGCTGCGGCTTGGCGATGGTCGGCGTCGGCTTGACCGCCAGGCGGACCACGATGGGCTGGCCGGTGGTCAGGCCGCCGGTGATGCCGCCGGCGTTGTTCGACTGGAAGGCCACCTTGCCGTTCACCGCGTGCATCTGGTCGTTGTCCTGGTAGCCGGTCATGTCTTTGACCGCGAATCCCGCTCCGACCTCGACGCCCTTGACGGCGCCGATGCCGAGCATCCGCCCGAGTTCCGCATCAAGCTTGGCGAAGACCGGCTCGCCCAGGCCGACCGGGGCGCCGGTGACGATGACCTCGACGACCCCGCCCGCGGAGTCGCCCATCTGGCAGATCCGGTTGCAGGCATCGACCATGGCCTGGGCGGCCTCGATGTCCGGGCAGTTGAGAACCGGGTGTACGCCGTACCGCTCGCGGACCTCCTCGGGCGACATCCGAGGCGCTCGGTCGCGGATCTCGTCGATCTCATTTTCGACCTGGGCCAGCACCGCTGCCTTCTCCAGCAGCCGCATGTCCATGTTGAGCCGACCTTTGACGTAGAGTTCCTGGTAGAACGGATCGAGGTCCCGCCGCATGGTCTTGTAGTCGCTCGCGGATCGCAGGGCCGCCTCGTGCGGAATGTCGGGACAGCGAACGCCCGCAATCTCCCTGGCGTAGGCGAACACTTCGATGCCGCACTTCTGAAGGATCTTCTTGGCGACATAGCCGGCCGCGACGATGGTCGAGGTATAGCGCCCGCTGAAGATGCCTGCGCCGATGGCGTCGTCGTCCGGGCCGTACTTCACGAAGCTGGCGTACGATGCGTGGCCCGGACGGGGCGTGCGGTTCGTGTCCTGGTACTGCTTGATGTGGATGAAGTGGCGGTCCAGGTTCGGGATCAGGATCGTCAGGGGGGTGCCGTTCGTGTGATTCCTGTTGCCTGCGTTCTCGATCGTGTCGGCGGCATTCACGCCCGTGTAGATGACCGGCAGGTCCGGCTCCTTGCGCGGGCTGGACAGCTCATCCGCGCCGGGCTTGCGAAGGAGCAGGTCGCCGTAGATTTCCTGCTCGGTCAGCAGAATCCCCGGCGGGACACCCTGCAACATGCTGGTGAGTCCTTCCTGGTATGAGCCACCCGCGACGGTGACTTGAAACAAGCGTCCGAGATGACATCCGAGCACCGGTCACTCTCCTGTCAGAAGTCGATTCGTGGTTGTGGATTCCTGATTTGACTGCCTCGCAGTCGGCAATCCCAAATGAAGAATCACACTCTACCATTAGAGGAAAACGCAGGAATTTGCAAGCAGAACTTCGAGCGGGCTACCGGCGGTTCCAGTCGGGACGGAGACGGTCCTGCACCTCCCACGCGTCCAGCAGGGCCAGGGCCGCCATGCTCTCGATCACCGGGATCACGCGAGGGACAATGCACGGGTCGTGTCGGCCGTGTGTTTCGATGGGCTGGTTCCGCATTCCGATGTCCAGCGTCCGTTGCGGCTTGGCGATGGACGACGTGGGTTTCACCGCGATTCGCAGGATGACAGGCTGGCCGGTGGAGATGCCGCCGGTGATGCCGCCTGCGTGGTTGGTGAGGAACCCGCCGTCGGCCATGTTGTCGTTCGACTGGCTGCCTCGCATTCGCGTCAACTGGAAGCCCTCGCCGATTTCGATTCCCTTGATGGCGCCGATGGTCATGATCGCAGCGGTCAGGCGCGAATCCAGCTTCTGGAACACCGGATCGCCCAACCCCGCGGGCAGGCCGTGGATCTCAAGCTGCACGACGCCGCCGACCGAGTCGTTGTCCTCCTTGGCAGCGAGGATGGCCTGGACCATTCGCTCGGCCGCCTCCGGATCGGCGCAGCGGACCGGATTGGACTCGATGGTCTCATAGTCGCAGCGATTCGCGGTGATTCCAGCGATTTCGACCGCGTGGGCGACGATCCGCACGCCTCGTCGGGTCAATTCCTGTCGCGCGAAAGCGCCGCCCAGGACGCGGCCCGCGGTTTCCCGTCCGGAGGACCGACCGCCGCCGCGATGGTCGCGGAGGCCGTACTTGCGATAATAGGTGAAGTCCGCGTGACCCGGACGGAAGAGGTTCTTGATCCCTTCGTACTTGGAGGAATCGTGGTCCCGATTGAAAATCGCCATCGCGATGGGGGCGCCCGTGGTTTTGCCTTCGAACACGCCCGAGAGGACTTCCACCTGGTCTTTTTCGTCGCGGGGAGTGGTCACGGCGCTTTGGCCGGGCCGGCGACGGTTCAGTTGCGTCTGGATATCCTGGGCCGAGAAGTCGATTCCCGGCCTGACGCCGTCGAGGACCGCGCCGATGGCTGGTCCGTGGCTCTCGCCGAAGGTCGTGACGCGGATGATGTCGCCATAGGTGTTGGCCGCCCGGCTGCGGATGGTCAGCTCCTCGACGATGTGTCCCATCGCGATCTGTGCGATCTGCTCGGGTGTCTTGTCCGTGGTGTCGATCACCGCGTCCGCGTACGGGCCGAGCAGTTCCTCGCGATAGGCGACGTTCCTGTCGAGTTGGGCCTGGGCGTCCGGCCCGCGCAGCCAAGGCGGCAGGCCGTCCTGGGCGATCCGGCTCCACAGCGCCGTCGGATCGGCCGTCAGGTAGATGAGGATCGCGTTCCGTCGCAGGGCTCGTCGGCTGGCAGGGTCCAGCAGGCTCGATCCGCCGCAGACGATCAGCCTCCAGTCCGTCTCGGCCAGCTCGATTGCGACCTTTCTCTCGACGGACCGGAACTGCTGCTCTCCGTGCTCGATGAAGATCTCTCGGCAGGTGTGTTTCTCGCCGGTGTCTCGTTCGAAGCATTGTTCAATGAGACGATCCGTCTCGATTGCCTCCAGGCCGGTCAACTCCGCCAGCTTCGCCGCGACGGAACTCTTTCCCGCACCTTTGGGGCCAGCCAGCACGATCTTCACGATGAGCCTCTGATTTCCATGTTCGCCCCGAGCGCCTGCATCAGGTTGACGAACTCGGGGAACGTCACTTCGATTGCCTCGGCGGTCTCGATGGTGCAGGACGGGTCGAGTCCCATCGCCGCCAGGGACAGGGCCATAACGATCCGATGGTCGCTTCGCCCGTCCAGGCGCGCCGCCTTGAGCTTGCTGTGGTGTACGACCAAACCGTCGGGCAGTTCTTCGACGTTGGCGCCCATTTTGGCCAGTTCCTCGGCCATGCACTTGATTCGGTCGGTCTCCTTGCTGCGTGCCTGAGGCACGTTGACGAGCCGGGTCGTGCCCTCGGCATAGGCGGCGGTGACGGCCATGGCCGGCAGGGCGTCCGGCGTGGCGTTCATGTCGATGGTCACGCCGCGGAGTGCGGAGGCTTTGACCGTGATCCCGGCGGGGCCCGTGGTGATGTCGGCGCCCATGGCGCGAAGGTAATCGACGACCGCCTTGTCCGGCTGACTGTCGGAGAAATCGAGGCCCTGGAGGGTGACGCCGTCGCCGAAGAGGGCGGCCGCACACAGGAAGAACGTCGCGCTGGAGAAGTCGGCGGGCACGGGCAGATCATATGCCCTGTAGGTCTGGCCGCCGCACACGTGGAACCGACGAAGCCCGTCGCTCTCGTACTGGATGCCTTGCTTGTCGAGCCAGTCGAGCGTCATTTGGACATACCCCGGCTCATTGAGCAGGGTGACCTCGATGTCCGTGTCGGACGGCGCCAGGGGCGTACACAACAGCAGACTGGAGAGATACTGGCTCGTGAAGGCAGCGATGGAGGTCCGCCCGCCGCGAAGTCCGCCCGAGACCTGGACGGGGGCTTTGCCGTTGTTCTTCAGACTGACGCACCTGGCGCCAAGGTCCTCCAGAGACTGCATCAGCGGCGCGATGGGGCGGCTCTGGATCTGGTCATCGCCCGTGAAGGTCGTCGTCGCGCCCGGCTGGGCCAGGGCGGCCGAGCCCATCGCCACGCGGAGCGTCGTTCCGGAGTTGAGCACGTCGATGGTCTCTCGCGGCGGCGTGACCTTGCCGTCGAAGCCGGTCACCTTCCACGCCTTGTCGTCGCTCGTGTCGATCCGGGCGCCGAAGGCCCGGTAGCACAGGACCGCCGCCTCGGTATCGCCCGACCAGAGCGGATTGCGGATGATGCTGTCGCCCTGGGCCAGCGACGCGATGGCGACGGCGCGAATGGTGTGGGACTTCGATGCGGGGATCGCAACGGAACCTTTGAGCCGGGATCTTCTGGATACAAGCTGCATTATGACCTCTCTGAAACGCGAACCAGGGAATAACCCGATAGTATATCACGGAATCGCCTGGAGTCAAGCGTGTGCGACGATCCTGACATCCCACGTGATTGCGATCTGCCTTTGACTGGAGAGGCCTTGGTGCGGTAGAATGGATGCGTTGTCGGGGTGGTTCCCGAACGCCAAACATGCTCGTGAATGGGGACAGGACTATGACCGAGAATCGGATCGATCGACGGGGATTCATCAAGAAGTCCGTGGCGACCTCTGCAGGCGTCGCCTTGGGTCTGCACAGCTTCGAGGAGCGCAACCTGCTGGCCCAGATGGCCCAGGGCGCCGGGACCGGGGAGGCCGGGTCGCAGGGCGGGAATTCCAGAATGCCCTATGGCCAGATCAAGAACCTCAAGGTCAGCCGGGTTTTCTGCGGCGGCAACCTCATCGGCGGATGGGCCCACAGCCGGGACCTGATCTACGTCTCCTCGCTGGTCAAGGCCTATCACACCGACGAGAAGATCTTCCAGACGTTCGAGCTGGCCGAGGAACTGGGGATCAACACGGTCCTGACGAACCCGGTGTCGGACCGGGTAATCAATCGCTACTGGAACGAGCGGGGCGGCAAGATCCAGTGGATCTCCGATTGTGCGGCGGGTAAAGACATCAAGGAGGGCATCAAACGCTCGGTGGACAGCGGCGCCCACGCGGTCTACGTGCAGGGGGGCTTGGCGGACCAGGCGATCCGGGACGGCAAGGTGGCGGCTGTCGGCGAGGCGCTGGAGTACATCAAGGAGTTCAAAGTCCCCGGCGGACTCGGGGCGCATGACCTGGAGACGGTCAAGGCGTGCGTCAACGCGGGGTTCAAGCCCGATTTCTGGGTCAAGACGATCCACCCGGACAACTACTGGTCCGCGACGCCTGTGGAGAACCGCAAGGTGTTCGACGTGGTCGGGCCCGCGACCAATGAGCACGGCGGGTACCACGACAACATGTACTGTCGGAACCCGCAGGAGACCATCGAATACATGAAAGGGCTCAAGACGCCCTGGATCGCGTTCAAGGTCCTGGCGGCCGGGGCGGTCGAGCCCAGGGCGGGCTTCCAGTTCGCTTTCGAGGGCGGCGCGGACTTCCTCTGCGTCGGCATGTTCGACTTCCAGGTCCGCGAGAATGTGATCATCGCGCAGCAGGTGCTTTCGGGCAAGATCGAGCGGGCTCGCGCCTGGTGCGGATGAGGCTGTCAGTCGAAGCCGGCGGGTATTTGCGTGCACAGACAGAGTGCGTGCGCGTCGAGATGCTCACGCCCTCCAGATGACTTCCGACTCGCAGTACGTCACGGCCGCGTGCGCCGCCGACGGGGCGGAAATGGGTGATTGACCGACAAATTCCGGGGGTGCCCGGCATCGTCGAGATGCCTTGGCATCCCCCGGTTTTTTTTTGCGCGGCTGAGATTTTGGTTGACGACGAATCGAGTGGTTTGTACGGTATCCACAGAACCAAAACGGTTGCGACCAGGTGTCCGACCTCTTGTCAGGAAGAGTGCAGTGAGTTCGAGAGTCTACTTCATCCAGGCGTCGGTTCGCGAGGGGGAACGGGCGATTTCCGAGAAGGCCAGATCGCTGTTCCGGGCCGGGGAGTTCGCGAGCTGCTTTCGTGAAAACGATTTCACCGCCGTGAAGGTCCATGTCGGCGAGGACAAGAACACCACGTACATCAAGGCTCCCTGTCTGAAAGGGCTCGTCGAGGAACTGGTCTCGCTCAAGACCAAGCCGTTCATCACGGATACCAGCACCCTCTACACGGGGCGCCGGCACAACGCCATCGACCATACGATTCTCGCGGTCCGGCGGGGCTTCAGTGTCGAGGGATTAGGGGTTCCCTTTATCGCCCCCGACGGTTTGTTCGGGACCGCGGAGACGGCTGTCCAGATCGAGGGGGAGCTGGATCGGGAAGTCTTCATCGCGGCGGACATCGTTCGTTGCCAGTCGATTCTGTCCGTCGCGCATTTCACGGGCCACTGTGCCGCCTGCATCGGGGCCACGCTCAAGACGCTCGGAATGGGCTGCGCGAGCCGCAAGGGCAAAATGCGACAGCATGCATCGCTCAAGCCGCGAGTCAAGCGGGACAAGTGTACGCGCTGTGGCGAGTGTTCCCGGCATTGCCCCGCCGACGCTATTTCGCTCGACGAGGTTCAGGCACACATCCACCAGGACAAGTGCATCGGGTGCGCCGAGTGCGTGGCGGTGTGTCGGTTCGGCGCCGTCCAGTACGACTGGGGCCGGGAGAACTCGATCCTCCAGAAGAGCGTCGCCGAACACGCGTTCGGGGCGCTGAAAGGCAAGGAGGGACGGGCGGTCTTTTTCAATTTTCTCCTGTCGATCACCAAGGATTGTGATTGCTTTGACCGACCCCATATGCCTACAATGGTCGAGGATATCGGGATTCTCGCCTCGACGAATCCGGTGGCGGTGGATCAGGCGGCAATCGACGTGGTGGAGACCCGGGGCGGAAGGAAACTGCCCCAGCTCATCGGCAACCAGGAACTGGATTGGCGTCACCAAATCGAACATGCGGTGAAGCTGGGCCTGGGCCAGGCCGAGTATGAGTGGGTCGAAGTGAACATATGACGTTGCCGAAAGGGTGCAAAAGGTATGTCACTGGGACAAATCATCAGAAGCAAGCGGGAGCAGTTGGATCTGACGTTGGATGAGGTCAGCAACCGGGTGGGTTTCTCAAAGCCCTACCTGTCCACGATCGAGACGGGCAAGGTGAAGAACCCGCCGAGCGACGATCTGCTGACCCGGCTGGAGAAGGTGCTGAAGTTCGAGTCCGGCCTGCTGTTGCACATCGCCCATCTGGAGCGGATGCCGTCGGACATTCGGGGGGCGTACGAGTCCCGTGAAGCGGAGAACCAGAGGCTGCGTCAGATCGTGCGCAAGCTCGCAGGCAAGCGCGTTCAGAGCAAGGAGATCAAGGACCTGCTGTCGCAGACGGGCGTCGGCGTCGACGACGGCAAATCGACCATGTCGGCGGGCCGGCTGGTGCCGATCATCAACAAGGTCGCCGCCGGCTATCCGACGGATTTCAACGACCTGGACTACCCGGTGGGCATCGCCGATGACTACGTCCGCTGCCCGGACCTGCACGACCCGAACGCCTTCGCGGTTCGCGTGGTGGGCGATTCGATGGAGCCGCGGTTCTTCGAGGGCGACATCGTGATCTTCTCGCCCTCGCTCGACGTTCGCAACGGGGACGACTGTTTCGTCCGGTTCACGATGCCCCACGAGACCACGTTCAAGCGGGTTTTCTTCGAGGAGGACAACAAGATCCGCTTGCAGCCGCGAAATGAACGGTACTCGCCGACCATCGTCGAAGGCAAGCGAATCGACGGCGTCTATCGGGCCGTGATGCGATACGAGAAGCTCTGACGAGCCCGTGGGCGGGGCTACTCGACAACGAACCACGTCGTGGAGTTCGGCGCCATCCGAAGCGGGATCGTCACATTGTACTCGCGATCCAGGTTGTGCCGCTTGGATTTGCCGTCGCGTTCGGCGATCCTCGCGGCGTCCGTCAGGCCGGTGTAGTACAGAGGCAACGTCAGTTCCCTCTTCACCTCGCGATCCAGCGGATTGTGCACGACCGCCAGTCCCCTGGTCTTCAGTCTCGGATTGACGTGCAGGATGCAGTCGATGTCCCGGCCATCGGGCCGACGGACGTGTACGATGTCCGAGTCCAGGATCGCGCGGTGCGCCCTGTAGAAATCGACCCACTTCTTCACGACCGCCTTTGTCTGGTCCGTGTCATAGAGCCTGGGCCCGCGGTAGCAGGCCTGGACGCCGGAAGTGAAGTTCTGGGACAGGTGGGCCTCGTAGGCGTCGAGATGCTCCGAGAGCGGTTCGAGTGTGGCCGCGGCGCCGCCGCCCTGGTACTCAGTCAGGGGCACGAACATCCACCCCATGCTCGGCGCCTTCCACCAGGTGCCGTCGAAGATGTTCTGGCGTCCCAGGATAATCTGCCGCTCGCGGGGCAGCGACCAGTTGACCTCGCGGTAGCCCATCCCGCTCTTGGTGGAACCCGCCAGGAAGTACCAGTCGGGGACGTTCAGGTAGACGCCTCGCCCGCGGCACCATCGGTAGAAGTCCTTGATGGTCTGCCATTGCCTCCACTGGGAGTCGTTGAGCCCGCTGTGTCCGGGATGGGAGGTCGAGGCGCAGACGTCGCCCGGGTAGGAGCCGTCGTGCTCGATGATGTCGATCCCGGTGTGCTCGACGAAGGTCGTGATCCGCCGGAAGTACTCCCGACCCCACTCGCTGCACAGGCAGGGGGAATTGCCGAAGATCGCGCCGCCGGTCTTGCCGGTCTGGGGATTGATGACGTCGTGCTCGTCGCTGATTCTCCGGCTGGCCAGGAGGGAATAGCCGCCCAGCTCGATTCCTTTGCTGTGGGCGTAATCGACCAGTTCCTTGACCTGGTCCATGTAGGCCGGGTCGGTGTTCTCCATGTCGAACCCGCTGCCGAAGGTCATGATGACCATCTCGAATCCGACCTCGGCGCACTGATCGACCGCGAGCCGGACCGATTGGGCGTCCGCATTGCGGACGTGCATGAGGATCGGGTTCTCCGTGACCCAGGGGGCGACGGTGCGATACATCCGCCGGACCGCGAGGCCCTGGCGTTCCCGCTCGGTGCCGTCGTGGACCAGTTCGAAAGTCCGGAAGGACTCGAAGGTCTGTCCCGGCTCGATGGCCACGTCCGGTCCCAGGGGCGGCCGGCATTCCAGCATCACGGGTGTCTTGCAGAGGTAGTTGACCTGCGTCGTGTACTGGGGGTCCGGCGCCCAGTGCACGGTCTTGTTGGCCATCGGCGGGTCGTCGCCGCCGAAGGCGTAGTCGCTCTCGATATGGATGCTGGGCAGTTCCCAATGGTTCGGCTGGCCGACCAGCGATTCGTACTCGACCGCTGCGAGGACCTCGTTGACGAAAGTGTTCAGCCGGATTGCCTTCCCGCCGCCGTTCTGGATTTCCAGCCACTTGGCGAGCAGGGGGATGCCCTCGTACATCTCATAGCACACGCGGACCGCAACGCCGGGCAGTTGGCCCGCGGGCGGCTCGAACCGCAGCGTCAGCGAGGCGCCTGGAGGGGGCCAGGGCAAGTCGTCGCTGTACCGCTTGCGGTTCCAGGGGAAACGGGCTTTCGTCTCGCCGACCTCATAGCCGACGAAGCGGAAGGCGTTGGGATCGGCTGTGAGCGAATCGACCCACTCGGATCGCAGATAGGCGTAATCGACCTGGCCGAGAAGCCCGCCGACATGGAACTTGCGGCCGTCGATCTCGACCACAGCTTCCGGCTTGACTCCGCGCAGGACGGACTCACCGGTCATGAGGTTGTCGTAGGCGATGGTGGCGGCGCCGGGCGTCAGCCGGAAGGTCCGGCGGATCAGGCCGTTCCCGACGACCAGATCCTTCCCCTCATTGCAGGGGACGACCGTCACGGGCGTCTTGACCGCGGTCACCAGCCAGTCGGGTGTTTTCGAACCGGCGGCCTCCGCCTCCATCACGAGCAATCCCATCAGTGTCACGACCACCCATGGTGTTTTCATGGTCCTGCCATCCTGTCTCATTCGCATTCGTGCGCAACATTTGGAAACGAAAGACCGGAGTATACACGCGTGGCGGTCTGTGATCCAGACGCTTGTCCCGAAGAGCAGGACAATCGTACGTTCCCGTGTGGCGTGCCTGTCTCGAATGAGAATGGCGAAGCCGCCCAGTTCGTAGTGACGCCGTGAGGCGTTATCTTCCGTGCTCTGGAAGATATGCCTTTGCGGGCACACTACAAGCCGTTCGGTCCAATTTGCATGCGATTACCCTGTCCCGAGGAGTGACAGGGGGGGGCTTGAGGTCGCAGGGGGGGGGGCGTCCTCAGGAGGCCGTGTTTGGGAGCAGCTTCTCCTCGAGTTCGTCGTCCAGTCGGAACTCGCCCATCTCCTGGATTCGCTCGCCGGGGACGACGACGCGGGTGTAGTGTCTGGCCCACAGGTTCGTGGCGTCGTGGTAGCGGTTCAATGCCCCCAACAGGTCGCCCCTCTGCTTCCTGCAGGCCACTCCGCCGGGCTCGAAGTCCCTGCAACTCTGCGGCTTGTGCTCGTGGATCAGGCACAGGCGGCGGGTCATGTCGTAGAAGTAGCACGGGACGGGAGACCTGGGGCGGTCGGCGTCGTTGCGGGTGTACCATTCCACGACCTCGCAGAGATCTGCCGGAAGCCGGTCCAACTCGTCCTCTCGGAACGGGGGAATGCTTATGAAAGCACAACAGACGCCGCATTGTTCGCACAGCCCGAGGGGGCTTTGCTCCTTCGCGACCCGATGCAGGTCTTTCTTCCATTTCGCACTCATGTCGTTCCTCGCACTCACCTTCTGTATTCGCCATCAGGCCGCCTATCTCGCCTGGACGGATGGACGCCCAAGGCCGCGACCAGTGGATGCCACGTTCATCGGCATTTGACAGGCGAGTCTGTCGTGGGTCGATCTGGGCGGCGGGCAAAAGCCCGATTTCCGGGGTCCGAACCGAGGCGACGTGGTCGGTTCAACCCCGGGAGGATGCGAATATCGGACCCGATCTCGGACGGCCGGTGCAGAGCCGCCGGCATGGCGCCGGCCGCAGGGCGGAACGCCGGAGGCAGGGGTCTGTGAAAAGAAGCTGGCCATGGGCTGGTGATGACAAGCGACGCCCTGCTTGTAGTGTGCCCGTAAGGGCATATCCTCTGGGCCGAGGAAGATAACGCCTCACGGCGTCACTACAAACGGACTGCCTGTGCACAGGACAGATCCGGATCGGAGGGGCTTTGATGCCCGGAAGATCACACAGACGCGCGGAGCGCGGAGGGTGGGGCTGTTTTTTGTGTTGACGGGACCCCATCGGACCGGTATACTGCCTCTCAATGCAATGCGTCTGTAAGGGCGTCGCGAAGACGCTACACAGCGGGGGCGAAAAATCCAGGTGGACTCCACACATTGATCTGTATTGGCGTTTCGACAGACGAACCGCCTCAAGGAGATGGCAATGATTCAGTCGGTACATACGTTGGCGTTTATCAGTATGCCGGGCCACACCGAATGGCTGGTGATCCTGGTCATCGCGCTGCTGATTTTCGGCAAGCGCCTGCCCGAGCTGGCTCGCAGCGTGGGCAAGAGCCTGACGGAATTCAAGAAGGGCATCAACGAGGCCAAGGAATCGACGGACGAACTCGTGGATGACGTGAAGAAGGCCAGCGATGATGCTGCGTCCTCCGGCACGAAGGATTCGAGTTCGCGTTAACTACCCGTAAGTCCGTCCCGTCTCGATTGTGTCCGCGACATGGTAAAGATCAGGAAGAACCTCGATCCCAGCCAATGCACGATGTCCCTGGGCGACCACCTGGAGGAGCTCCGCGCCCGCCTGATCCTGGCGATTCTCGGCCTGGCCATCGGGGCCGTCGTGAGCATGGTCTTCGGTACGCACATTCTGAGCTTCATTGAGCGGCCGTACGTCAAGGCAATGGGCAAGTGGCTCGAGGGGGAGGAAACGCCGCGGATCAAGTCCGAGATGACCGCGTTCACAGAGGTGTTCTTCCGGACTCTGACTGCCAACCTCGATCCCAACGCGCCACAACTCGATCCGAGTCGAGTCGAGTTCTTCCGCAAGGTTTCTCTCGATGCAGTCGAGGCCTGGATCAAGGAGACACGAGCTGCGGCGGGCAACCATGAGCTTCCAACCTTTGCTCGTCTTCAGACGCTGGCCCCGGCCGAGGCGTTCGTCGCCTACATGAAGGTGTCGTTCATCGCAGGCCTGATCCTCACGTCGCCGTGGGTGTTCTATCAGATCTGGATGTTCGTGGCAGTGGGTCTGTACCCCGCTGAGCGAAAGTACGTCCACACAGCTATCCCCTTCTCCACGGCCCTGTTTGTTATCGGCGCGATGTTCTTTCTCTTTGTCATAGCACCCCTGACGCTCGGGTTCTTCCTGAAGTTCGGCGACATCGTGGGTACGGCAAGCAACTGGACACTCCAGCGATACATCTCCTTCGTTACGGTCTTGATGCTCGTCTTTGGCATCGCATTCCAGACGCCGATCGCGATCTTCATTCTGGTCCGAACGGGTCTGGTCTCGATTGCGACGCTGCGTCGCGTCCGGACGTATGTGATTCTGGGCATATTCATCGTCGCGGCCATAGCCACACCTCCCGATGTCGTTTCGCAGATCTCGCTCGCCATCCCGCTCTATGCCCTCTATGAGCTGGGCATCGTCCTGGCCCTCTTTGCCGAGAAGAAGGCCAAGGAGAAGATGGCGGAAACCACGTCGGGATGAAGTCGGCTGTTGCAGGCGCGGCTTGGGGCCTCGTGCTCTCGAATACGTTTGCAGCGGGGGTTGGGTGTGGCTATCATATCGACTCATGCTGACCCTCATCAATACGAATCGAATGGTGCCGCCCATTGCGCCGATTGGCCTGGAGTACGTGGCCGAGGCGGCGGTTCGGGCCGGGATCGACGTGAGCATCCTCGATCTGGCTTTGTGTGGCGACCCGGAGACCTCGCTCCGCGAGCACTTCGCCCGTTGCAGTTCCACGCTGATCGGGCTGTCGTTCCGCAACGTGGACGACTGCTTCTGGCCGAGTGCACAGTGGTTCGTGCTAGGACTGGCTCAGCTCGTACGGGACATTCGCACGCTCAGCGACGCGCCGATCGTGGTCGGCGGCGTCGGGTTCTCCGTCTTCGCCCGGCAAGTCGTCGAGTTCACTGGAGTCGAGTTCGGCATTCGCGGCGACGGGGAGGCAGCCACGGTCGCCCTCTATCGACAGTTGCAGAACGGTCGTGATTTCGGCAGGGTCCCGGGACTCCTCTGGTGGAGCGCTGGGCAGGTTCGCTGCAATGAGCCTGCCTGGCCTGCGGATCTTTCGCTGCCTGTACGACGGAACCTCATCGACAACGCGACTTACTTCGCGAAGGGCGGCCAGTGCGGCTTCGAGACCAAGCGAGGCTGCAATCGCCAGTGCATCTACTGCGCGGACCCGCTGTCGAAAGGGGTGGCGCCGAGGTCGCGAAAGCCCGTCGAGATCGCCGACGAGATCGAGTCGCTCCTGTCGCAGTGTGTGGATGTGCTCCATACGTGCGACGCCGAGTTCAACATTCCGCGAGGTCACGCGATGGCGGTCTGCGAGGAGTTGAACCGCCGGTTGCTGGGGGAGCGGGTGCGATGGTACGCGTACCTGGCGGTGACGCCGTTCGATGCAGAGATGGCGGCGGCCATGCGAAAGGCCGGCTGCGTCGGCATCAACTTCACCGGCGACTCCGCCAGCGAGAGGATGCTCCAGACATATCGCCAGCCGCATCGCAGCGAGGACTTGGCAAATGCTGTCCGCCTGTGTCGCGAGAACGGGATGAAGGCGATGATCGATCTGCTCCTGGGCGGGCCGGGCGAGACTCCCGAGACCGCCGCGGAGACGATCGAGTTCATCAAGCGGATCGATCCCGCTTGTGCGGGAACGTCGATGGGCATTCGCATCTATCCGGGCACCGGGATGGTGGACGCCGTGAACGCGGAAGGGCCTCTCGAAACGAATCCCGGTCTGCGGCGCAAGTACACCGGCCAGGTCGATTTCTTCCGGCCCACGTTCTACATTTCGCCGGGATTGGGCCCGGAGCCTGCCCGGCTCGTCAAGGACCTGATCGCGGGCGATGAGCGGTTCTTCGAGCCGACGGCCGAGCAGCCGAACGCCGAGGCCACCGACCACAACTACAACGACAACACGGAACTCGCTGATGCGATAGCAGCGGGCGCCCGCGGGGCCTACTGGGACATCCTCCGTCTGCTCCGCAGGAAGCACGAAGCACGAAATTCGAAATCCGAGACAAATTCAAAGCCCAAATGACAGAAACGTCGTCGCGCCGCCGCGCGAGCTGTTTTGGATTTCCGGTTTTGAGAATTCGTGCTTGTTTCGGATTTCGAGCTTCGAGCTTTGAATTTCCGTTCAGGCCTCCGCGGGATCGTGGGCCGGCTTCTTTGCAGTCCGCGATGCCACATACTCGACGATCCGGGTGTGCTTGGCCTCCAGGTGTTCGAGGTTGATGTAGTGGTCTCGTTTGACCTTGCCGGTAGAGGTTTTGAGGAAATCTTCGGCGTGGATCTCGATGTTGTGGGCGGCGATCTTCTCGAAGCTGGAGAGGTGCTTGTTCCGCTGTTGGCAGTCGCGGATGCTCTCCCAAATCAGATTCTTCACGAATTGCGGCTGGGCGAGCAGTTCGTGCCGGGGGCGACCGGTGTGACTCTCGACGGCCTCCCACGCGGGCTGGACGAGGGCGCGGACGGACTCCTCCATCAGGCCGCTGCTCTCCTCCCGCCGACTCGGGACAACCAGGATGTCCTTGACGAACTGCGCCTCCGAGAGCGCGGTCTCGATCCGTTCGGGGTTGACGTTCTTGCCGCCGGGCAGGATGATGAGGTACTTCTTACGGCCGGTGATGTAGAGATTGCCTTCCTCGTCGAGGTAGCCGAGGTCGCCGGTGTGGAGCCATCGGACGCCTTGTTCGTCCACGTCGATGACGGCCTCGGTGGCCTTGGGGTTCCTGTAGTATCCCCTGGCGATGCAGGGTCCGCCCAGGCAGATCTCGCCCTTCTGACGCGCCGGGAGCGTCTGGTTGTTCTCATCGACGATCTTGGTGGCCAACGTGCTGATCGGCTGGCCCACCGAGCCGATCCGGTCGATCCGCTCGTTGAAACCGTAGACGGGGGAGTTCTCCGTCGTGCCGTACCCCTCGTACATCTTGAACCCCCGCCGCCAGAGGCTCTCCAGCACCCAGCGGGGCATGGGCGCCGCCCCCGACAGGAAGAACCGCACCTTCGTCCAGCCGAGCTTCCTGCGGAGCTTCCGACCGACGTACCAGGGCGCATAGCGATCGAGCAGCCTGACCAGACGGCTTTGTTTCATCTGCTTGTTGATCCCGTCTTCGAGTTTCTTGGCCAGCGTGGTGTACAGGGCGGGGATGGCGATGAAGATCGTGATGTTCCGGTCGCGAATCAGATCCGCGACCTCGCGATATCTGTTTGTGTAGATATTTGTCGCGCCGGCCAGGAGGGCCAGGAGCTTGCCGACGGTCATGCCGAACGAGTGATGGGGCGGCAGGATGTGCCCGAGGACGTCCGCCTCCGTCAGGTCCACCTTGCGGATCGAGCCCTGGAGATTCGCGATGAGGTTGGCATGAGTCAGTTCCACCTCGCGGGGATCGCCTGTCGTTCCGGAGGTACACAGGATCACGGCGGTGTCGTTCTCTCCGACCTCCCGCGCAATTCTCGCGAGCGTCCCGGGGTCGGGAGCCGTGCGGTCGCAGAGCGGCTTGCCCGTCAGGATCAGGAGGCGGAGGCTCTTCGCATGGCAGAAATCGGCCAGTTCCCGCCGGGAGTCCTCCTCGCCATAGTCGTCGGCCAGGATCAACGCCCGGCAATCCGTTGCCTCCAGATGGGTCATGACGCCGTGCGGACCCCGCTCCGGATCGATCAGGACCGGGACCATCCCCGCCAGGATCTCGCCCCAGAAGGCGGTGTCCCAATCGGCTCGGTTCTTGCTCACGATCGCGACCTTGTCGCCTCGGTCCAGGCCCGACTCGAGCGACAACCAGGTCGCGAAGCTCTCGGCCTGCGCTCGCAACTGGGCGAATGTCAGCGTATCGTGCCGGTCGCCTCGGATCACCTCCACGCACGTCTTGTCGGGGACAGTCACCCTGGCCAGGGACCGGTTGAACAGTTCGATCAGATTCTGATACGTCGGGGCCATCTCCATGTTGTCAACTCCAGTTGATCCGCAGTCACAGCATGCGCATCGCTCATATCATAGAAAGAAACTCCCAGGAGGGAAGTGGAAAATCGTCGATCTGCCCACACGCTCTGGAACCAGGCGCCCGGCAAATCGACTGGCGTGCCTGGGTGCCCGGTGGTATAAGAGCCGACGTGAAATTCAGTCCTATCACGGTGGCTGGGCAGCTTCAGGTCTGGCGGCGCGCCCTGTGTTCTCGTCCGGCTCTTTCGGATCCAAAGGAGTACGCAGATGCACAAGTGTTACGTGTTGGTGGATGGACAGTTGAGAGAAGGCGCCGAGGGAACGCAGCGGATCGATATCTATACCAACCCTGCTCCCGCCGAGAAGGAAGAACTAGTCAGTGGCTGGAGGGTGGACGAGCACGACCTGGCTTCCGCCCTCGATTCCGAAGAGGTCTCTCGCTTGGACGTGGAAGGGGAACGTCTCTTCATCGTATGGAAACGTCCCAAGCACTTCTCTTTTCAGGAGGCCGCGAGTTTTGAGGTCGGTTCCATCGGGATCTTTCTCGAACGCGATCGGATGGTGGTCGTCCAGCCGGACGAGGCGCCTCTCTTCGAGGATCGCAAGATGCGACCCTACCGTTCGCTCAACGAGCTGTTCCTTCGGCATTTGCAGGGCTCTGTGAATCACTACCTTGGACACCTGCGCGCCATCAAGCAGGTATCGCGAGAGGCCGAGGTTCGACTGAGCAAGTCGATGGAGAATGAGGTGTTCCTCCAGATGTTCGCGCTCAGCGAGAGCCTGATCTACTACATCAACGCATTGGAGGCCAATGCCGGGGTTCTCACGCGTTTGCAGAACCTGGCTCCGAAGTTGAGCTTCACCTCCGAGGAAATCGAGCTTCTCGAGGACCTGGCCATCGACAATCGTCAGTGCCAGCGACAAGCGGAGATATACGCGTCCGTCATGACGGGCCTGATGGATGCGCGAGGGAACATCGTCAACAACAACATGAACGTCCTGCTCAAGAACCTGACGATCATCAACGTGGTGTTCTTGCCGCTGAATCTGATCGCCAGCATCGGTGGGATGTCCGAGTTCTCGGTCATGACGCAGGGAATTCCCTGGCCCGTCTCCTACTTCCTGTTCTGCGTCGCCATGGTCGCCCTTGGCGTTGCGACCTGGAAGGCGCTGAATCGGCGAATCGAGCGACGAAAACCCGAGTAGACGCCTGTTGGTTTCGCGCCTCGACGATCGCGGACTCGATTCATCGCGGTCGTTTCGACCGGATCCAGGACTTGACCTTGGCGACGGAGAGGGTGTTGAGGAGGTCGGCTTTCGTGGCCCAGCCGCGTCCGGCGGTGGCGACGCCGAACGGCATGAGCGACAGGCTCCCCGGGCTGTGGGCGTCGGTGCCCAGGGCGAGCTTGACGCCGGCCTCGACCGCCATTCGGCAATGGATATCCCTGAGGTCCAGACGCATGGGGTCGCAGTTCACTTCCAGAGCGGTGCCCGTCCGGGCCGCGTGCTCGATCACCGCGGCCATGTCCAGGTCCATCGCCTCTCGCCGGCCGATGAGTCGCCCGGTGGGATGGCCGATGCACGAGACGTAGGGGTTGTCCATGGCCTTGAGCGCTCGCAGAGTGACCCGTTCGCGGGTCCCGCCCAGCGCCGAATGGACCGAGGCGACGACCCAATCCAGGTCGGCCAGCAACTCGTTCTCGAAGTCCAGCCGGCCCTCCGCGAGGATGTCCACCTCCGCGCCCGCCAGGATCGTGATTCCCTTGAGCTTCGCGTTGATCCTGTGGATTTGCTCGATCTGTCGGGCCAGACGTTCGGGCGACTGGCCATTGGCGATGATCGTGGACTGCGAGTGGTCCGTGATGCAGAGAAACTCGTAGCCGAGCGATTTCGCGGCCTGGGCCATCTCTTCGATGGTGGCGGCGCCGTCCGTGGCATTGGTGTGGGTGTGGAAGTCGCCGCGGATGTCCTGGAGCCGGACGAGTTCCGGCAGGGCGTGCTTCCTGGCAGCCTCGACCTCGCCGCGGTCTTCCCGCAACAAGGGTTCCACGTAATCCAAGCCGAGTTGGGCATAGATCTCCTCTTCGGTTGCCCCGGCGATCCGCTCCTCGTCCCTGAACAGGCCGTACTCGTTGAGCTTGAGCCCGGCCCTCACTGCGATTTCGCGGAGGCGGACGTTGTGGGCCTTCGAGCCGGTGAAGTACTGAGCCGCAGCTCCGAAGCTCTCCGGCGGCACCACGCGCACATCGACCTGCACGGGCGCCGCGTCCGTGCGGAGCAGCACAGACGCCTTCGTCTCTCCGACGCCGAGGACACGTTCGACAAAGGGGGCTTTCGTGAAGGATTGGAGGATTCCCTCGTTCGACGCGCTGCCGACGAGGATATCTACGTCGCCGATGGTCTCCGCCCGACGGCGGAGCGAGCCTGCCGTCTGCACCGTGTCTACGCCTGGAAGCTGCTTGAGATAGGTGGTCACGGCCTCCGCCGCAGCCATCGCCTGGTCCAGTCGGATCCGCCCGGCGGCCTGTGCGAGGAACTCGATGCCTTTGCGGATTGCGTCCGCTTTCCTGGGTCCGAATCCAGGCAGCGTCTCGACGAGACCCTCGTCGAGGGCCTTTCGCAGGTCGTCCAGGCTGCGGATGCGCAGCTCGTGGTAGAATGCCTTGACCGTCTTGGGCCCGACGCCGGGGATCTCGAGCAGTTCGAGCAGGGAGGGCGGGATTCTGGTCAGTAGCTCGCGATGGGCCTGGATGGAACCCGTCTTGACGAATTCCTCGATCTTGGCCAGCGAGGAATTGCCGATCCCTGGGGTCTCGGCCAGTTCCCCGTTTTCGAGCAAGGTCGCCACGTCGGCGGGCATCTCGCTGAGGACGCGTGCGACCGTGCGGTAGCTGTTGATGCGGAATCGGTCCTCGCCGAGGATCTCCATCACATCGGCCATCTGGCTGAAGATTGTACTGATCGCGGCGTTGTCCATGCTGTGATTATACCGATCATTCCATCCGCTTGTAGTGCTCGGCCTGGCGATTCGACAATCGTCCCTGCTCGATCAGGGTCCGCACTCGCTGAGCGTCCAGATCGCGAGGCTGGCCGGCGGCGCCGACCGCTGTGGCGGACTCCTGCAGAATCTGAGGCACGGCGAGGCGCAACTGGCTGACGGAAAGCCCCGCGACGAAGACGCCAAGAAGGGCGGTCGCGAGAACGAGCAGCCCGGCCGACAAACGCGGAGTGCTCGCTGAGACCGGCGTGCCCGCGCGACGGCAGCGGTCGCAGTAGATGCAGTCGAGGTGGTCCGTGGCGGTCAGGCCGAACTCGCAGTTGCCGAACCCTTTCGGCGGGACCCATCGTCGCAGGAGGCGAACGCGGTTGAGCAGGGACAGGAACGCGCCCGCAGGACACAGGTAGCGGCACCAGAACCGCGTGTAGAACAAGGACCCCGCCAAGGCGGCCCCTGCAACCATCGGCAACCACCTGGGCCAGTACGATTTGGCCGACCGCAGAGCGAAGATCGAGGTCAGCGGGTCGCCCGCCAGAGTCCGGCGGTCTCTCGCGATGAAGAACCCGACGAGGAGGATCGTGAGCACGACGCACTTGATGAAGCGGGCGACCCGCATTTCACTCCTCTCCGGCGTCGGTCGAAGCCGGCGCGGCAGCACATAACCCAGCAGTTCCTGGGCTGCCCCGAAGGGACACAGATAGCCGCAATAGAGGTTCCCAAACAGCAGCACGAGAATCGGCACGCCCACGGCCAACAGGAACGCGCCTGCGAGACCGGCCGCAGGGGTGTTCCACGAAAGCACGGTGACGATCTGTTCCGTCGAGTACTGGACGTTCAGTACGAGACCGCCCAGAACGAAGGTCAGGACGAGCACCACGGCTCGGCTGCGGGCGCCGCCTGCGTGGATTGCGACAAAGGCCAGGAGTGTGATCGCGATCAGGTACAGTGCCGTCGCGTCCGTCGCGATTCTCGATTTGCCTGCACTTGGGCCGACGTCGGTCTGGAGAACCTCCGCCGCGAATTGCTGCGCCGACGTTCGCAGCGCAGCGAGGACCGCATCGGAACTGACTGTTGCCCCTGCGACCGCGTTCACACCGGCGAGGGGAGTGGACCCGAACAGCTCCTTTCCCTTGAGAGAGTCGAGCCAGCCGCGGAGGATTTCGACATAGGATGGGGTCTCGTTGGATCGTACGATCAGCAGGTCCGCCAGCTTGCCTGTGACATCGGCGCGGGCGACAACGTTGAGCCTGCCGCCGAAGCCGCGGACCTCGGGGGCGAAGTCCACAGAGCTGAACAGGTAGCCGACCGGCTTCTCGTTGGCATCGAGGATCGTGACGTACTCTGCCTTCCTGCCGCTGTCTGCAAGGGTTACCGATGCGTGTTGCGTCTGCTGCTGGCCCGCCAATGCGGCGATGGCGTATTCCGGCAGCGCGGGCTCCATCCCACTGCTCACGCGGGCCAGGATATTCGATCCCAGGACGACGCAGGCGGACAGGCCGAGCAGTGTATAGCCAACTCGTCTGATTCCCGCACCCCTGACGGGTGTGTCTGCGGTCGCTGGGCGCCATACGCCTGCGACTGCGGCGGGCAGGTTGGCCAGCAGCAGGCCGATGAGGACCAGCAGCGAAGTCCGAGTTCCGAGTACCGGGACCATCAGAAGGCTCGTTGCCAGACCGCCGAGGCAGGCGCCCAGGTGATCGGCGGTTTCGAGCCGACTGCCTGCCTGGCCGGGATGGAGAGCCTCGCCGGCGAGTTGTGTCGCTGCGATTGGCCAGTATCCGCCGCAACACAGACCCGCCAGGGCGAACGCCATCGCGAAGACCGTGTGCCCGGATCGAAAGAGAGACTCCCCATTGCCGGCCCAGGACCCGAATGAACTGAACGCAAGGGCCGCCAGCACAATGGCGTGAGCGAGGAGAAGGGTGACGAGCAGAGTGCGTACGGACCGACGTCCCGGCTGTCGAGCCAGGAGCCGACTGGCGAACAGGCTGCCCGCTGTCAGGCCGGCCATGAACAGCGACGAGATCAGACCGACGTGCAGGTAGAGCGAGCCGAAGTGCGTCTCGTACAGGTACATCAGCAGAAGGACCATCGCGATGGCGACCCAGCCGGTGGAGAAGACCAGGAAGGTGCTGTCGAAGCTCGATGGTCTCATGTCGGGCCCTCGGTCCGCCATCGCGAGCATTCGCAGCACGATGAAGACGAACACCGGCACGAGGAAGGGCAGCCAGCCCGCCAGCATCAGCAGTCTGACGAATCGCGTCACCGAGGCGCCCGATTGCCGGGCCGCCAGCAGCAGGCCGTAGAGGTGCGCCAGCGGACGCGAGTCCCGGTTGACCAGCAACTCCATCGGCAGACCGGCCTTGTCGTAGGCGTTCGTCGCCTGGGCGATCTGGTCGGGGAGATAGATGGACAGCAGGCCGGCAGGGGGGAAGATACGTTGCGAGCCTTCCATCGCGGCGAAGCGGTCCCGGGCGGTCGCAGGGTCGTCGGTGAGGTCCTGGGAGTCCGATGCGATCAGCCATGTCTGGTCGCCCGGCGCCAGGACCCTGTTCGAGAAGACTGTCGCCAGCGTCGCCCTCGCGGAGGCGCCCAGGCTTGCCAACTCGGTTCCCAGGACGTTTTCCCCGCCGGCGATGCTCACGGCGACCACGCCGTCCGCGCGGAGCGAGGCCTTCAGGCGTTCGTAGAACTCGACGGTGTGATAGCGGTTGAGTGTGGAAGCGGTTGCGTCAGGGAGGTTCACCACGACGAGGTCGAAGCGGTCCATCGCATCCGCCAGGTAGCTGCGGATTTCGCTTTGGACCGGATGGAACCGGCTGTCTCGGACCGCGGACTCGCTCGGGAGGATCTCCAGCAGCCGGTCGGCATACTCTGCATCCGGATGAGCCCAGGTCAGTCGCTCGATTTGCGGCAGCATGAGGAGCCGATTGCACAGGGCCGGACCCGATCCGATGACCAGGATCCGTCTTGCCTTGGGATTCTGGCAGAGGATGGTTGCCGCGATCCGGCCTGCCTGTTCCTCGTCGGGCAGCGTTTCACAGACGCTGCCTTCCCGCATGGCGATCCACTGGCCGGCGTATTGGCCGTAGAGGTACTCGGCCTGCGCGGTGAGAAACGCCCCTTGGAAGGCCTCGCTGGGCAACAGCCTGCTCCATTTGGCCTGCTGCACTCGGCGCGTGGCGACTTCGTCGTATCCCGTCAGCAGGACTGCCGATACGCAAGCCGCGATCGCCAGCGAGACAATCATCGCGACCCAGCGGCTCCCGCGGAGCGAAAACAGGCACACGATGACGACGGGAACCGCCAGGACGAGAGCCAGCAGAAGCGATATCCGCATCATCGATACGTGGCAGGCGAGCAGGGCGGTGACTGTCAGACCTCCTGCGAAGCTGCCCAAGGCTTCGAGGACATAGACTCGCGAGACGGGCAGTGTGGTTGTCTGCTCGATCCATCGGCAGGCGACGGGAAAGAACAGCCCGGTGACCAGGCTCACCGGCGCATTGACCGCCATCGACCACAGGACCATCGTCTGGATGGAGACCATCGCGTAGGACGCGATGCCCGCCAGTTCGCGAATCTGCACGGTCAACAGGAATTGGGCGGCAAACGCCGGGATGTACAGGAGGAACAGCAGCTCGATGTGTCGCAGCAGGGCCTCGGCAAAGCGAGCCCACCGTCGGACCATGGCCGCGCCGAGGCCCACCCAGAGGAACCACGAGCCGAAGAAGACGCCCACGCTGATGTCGTTGCCCTCGAACGAGGTGATGAACTCGCGGAACAGCAGGGTCTGCGCCGCGATCGCGACCAGGCCGTAGGCGGCGATCATCATGCCGCAGGCGAGTCTCATGGCTCCTCACCGAATACGTCCGCCTGGAAGACCTGGAACGTCGCGCCCTGTTTCCAGGCGTCCGCGGGCAGGCCGGCCTTCACGGACAGGTGCTGGAGCGTCGTCGCCAGGTCCCAGCCTTGTTCCGACGCGACCTGCGGAAGGAAGACCGCGGAACGTCCGTTCTTCTTCAGGACCATGCCGTCGATGCCGATGCGGATGTCCTGGGCCGACGCAACCGACGTTGGCGGGGTGAGCGCGGAGATCTCGATCTTGATCTGGTCGTACTCGTTGCTCTGGAGTTGCTCGAATCGCCGGTCCCCGAAGGCGGCGTAGATCGCATTGCCGATCACCGCCTTGTACAGGGGTCGCTGGGGGAAGATGTCGCCGATGCAGCCGCGCAACTGCCCGTTCTTCTTGAGCGTGACAAAGGCCCCCCTGGGTGGTTTCATCGACTCCGTTGGCGTGAAGTCCAGATCCGACGGCTCGGGGACCTTCCGGTTGTCCAGGGCGTATCGGATGGTCCGGCGAGCCAGGTTCAGGAGCAGTTTCTTGTCCTCCGCGGTCAGCGGGGATTGCTGAGCCTGCGTCGGCGGCGCAGGGACGACGGTCCAGACGCCGTGAAAGGCGACCGCCAGGTAACTGACGGAGTTTGTGTAGTCGCCCAATGCCTCGCCGGAGGTTGTGTACCGAAGCAGCTCGACCTTCGTGTCCTTGCCCAACATCTCCAGCAGCACAGCGACGGGCACGCAGCCGCAGATCGTGGCATGGGCTTGGTTGCGGTAGTTCAGCAGACCCCTGGCGTCGAGCCTGCCGATGAAGTCGAACGCACCCATGTCGAGCTTCTTGATGTTCTGGGGGATGTTCTCCTTGAAGGGCACGTACTGATACTGCGGCCCATAGTGCGTGAAGTCCGAGCTGGCGACGACGAGCGTGTCGGCGTCGATCAAGCTCGCGAGGATCTTGCCAGCCTCTGCGACCGCTTCATAGGAGCACTGTCCCGCGACGATAGGGACGAGCTGGAAGTCGGTCAGCTTGGACTGGAGCAGGGGGATCTCGATCTCGACGCTGTGCTCCTGCTGGTGGGCCGCTGGGACGCTCTGGAAGAGCGGATACTCCAGCAGCTTCCCGATGAGCTCGACGTCCAGCGGGATCTGTCCCAGAGGCGTCTCGCAGTGCGTCGCGTGCGGCACGCTGAGCATGTCCTCCATCGGCAGGCGATGCGTCGGCCCGATCACCACGACCCGTCTATAGTTTCGGCCCAGCGACTTGATTCCATAGGCGGCGGTCGGGCCGGAATAGGCATAGCCGGCGTGCGGGAGCACCAGCGCAATGATGTCCTGCTTCGGCTCGACCTGAGCCTTCGCCATGTAGCCTGCGATCTGCGAGCGAAGCTCGTTCGCGTCGCTGCTGTACCAACTCCCGGCTATCGAGGACTTCAGGACGACCTTCGTGTCCGCAGCCGCCAAGGGCGTTACGGGAGATCTGTTCACGGCGTGTCGGCCGATCCCTGCCGCTGCGACGATCAGACAACATGCCAGCAGGATCGGGGCGCCTGTCTTTCTCAATCTTGCGTTCATCTCAACCGCTCCATTTGGACTGCATTCGGATGTCGCCCATGGGCATGATGACGCCGGGGTAGCCCTCGGACCGATCCGCCCGGACGATCCGGCGGGGCAGGACCCTGCGGCTCATCCAGCCCAGGCACCCGCTGATTGCCGAGGCCGCGATACCGATGTGATAGAGGAACTTTCGTCGCGTCATTTCCATACTCCGCTGATTTCCCTCCCACAATCGGGGCAGCGCCCGTCCTTCAATCGGTTCTGCAGGACCGTGAAGCCGACTCGCTGGATCAGGAGCTTCTGGCACGCAGGGCAGTAGGTGTTCTCGCCCTTTTCAGTCTGGCGATTGCCGATGTAGACATACTCCATGCCCTCGCTCATTGCGATGTCCCGTGCCGATTCGAGGCTCTGCAACGAGGTCGGAGGCAGGTGACGCATCTGGTACGTCGGATAGAACCCGCTGAAGTGCAGGGGGGTCTCCCTGCCCACGTTGTCCCGGACCCACTGAGACAGGGATCGCAGGTCCTCGGGCTTGTCGTTCAGCGTCGGGATGACCAGATTGATCACTTCGACGTGTACGCCCATCGACTTGGCGACCACCATGGCGCTCTGGACCGGCTTGAGCGTCGCGGAACAGACGTCGCGATAGAATGCTTCAGACATCGACTTCAGATCGATCCTGACTGCGTCGATGTGCCGGAGCAGCTCTCGCCAGGGCCCCTCGTTCACATACCCGGCGGTCACGAGGACGTTTCGCAGGCCCGCCTCCTTCGCGAGTTTGGCGGTGTCGTACGTGTACTCATAGTAGACGATGGGCTCGGTGTACGTGTAGGCGATGGAGGGGCGGTTGTACTGTCGGGTCAGGGCCACCACTTTCTCGGGCGGGCACGCATACGCCCGGCTCTCCTCCGGGTTGGCCTGCGAAATCTCCCAGTTCTGGCAGTTCTTGCAGTGGAGGTTGCAGCCGACGGTGGCCAGCGAGAGGATCTTCGTGCCCGGCAGGAAATGAAAGACCGGTTTCTTCTCGACCGGGTCGTCCGCGGTCAGCGAGCAGGGGAAACCGTACACGACGCTGCGGAGCGTGCCGTCGAGATTGACGCGGACCCGGCACTCGCCGCTCTGGCCCGGCCCGATGATGCACCGCTTCGGACATAGCTCGCATTGAACCTTCACGTTTGGCTCCCGATTTCACCACGGACGGCTCGGACTGCCGCGATCTCAATGGAACGCCATTATACCACACCCATGCTGGGGGAGGCGAGTTTGTCGGCGCGGAACAGGATTCATAGGACATGTCAGACCAACAGGACCTATCCTGCTTTCCACAGCGTCCTTCAACACGTACAATAGCAGACCACGAAGTCGAAGGTGTCTCTGTATTTGGGAGGTCACATGGCAAGTGTGCGTTGGGTGTTTCCGGCTGTGTTCGTTGTCATCTGCATCGTGGGGTCGCCATACGCCTTTGCGCAGGATACAGACAAGCTGGACATCATCCACGGACCCTACCTTCAGGCGATCACGGAATCGTCGGCCGCCGTGGTCTGGTTCACGAACAAGAATTGCGTTTCCCGGGTCGAATATGCGCCGGCGGACGCCCCCTGTGACGGCAATGAGACGAAAGTCGCTTTCGCCAGCCATCACGGCCTGGTCGACGCGAACACCCGGTTTCACAGAATCCCCCTGATCGGCCTGAAGCCGGGGGGCAGGTACAGATACCGCGTCGTATCCAGGGAGATCGTGAAGTTCGATCCGTATGAGGTCGTCTACGGCGACACGATCGCGGAAGGACCCTATCACGTGCAGACGTGGAACCCGCAGAAGGCCGGCTTCTCCTTCTGCGTTGTCAACGACATCCATGAGAACGCTGCCAGGCTCGATTCCCTGCTGAACCAGGTCCCGCTCGACAGGCAGGACATGGTGTTTCTCAATGGAGACATGATCGATCACTGGACTCGTGAGAATCAGCCGTTTGACGGGTTCCTGGACCTCTGCGTCCGGCGTTTCGCACGGACTGCTCCGATGGTCTACGTCCGAGGCAACCACGAGACCCGCGGCGCCCTGGCCAGGGGCCTTCTCGATTTCTTCCCGACGCCCAACGGACGGCACTATCATGCCTTCCGGCACGGCCCTGTCGCGTTTCTCATCCTGGACTCCGGCGAGGACAAGTCCGATTCCAACAAAGAGTACTCCGGTCTGGTGGACTTCGATGCCTACCGGGCCCAGCAGACGCAGTGGCTCCGGCTCGCTGTCCAGGACGAGTCGTTTCGGACGGCCCGGTATCGGGTAGTCCTGGTACATATGCCGCCGTCCACGAATCCAAGGGCCTACGGGGCTTCTCAGGTCCACACGCTCTGGTCGCCCATCTTGAACGAGGCCTCGATCGATCTGGTCCTCTGCGGCCACACGCACCGTCTCGCCTGGATCGACCCGAACGAGTCGGCCAACCGCTATCCGATCCTCATCAATGCACCCGACACGGTCGTCCAGGTCGATGTCTCGGACCGCCGGCTCGGTGTGACCGTCAAGAAGGCCGATGGCCAGGTCGTACACGAGGTGGCGTTGAAGCCCCGTTCCGATGGCTGAGAACCTCCACAGCAGGTCCAAGCCGTCGCGGCTGTGGCGGAGGATGGAATCACAAGTCCTTTTGTATAAACATCTTGCGTGCAGATGCCTCTTCGGTTATACTAATGGCATGGACTCCAGTTGGGCGCAAGAATGGAAAAAGACCCTCATGTGACAGAACAGGGCGCCGATGTGGCGCATCTGAATAGTGCTGAAGCAACGGATGTGCCGTCCGGCGCTTCACGCGAGCAGGATGCCGCCATGCTGGCAAAGCGACTTCGGCATGGAGAGCAGACCGCGGCGGTCGAGTTGGTGGACCACTATTACCAGCGGATCTTCCTGTTCATGCGGGCTGTCGGACACGACCGTCAGATCAGCGAGGACCTGACGCAGGAGACGTTCCTGCGGGCTTGGCGTCACATCGGGCAGTTGCGCGACGGCAAGGCCCTCAATGGCTGGTTGTTTCGGATTGCCGGCAATGTCTCGCGTCTGCACCGACGACGATGGAAGGGCAAAGACAGCGTCAGTCTCGATACGATCGAGCCCCCGCCGGGCGAGATCGACGGGTCGGTGAAGGTCGGCCGGCAGGAGCAGCTCGACCGGGTGCAGCAGGCAGTTCAGCGGCTGCCCTGGAAGCTCCGACAAGCGGTTGTGCTGCACTATATGGAACAACTGACGATCTCGGAAGCGGCCGACGCCGCCGGGATTCGCGAAGGGACGCTGAAAAGCCGCCTGAATCGTGGCTTGGCCGCTCTGAGGAAGGAAGTGCCGGACGAGTGATGCGGCGGCAGACGCTGTTATCGGAGTATCGGAAGGGATAAGGCCAATCATGGGAACGCAGAGAATCGAGGATCTTCTGAAGGCTCTGGCCGCGCACGGCATCGGACGTGCCCGGCCCGGGCTCGCGCCCGAGATCAAGAGCCGGATACCAAACCGACTGACCCCTCACCGAATGGACTCGGTCGGTATTCTGGCCGAGCTGAAGATCAGCCGACTCGCGGCGGCCGCGACCATTCTGGTCGCTCTCCTGGTGACCGGCAGCTTCTTCGGCGGCGCCGATGCCGTCGGAAAGCAGATGTATGAGGACAGCAAGCTGCTTCTCCAATACACGCTCGCAGGAGAGAACGCCTGCAGAAGCCGGATTCTCAGCAGCCTGATGCAGTTCCGCGACGACATGGCCGCCCAGGGTCGCGAGGTCGTCTTTTACGGCGACCAGGTCGACTTCAAGAATCGCTACGCCATCGTGATGTACTGGAAGCTGTCCGATGACAAGTACGGACTGGTGTTGGGAGACCTGTCCACCTGGACGGTCAGCAGCGACACCCTGATCCGTCTGCAGACGCACATGCTCCGAGACCGCTCGGGGAAGTGACGCGGTCTGAGACGGGACCAGTCTCTTGCATCTATCGATGGCGCCTGGTAGAATGAGTAGACCGGTGGTCGAAGTGTCGGGTATCTGATCCATCTTTCGTGGAAGGAACTCTCATGACCAGGCGCAGGGGTTTCACGCTCATTGAGCTGCTCGTCGTCATCGCCATCATCGCCCTCCTGATGTCCATCTTGATGCCGTCGCTGGCGCGGGTGAAAAAGCAGGCCCAGTCCGTGACCTGCATGGCTCGTCTGAAGTCCTGGGGTCTGCTGTTCAAGCTGTACACCGATGACAATGGCGGCTACTTCAACGAAGGATGGGGATTTGCGGACCATCCCACGAATTCAGGCAAGTCTGGAGAGTATGGCCTCTGGATGAATGCACTGCGCCCCTATTACAAGGACGAGAAGATGCGATTCTGTCCGACCGCCACCCGGGAGGTCCTGGGCACCAGCGACTTTGGCACGTTCAAGGCGTGGTATCGTGACCTCGCGAACCGATATCCGATGGGCAACGAGGGAGCGACGAAGCATTTTGTCGGCAGCTACAGCATCAACAACTGGACCAACTATATGGTCGCGGACCGCGGGGCGCGCAAGAAGGAGTGGTTCTGGAAGAACACGCAGAATCTGGAGAAGACCAGCACGATTCCGCTCTTTGGCGACAACACCTGGCATGATGCGTGGCCCCTGCACACGGACGCCCCCGTGCCGTACCCCTTTGACTATGGATGGGGCGACAAAGGCACCTCGGGCGAGATGAATCAGTTCTGCATCGACCGCCACAGCGGCTGGACCAACCTGGCGTTTGCAGACTGGTCCGTTCGCCACGTGGGGCTCCGGGAACTGTGGACCCTCAAGTGGCATCGGGCGTTTGTCGTCGATGGTCCCTATACCATCGCCGGCGGCGCTACGGACGATATGTGGCCCCAGTGGCTGCGGAAGTACACGGCCTATTGACCGCGGATTCCCTCCGATGGGAGGGAGAAGGCGAAGGGGCTTCGGACAGGGTGGCGGGACAAAGAGTTTGGATGCACCTCATTGCCAGATGAGCGGCGGTTCGAACGCCCGAGTCCGCATCGCTGCGGGAGCGAAGACGCAGTGTGTCCAGATTGGATTCCACCGGACAGACTCGCCCGACCAATAGCCCGGCCAGGTACACCACGAAAGGGTCCGGCCGGGACATTGTCAGGTGTTTGACCATCATTCCGACGACGGCCAGGACCGAGTGATGGGGCGCCTGCCAGTTCTCGGACCTGGCCACAGGCAGTAGTCTCCACAGGCCCCGATGATGGTACGCATACACCTTGTGCGGCATATCCGACGGGATGAATAGCTTGTTGCGAACCAGGATGTAGAATGGATAGACGCAAGGCGACGACTCCGGCGGATCCTCCAGGCTCAGGAAGGCGCGGATCCCGCCGTACCAGGGGAGTCGATTCAGGCTCTCGACGAGGGCCCAGCACAATCCCGCGTTGTTCTCGACGGCCCGTCTGACTGCCTGGAACACCTGCTCGCATTCGAGTTCCAAGGCACAGAGGATCTCCAGGGCAACGGGCGCCGACCCGGCGCGATCCAGATCCTCGATGAGAGCGGCCTTCGATGGCGACTCCGTAAGCCGCTTCAGGGCTTGCTGGGTGACTGCAGACGGCCAGGGCGCGTGCCTCAGGCGTTGTGCGGCACGAGTGAGTTCGGCTGCGTGCACGAGTGTCTCCTTGTGTTTGCCCACAGGCGCCGGATCGGAACATCCCGCGATGGAGCCGGCCGGGCGGCGTTGCGGCGCTGCCCATTGCCATCCGATTCTGTCCTGTGTATCATGGTGTTCCAAAGAACCATTTTCACAAGGTAACGACTACGGGCAATGATGTCAATGAACCCATGAAACACGCTGTGTAGACCGGATACAGCGGACAGCCATGGAGTGGCGATATGGCTACTAGAGCGACCATATTCGGAAAGCCCAAAGGCCGCCGTTTGTTGTGTCGTGCAGCCAAATGGGAGACCCGCGGCTGTTCCGGAAGCCATAATCCGGGTATGGAGAGCCTTCATGAAGGTGGAAAGTCGTCTCAAGGAAGTGCTGGCGGAACACGGTCTCGATCACCACGGGGTGATCCAGGAGATCGCTCAGGCGGTCGGCGTCAACCGGCACACGATCGCCAAGCTCTACAGCGACCGTTCGCCGGGGGTGACGTTTGCCCTGCTGGGCCGGCTGTGCAACTGGCTGGCGACGAACGGCGTGCCGGCCGACGAATTGCCCGGCGCTCTGTTCGGCGCCGGGCGCGCCGCGCTCTGGACGGCCATCGCCCGCCAGGGGGGAGCGGTGACGATCTACCTGGGCGAGTACCAGTCAACGCGGGACGGCGAGGTCCTCTGGCGATGGATCTCCCGACGCGACGCCAGCGTCGCCAACCTGATCGTGCAGCGCCTTTCCGCGGGGACGGAGGGCGGATTGCCGGCGCCGCCCCTGGGGTTCGAGTACATCCCCTTTCGTTACTCGCCGACGGACCACATCGTGGACCCGCGAGTCCTTGCCGAGGACATTCGACGGACGCAGGAGGTATTCGAGCGGACCCGGCAGGGGGCCAACGCAGGCACTGCGATCCTCATCGGCAGCCAGCGAGTGAACTACCTGCTGGAGTTCTTCGTGGCGGATCTGTTCGGGTGTCGTCCGTTCGTTGTTCCCTCGGACAAGCCGTCGGTGCCTTTCTTCAACGTGTATCGGTCCAGCGACCACAACACGCCGAGCTGTTTCGGCGGGCGGGAGAATCCCTTCCGGTCCCGGGACAAGACGGTCCCGGGACTGCACTACCTCAATGACCAGGGCCGCTGGGAGACCTGCCCCTGGCTGTCCGACCGGCAGGACGCCGGGATTGTCATTTCGCTCAAGGACCATCGGCGCGGCTCGCTGGTTTTGGCCGTGTTCGGCTTCTCCGGCTGGGCCACCGAGGCGATCGGGGGCCAGTTGGTTCTCAAGGAGGACCTCTTTTGGCCGCCCGCCGTGAAGCTCAAAACCCGCGAGATCGGCGTCTTCGTGTGCCAGTTGACTCGTGGCTCGTCGGACGAAGCTCACGCAGAGCAGGGGCACGTCCGGACCGGCGCCTGTGAGGTCATTGCCCTGGGGGAGAGAACGATCACGAACCTGCTGGGACGGTAAATCGTGGGCTGCACCATAGGATGGTGCAGCCCTGAAGGGAAGCATCCGTGCAGAATTCTCGTCGGAGTCAACGTCGCGGGACCGTCCTTCCCTGAGACGGGCCGCCGCGACAGTAGGGTTGTCGTCAGTAGATGATGGCCGTCGCTTCCTCGATCTTCCTGATGATCTCGCCGGGGTCGGAGGGATTCGAGACGTACCCATCAAAGCCTTTGTGCATCAGGGCCACTGCCTCCTGGCTGCCCAAGGCATTCGCCAGGGCCAGCACTTTGATCGTCGCGAGGTCTTCATTGGCCCGCAGGCTCGTGCAGATCGCATGGGCGTCGATGCCGTTGGTCAGGAGATTGATCAGGACTACGTGCGGCGCGAACTTCTGGGCGGCCGCGCCGGCCTCGAAGCCGTTGTGCGCAACCAGGACATCGTAACCGCCTCGTCCCTTCAGAACGTCGCTCAGGCCGTTGCCCGACTGCTCGTCGCTGTCCAGGACCAGGACGCGGATCTTGCCTGCGGTCAGCGAGTCCGTCGGCATGTTGTTCGCCTTCATGAAGCGAACCAGTTCGCTGAGCGGGATGCGACGATCCTTGCTGCCCGGGATGCGATAGCCCTTGAGCTGTCCGGAGTCGAACCACTTGGAGACCGTGCGAGGCGCCACGTTGCATATCCTTGCGACATCACCTGTCGTCAGTACATTCCTGCCTTTTGCCATAAGTAGGATTCCTGAATAAGTCGATTGCTGCCGTACCGTCTTTCGACTCGAAGACAGGGGTCGTTTAACCGGGGATGCAGATTTCGCGTCGGGCGTTCCGCACGTGTGCTCGGTTGTCCTGGTACGTCCCATAATAGGCTCCGATGCCGGCCGTCTTCTCCGGCAGGGTGTCGGTCGGAATTCCGTCCATAATCCGACGGAGACCTTGCGTGACCCCGCGCACGAGCCGATAGAGAGGGAAACTGGACGTGGATTCGAAGGAGATCGCTGTGCAGATACCGTTGTCGCGGCCGGACATCACGGAACGGGAAATCGAGTGCGTCGTGGAGGTCCTGCGCAGCCCGAACCTGTCCCTCGGACCGATGGTGGGCCGGTTCGAGACCGCGTTCGCGGCGTACCTGGGCCGGCACCGGGCCGTCGCGGTCAACAGCGGGACCAGCGCCCTGTTCCTGAGCCTGCGGGCCCTGCGGATTGGCGAGGGCGACGAGGTCGTCACGACGCCGTTCACGTTCGTCGCTTCGGCAACGACCATCATGATGACCGGCGCCAGGCCGGTGTTCGTTGATATCGACCCGGTGAGCCTGAATATCGACCCGCAGCGAATCGGCGCGGCAATCACCAATCGCACCAAGGCGATTCTCCCGGTCGAGGTTTTCGGCAACCCGGCGGGTTTCGACCGGATCTGCGAGATCGCCCAGCGACGCGGTCTGCCGGTGGTCGAGGATAGCTGCGAGGCGCTGGGCTCGGCTCTGGACGGTCGCAAGGCCGGGACGTTCGGCACCGCCGGCGTGTTCGGCTTCTACCCCAACAAGCAGATCACCACAGGCGAAGGCGGCATGATTGTCACCGACGACGACCGCCTGGCGGACCTGTGCGTCTCCCTTCGCAACCAGGGCCGCGGAACGGATGGCGGCTGGCTGGCCCACGAGCGCCTGGGGTACAACTATCGGCTCAGCGACATCAACTGCGCCCTCGGCGTGGTTCAACTCTCGCGAATCGACGAAATCAAGGCCCGCAGGCGGCAGGTGGCCGAATGGTATCGGGAAATGCTGGCCGACGACGATCGGCTGATCGTCCCGCGAGAGGCGCCCGGTTGCGAGATCAGTTGGTTCGTCTTCGTCGTCCAACTGGCCGAGCGGTTTGGCATCGAGCAGCGGGACCGGGTCCTTCGGGAGATGAGACGACAGGGCGTTCAGGTGGGCAACTACTTCACCCCGGTGCATCTGCAACCCTTCATCGCCGGACAATATGGCTGCCGGGCGGGCGACTTCCCCATCGCCGAGTCGGCCGGCAGCCGGACCATTGCGTTGCCGTTCCACAACCGCCTGACCCAGGACGAGGCCGCCGTCGTCTGCGGGGCACTCAAGGCCATTCTCGACACCTGCCTGTGACGGCAAATCCATCCTCCCTTCTTGCATACCCGTGGTTTTATCGTACAGTTTAGGTAGGGAATCACGGAGAACGGCCGGAGGGCCGGTCGACAAGATCCAGCGACGGAAGGGGGGGAAATCGCCGCATGGGCTGGAGAATGAAACTTGTTTCTCTGCTGATCGTGTACTGTGCCGGTTTTGCCACCGCCATCTACTGCCTGGCGCCGGCGCCTGAGCCGGGCGAAGGTCAGACGCCGCAACTGGCCAAGCTGGGCGGATCGATCGACTCGCAGCAGATCGTCAAGTCTGTGAACTGCGGGATCCACAAGTGCGTGGATCTCGGCAAGGAGGCTGCTGCGGACCTGGCCCAGCGAATCCAGAGACAGATCGACAAGGCACAGTCCAAGTCGGACAAGTAACCGCCGACGTGTGACCTCGCCGAGGGTGCCTTGGGCCGATCTTCGGATCAGAAATTCCGTCGGGTTGCGTTCTGAACGCGCCTGCAGTTGCATGGCGAGTCGAAGTCCCGTCAGTCGGTGTGCAATCGCACGCCCATGCACCCCAGATTTCCCCGACATTTCTGATTACTACGCTCTTGACCAGCCGACGCGTATATGCCTTTCTATGGGGAAAGGTTTTTTCCAGCAGGCAGGTTCCTGGCAGGGGTGCGCAGATGATGGACAGGCACGGTTGTGACGAGAAGGGTGTCGGCCATTATACATGTCACCGCACGAGCGAGAAGCTCGTGATCGACGGCCGCCTGACGGAGGCGTGCTGGCAGAAGGCCCCGAAGTCGCCGCGATTCGTGGACATGGTGACGGGCGTGCCGGGCTTCCTGGACACCCGTATGGCGGCCCTGTGGGACGACGAGAACCTGTACATCGCCTTCTGGGTCGAGGAACCCCACGTCCATGCCCATTTCACCGAGCGGGACTCTCCTGTGTACTTCGAGAACGACGTCGAGTTGTTCATCGCGGGCAAGGACTGCTACTATGAATTCGAGATCAACGCGAGGGGCACCGTCTACGAGGTGTTCTACGTCTGGCAGGACGCCTACCAACGCGGGGGGTTCTCCGAGAAGGCGGAGTTCGATCTGTTGAAGCATCCCGTGGATGTCCTGGGCGGCTTCCAGGATGCCCTGCGGTACAAGAAGCACCCTCGCGGCCGGCGGTGGGCGTTCATGGACTGGGATTTCCCAGGGCTCAAGACCGCAGTCCGGATCGACGGGACTCTGAACAACCCCGCGACCGTGGATCGCGGCTGGACGGTCGAACTGGCCTTTCCCTGGTCCGGCATGAGGACTCTGGCCGAGGGTCGGTCGCTGCCCCCTCGCGACGGCGATGTCTGGCGGATGGATTTCTCTCGTTTCGAGGCCCTGCAGTACAATGGCCGGATGACCGACCCCTCCATCGGCTGGTCCTTCAACAAGCACGGCGTATACGACTCCCACATCCCCGAGTGCTTCACCTTCGTACACTTCTCCTCGGACCCGGTCTGATTCCGACCATGAGGACAGGCAGACTCGCGTCGGCGGAAGGGATCGCCCGCTGGTGAATTCCGGCGATTTTGTGTTGAAACGACCGGGCGAATCGGTTATAAGTAACGGGTTTAGTGTCGGGCCCGGAGATGGTCTGTGGCAGTTCGGGCCGGCGGATGGATTGGTGGCCGCTACGGAGCTGTCGGCTATGAAGCGCTATACCGGACAAAAAGCGCTGTATGAGGCGATTAGTCGCTCTCGCGATAAAGCTAAGCAGCACAGTATCTTAGAGAAGCTGCGGCCGGTGCTCTCCAAGCCTCCGACGACGCCGGGCCAGGAGATCGGGCCGGCGATGACGCCCGAACAGACGGAACAGACGCCTGTTCAGGAGTTGGCCGAGCCCGAGGTTGTGGAAATGCCGCCGGCGCCGGCAGTCGAGCTGCCGCTGCAAGCGGAGCCTGAGTTGGAGTTGCCGCCCGAGCCGATCTCGGTGGTATCGGCGGTGCCGGACCCGCGAGTGGAGCCGGCTGCGAAGCCGCGACCGTCTGAGCGGTTCATTCACCCGGCGGCGCCGACCCCGGCCAGCGTTTGGCTTCGGCCCAGGCCTGTCCAGTTCAACGAGGGCCGCATCGAGATTTCGATGCCGTACTACGTGGGCGCGATCGCCGCGATGGTTTTCCTGGTGGTCGTTCTGGCGGCGTATCGGATCGGTCAGGGTCGCCAGGCTGTACCGGCCAACGAGGTCGGTGGGCAGGTCCGAGCGACGGCCAACCCGTCGGGCACGATGGCGAATCCGCCTGTGAGGACGCCGCCGCAGAACCCGGCGACGTCCAATGCGGATCGGCCGCTGACGAGTACGCCGGTAATGACGGGCGGCGCGCAGCAGGACGTGGCGCCGGCCCGGGTCCAGGGCGACAATTGCATCGTTCTGGCTCGGTCCAGGACGAAAGAGGATTTCGATCCGGTCGTGAAGCACTTTGCGGATCACGGCATTTCGGTCGTGTCGCTGCCGATCGAGCTGATACGAAAGGTTCTTGCGGAACAGGGTTTGAACCCTGCCGTGCTGCCCTCCGGCGACGGCCACCTGCTGGTGACGACGGACTATTATAGCAGTGCGGATGTTGCGAAGACGAAACAAAGGATCGCTGAAGTGGGAAAACTGTACAAGGGCAAGGCCCCATCCGGCCTGGAATCGTTTGCCCCGAATTACTTCAGCGACGCCTATGGGATGAAGATCAGGCAAATAAAGGAGAAACAGTAGATGTCCATAGACCCTTCCCTGAAGTTGAAGAACGCACTGGTGCGGCACCGCAACGTGTTGACGCGGGCCGAGCGGATTGATGTCCTCAAGGACGAGGAACGATGGAATGAGGGCGACTCGGTGCTGGGTCTGCCGAAGGTGGCGCATCGCAAGAGCGCCGCAGGCAAGAAGGCCAAAGCGGAAGAAGCCGCAGCCGGTCCGGGAGCCGCAGCCCCCGGCGCCGCGGCGCCGGCGCCCGCCGCAGCCGCGCCCGCCAAGGGTGGAGCCAAGGCCGCCAAGTAACTGCTGTGCTGTTCTGCCCCGGGGATACTCCGTGGGTGGTTCGCATGTGCTGGTGTTTTGTCAGACCAGCGTGCCGAGCAACGATGCCCGGCACGCTTTCTTTTATGCGCGAACGACCTTGGCGCACCGTGCGCAGATGCTGGGGTGTTCGCTGTCCGTTCCCACGGTCGGACCGTAGTTCCAGCACCGCTGGCACTTGGGATGGGGGCTTTTGGCGGCTATCACAACGGTTTCGTCGACGCCCTCTTCGAGCTTGACCTCGCTGATGATGCACAGAGCAGCGAACTGGTTCAGGCCGAACTCCTTCAGTGCCGCTGCATCGGGAGCCGTGCAGCGCATCGTGACGGCGGCCTCCTGGTTGCTGGCGATCACCTTGTCTTTCCGCAGGCCTTCCAGGACCCGCAGGACCTTGTCTCGCAGTGCCATGAGGTACTGCCATTTGAGTTCCTGGCCTGCGTAATCGATGGCGGGATTGACCTTGGGCATGTGGGCCAGATGGACGCTCTCGCAGTCCTCCGGCTTGGCCTTCATCGCCTCCCAGGCTTCCTCGGCCGTGTGGACGAGGATCGGCGCCAGCATCCGCACCAAGGCGCCGAGCACCTCGTACATGGCGGTCTGTCCGCTCCGACGGGACAGGCCGTCCCTGGCGTCGCAGTACATCCGGTCTTTCAGCACGTCCATGTAGATGCTGCTCATCTCGACCGAGCAGAAGTTGTACAGCAGCGAGAACACGCGGTGATAGGTGAACTCCTCGTAGGCCGCGGTCACGTCCGCGATGAGCTTCTGGAGCTGCTGCATCGCCCACTTGTCGATGTCGAGCATCTGTTCGTAGGGAACCACGTCCTTGACGGGATCGAAATCGTTGATGTTGCCGAACAGGTACCGCAGGGTGTTGCGGATCTTGCGGTAGGCGTCCTGGGTCCGCCCGATCAGATCGTCGTTGCAGCGGACGTCCTCCTGGTAATTGACGCTGGAGACCCACAGGCGCAGGATGTCCGAGCCGTACTTGGCGATCTCGTCCTGGGCGTTGACGTAGTTGCCCAGCGACTTGGACTGCTTCATGCCCTTTTCATCGACGGTGAAACCGTGCGTGAGGACCCGCTGGAAGGGCGGCTTGGAGATCGCCCCCAGCGCCGGCAGCAGCGAGAGCTGGAACCAGCCGCGATGCTGGTCCGAACCCTCGAGGTACATGTCCACCGGCACCGGCCAGCCCTCGCGCCGCGAGCAGACGCTGTACCAACTACATCCCGATTCGAACCACACGTCGAAGATGTTCTCTTCTTTTTGCAGTTCGTCGAGGTTGAAGCCCTCGGGCAGCTTGAAGTCGTCGCCGAGGATCTGTCGCGGCGTGTGCGTGAACCAACTGTCCGAGCCGTGCTGGCCGACGTATTGGGCCACCGCCAGGACCGATTCCTTCGTCAGCAGGACGCGGCCGTCGGGCATCGTGAAGACCGGGATCGGCAAACCCCAGCTCCGCTGGCGACTGATGCACCAGTCGGGTCGCGATTCGAGCATGCCCGCGATCCGCTTCTGGCCCCAGGCGGGGATCCACTGCACGTGGTCGAGACTCTCCATCGCCATCTGGCGAAGGGTCTTGCCGGTGTCGGGCGACTCCCTGTCCACGCCCACGAACCACTGCTCCGTCGCTCGGAAGACCACCGGGTCCCGGCTCCGCCAGCAGTGGGGGTAGCTGTGCGCGATCTGGCTCTGGGCGAAGAGCCAGCCGTGCTCCTGGAGCCAGTCGTTCACCTGTTTCTCGACCTTCAGGACGCTCTGGCCGCGAAGCCACTGCGGGACTGTGTCGTCATACGTGCCGTCGTTGTTGACTGGAGAGTAGACCGCCAGCCCGTACATCTGGCCTGCCATGTAGTCCTCCAGGCCGTGCCCGGGGGCGGTGTGTACCAGACCTGTGCCGTCTTCGGTTGTCACGTAGTCCGCCAGAACCACCATGTAGGCGTCCTTGTCGGTCGGGTTGGTCTCGACGAAGGGATGCTTGTATCGCAGATCGTCCAGGGCGCTGCCTCGCACCGCCTTGCCGGCGACCGTGTACTGCCCCTCGGTGAGCCCGCCGGCCTGGACGACCGCGGGGAGCCGGTCCGTCGAGACGACGGAGACATACTTGCGCCCGTCCTTCTCGTAGCCGATCGTGGTGTAGTCGAGGTGCGGATGGACCGCGACCGCCAGATTGGCCGCCAGCGTCCAGGGGGTCGTTGTCCAGATCATGAAGCAGACGCGGGCCTCTTTGGCCTGGTCTGTCGTGACGAGCCCCAGCTCGATCAGACGCTGTACGGCCTCCTCCGTCGCAGGGAAGTTGACGAAGATGCTGGGGGAGGCGACGTCCTTGTACTCCAGCTCCGCTTCCGCCAGGGCGGTCTCGCAGCCGACGCACCAGTGAATAGGCTTGAGCTGCTTGTAGACCAGGCCCTTGCCGACCAGTTCCGCGAAGACCTCCAGGATGCCTGCCTCGTACGCGGGCTTGAACGTCAGGTAGGGTTCCTCGAAGTTGCCGAAGACGCCGAGGTCCTGGAACTGCTTGCCCTGGATCTTGACGTACTTGCCCGCATATTTCATGCAGTCCTTGCGGATCTCGGGCTTGGACATCTCGCGGGCCTTCGCGCGCAGGTCGGTCATGACCTTCGACTCGATGGGCAGGCCGTGGCAGTCCCAGCCGGGGATGTAGGGCGCATCGAACCCGGTCATCGTCTTGTACTTGATCACGAAGTCCTTGAGGACCTTATTGATGACGTGGCCCATGTGGATGTCGCCGTTGGCGTAGGGGGGACCGTCGTGCAGGATGTACAACGGAGCGCCCTTACGGGCCTCGCGGATCCTCTCATAGATCCTCTGCTGGGCCCACTGCTTTCGCATCTGGGGCTCTCGCTGCACCAGGTTGGCCTTCATGGCGAAGCTGGTTTCCGGCAGATTCACCGTATCTTTGTAATTGTGCTTGCTTTCATCCGACATTCCAAGGTCCTCTAAAGCCTGAAAAAGGAATCGCGTATCATACGAGCCCGGCAGGGGTCGCGTCAAGGCCGTGTGCGCCCCGCAACGACCAGACGCTCGGCCTTCTCGTCATAAGGCGTGCCGCTGAGACTGCCATAGACCGCCACGTCCTGGAAACCGCAACTCTCAACGAGCCCGCGCAGTTCCGTCGCTGCGTAGATGCGGTGCGAGAATAGCCATTCTTGCTGCCGACCGTCTTTGACCATGACCCAGCGGCTCTCGATGCCGCCCCAGTCATTGATCACCCGCCGCTCCTCAAGCATCATCGCATTACCCACCGGTCGCCAGTCCCTCGCACGGAAGATTCGTGCGAGGATTTCCTTACCGATCACATCGATGAGCAACTTGCCACCGGGTTTGAGTGAGCGATGGATGTTTTCGATCACCTGACGGTCTTCACCGGGGGTTTTGAAGTAGCCGAACGAGGTGAACAGGTTCAGCACCGCATCGAAGGCCCCGAGCCTGCTGAATTGTCGCATGTCCTCATGGACGAATTCGATTTTCACGCCGGCATCTCGGGCATGGCTCCTCGCGGCGTGCAGGTATCGGCGGGTCCGGTCCACTGCGGTTACCGCAAACCCTCGCTTGGCAAGCTCCACTGCGTGCCGGCCTACACCGCAACACAGATCGCATACGTGTTGGCTGGGCTCGATGGCCAGCAGCCGCAGGATCTGCTCGACCTCGACGGGCGCGAGTGCCTTGCGCTCTTCGTCGAAAATGGAGGCTGCGAAAGTGCTCCAGAACTCATCTTGTTCATGCCATGGCTTCCTTGTCTTTTTCATATCTGTACTCCTGCCCAAGACCAGGCCAACAAAAAAGGCCCTCCAGAGTTCGCCGCTCTGGAAGGCCTGGGATCAACCCGATATTCAGCTTTCTCAGGGCAGCTTTCTCCTGTGGCCAATAATGATAATAGTCCGCCCGCGCAGGCTGAGCCGCGCGCCGTTTACTGCCCCGAGTTGTTTACCTGTCATATCCATAGGATGACCTACATCTACCAGAACCATCGGCAGTTGTCAAGCAGGGATTCAGTGATTTGCGGACCGCTGGTGCGGTCAGACGTGGGTTGTGGTAGGATGCAGGTTGGCCGGCGGGCGACGCCTGCCGGGTGAAACTGTAGCGTTGGTGTTGGCAGGGTGTCTCAAATGGGCAGGTCTTCATGCATCATGTGTCTGGTGGCGGTCTGGCTCGTCATGGCAGAGGAGGTTCCGGCGACAGAGGTCGCGCAACCGACGAGGAACTACTACGTCGATGCGAGTCAGGGCGACGACGCTGCGGACGGATTGACCCGCGAGACCGCGTGGCGGTCCCTGGAAAAGGTCAACGCGGCGCCGCTGCAACCGGGCGACAGCGTCCGGTTCCGACGCGGCGGCCTCTGGCGCGGCCAACTCGTGCCCCGCAGCGGCAACGCCACCGCGCGAGTGACATACGGCGCCTTCGGAGAAGGCGCCAAACCCGCCTTGCTCGGCTCGGTCGCGATGAACTCGCCCTTGGATTGGGTGTGCGAGGGCGGGAGCATCTGGGCGACGACCGCTGCGAGCGATGGCGCGACCGCTCTGTCGGTGGACGTGGGCAATATCATCTTCGATGACGGCGCGAGCACCGGCGTGAAGAAGTGGAGCCGCGCAGACCTCCGAGAGGCGGGGGACTTCTTCTACGATGCCGCCGCGAGGCAGGTGAACCTCTGGTCGAGCGGCAACCCAGCCGACGGCCACCGCAGTATCGAGCTGGCCCTCAAGAGGCACATCATCGACCAGTCCGGCAAGAGCTATGCGACCTTCGAGAGCCTGGCTCTGCGCTACGGCGCCGCCCACGGCGTCGGCGGATCGGGCGTGCGGGGGATCGTCGTCCGCGATTGCGACCTGTCCTACATCGGCGGCGGCCACCAGCACACGAACGCCGACGGGAGGCCCGTGCGGTACGGCAATGGGATCGAGTTCTGGGCCAGTGCACGCGATTGCCTCGTGGAAGGTTGCAGGCTGTGGGAGATCTACGACGCGGCGCTGACCAACCAGGGCAGCGGGACGAACGTCCAGGAGAACATCGTCTATCGCAACAACGTGATCTGGAATTGTGAGTATTCGTTCGAGTACTGGAATCGCGACGAGAGCAGCCGGACGGGCAATATCCGCTTCGAGTACAACACCTGCATCGACGCCGGCTTCGGCTGGGGCCACCGCCAGCGCCCGGACCGCAACGGGCGGCACCTGATGTTCTACGACAACAGCGCCGCCACCTCAAATGTCGTCGTGTGCTGCAACATCTTCAGCAATGCAACGGACAGCCTCCTGCGTCTGCACGGGCGAGACTGGACGAGCGTCCTGACGATGGACTACAACTGCTGGCATCAGCCGCAGGGGGCGATCTGGCTCTGGGGACAGACCTCCATCGGGCCCGCGGAATTCGACGCATTCCGGCGGCAGAGAGGATTCGATCTGCACTCGATTGTCGCTGAGCCGGGCTTTGTCGATGCGAAGATGCGCGATTACCGATTGACCGCAGGCAGCCCGGCCCGAGGGCTTGCAGACAACGGTTCACCCGCCGGAGCTTTGCCGTAATCCTGGAAATGAAGGGAACTGTGTCGAGAGAGTGGATGCATGAACGGACGATGGATCGTGCTGGCGATGTGTGCCGCGGTCGGGCTGAATCGAGCGGCGGCTGCGGCGGAACTGAAAGCGGTCGAGTTCACGCCGTTCTACGGCTACTGCTTCAGCGGCGATATCGAGGACGCCGACAGCGGCGAGGAATTCGAGATCGATGACTCCGCCTGCTGGGGTGCGATTCTGGACATCCGCGTGGGCGAGTCAACGCAACTGGAGTTCTTTGTGAGCCGGCAGGAGACGGAGCTGGAATCCGAAGACGGGCTGTTCGCCGGCGAGACACTCTCCAATCTTGATTTGGACTACTATCACATCGGCGGGACATACATCCTCATCGATGGGCGGTGGCAGCCGTTTGTCGTGGCCACGGTCGGAGCCACGCATCTCGATCCCTCCATCTCCGGCTCCGACTCGCTCACGCGGTTCTCGCTCGGCGTTGGCGGCGGGGTACGTTTCTTTCCCACGGAGCACTTCGGCCTGTACCTGGCCGGACGCGGCCTGTTCACCTTCGTCGGCACCGACACGTTCGTCGAGAGCGATTCCGGCTCGCTCACCGTGGAAATCGACGGCGGCGGTCTCTGCCAGGTTCTACTCCAGGTCGGCGCGATCTTCGCATTCTGACTCGCGGCTGGTTGTCGGCTTGGCTGGCGTGCCACGGCACTTGGGACGCGAGATTATCGTCATTGATCTGCCGGGACCGGAGCGAGTACAATCGGCCGGGCAAGAGCCCTGCGAATTGACTGTCTTTTCGGTGGTATGCATGATACGTGACATTGAGTCACAAGACGCTGAGCGCGTTACCCAACGACGCAAGCGTTCGATTGCAGGAGAAGTTCGGATTCCGCAAGGTGGCCCACTTCCAACAGATCGGCTTCAAGTTCGGCCGGTGGATCGGCGTCGGCTACTGGCAACTGATTCTATAGAGCTTCTCCGTCTGGAGGCATAACAGTAGTCATGCAGGAGGATTCATGGCCAGAAGCTACACTCAGAAGAGGAGGAAGCTGTTCAGTTGGCTGTTTGCCGCGGTCCTGAGCCTGTTGGTCCTGGTTTCTCGGAGTGCCTGGGAGGGCATCAGCATTGTGAGCGATGTCCTCTTCGCTGCGGGCCTGGTGCTCATCGGTGTGGCCACAGTGGGCCGACTGTGGTGCTCCCTGTATATCTGCGGGTACAAGACGAACACGCTTATCACGGTTGGTCCGTACTCCGCCTGCCGCAATCCGCTGTATTTCTTCAGCCTCCTGGGTGGCGTCGGGATAGGATTGGCCACCGAAAACGTCACCGTGGCGGCGATTATCCTCGTCGCTTTCTCGCTCTACTATCCCTTTGTGATCCGCGCAGAGGAGAGGAGGCTGCGAGCCGTCCATGGCGGCGAGTTTGACGCCTACGTTCGTCAAACGCCGAGATTCTGGCCATCCTTCTCGCGGCTCCGAGAGCCGGAGGAGTACACGGTTAGACCTCGCGTGTTCCGGCGTGGCGTCCTTGATGCGATGGTCTTTGTCTGGATCGCGGGGATTCTGGAGATCGCGGAAGCTCTGCATGAACACGGTGTGATCCCCACGTTCTTTCGACTGTACTGACGCGAGGCGCACGGGCGACCCGCCCCACGAGAAGCCAACGAAGGAAGGAGGCCCTGGACATGAAGAGCGGATGTGGATTCTCAGTGTTGTTGTCGATGATTGCTGGATTGGCGGGACCGCTGCGGGCCAGTGACTACGCGATGGGAGCGGACCTGTCGTTTCTTCGACAGGCCGAACAGGGGGGGACGGTCTTCCAGGACGAGGGACAGGCCAAGCCTGGCTTGCAGATCTTCAAGGATCACGGCTACAACTGGATTCGCCTGCGTCTCTTCCACACGCCGACTCGCCTGCCGAACAATCTTGAATACACCGTTGCACTGGCCCGGGACGCGAAGAAGCTCGGTTTCAAGTTCCTCCTCAACTATCACTACTCCGACACGTGGGCCGACCCTGCCAAGCAGTTCATACCCAAAGCGTGGGAGGGCAAATCGCACGAGGAGCTGATACACGCGGTCTACGAGTACACGCGCGACACGATCATGGCCTTCCGCGACGCCAACGCGATGCCGGACATGGTCCAGATCGGCAACGAGATCAGCAACGGCATGCTCTGGCCCGACGGCAAGCTGCCCGACAACTGGGACAACCTCGCGGACCTGCTGCACGCCGGGATCGAAGGCGTGGAGGAGGGCCGAGGCGATGCTCCGCACCCGCTCATCATGATCCACATCGATAAAGGCGGCGACAAAGAACGCACGAAGTGGTTCTTCGACAGGTGGCACTCGTATGGTATCAACTACGACGTCATCGGGCAGTCCTACTATCCCTGGTGGCACGGCTCGCTCCTGGACCTTCGCGAGAACCTGATCTTCATGGCCAACGAGTACAAGAAGGACATCATCCTGGTCGAGGTCGCGTATAACTGGCGGCCGGCGGAGTACCGCAGGAAGCCCGCGCCGTTCCCCGAGACGCCCGAGGGCCAGCGGCAGTTCCTCGACGAGGTTCATCGGGCGGTTCTCGCCACGCCGGGCAATCGCGGCAAGGGCGTCTTCTGGTGGGAGCCCGCCGTCCAGGGCCCGCTGCGAAGCCGGGGTTTCTTCGACGACGAAGGCAACGCACTGCCGGTCATCACGGTCTTCGACCGCTTCACGCGACATTAGGAGACTGCTGCTGCATGACTGCCAGACACATACACGTCATCACGACTGTCCTGGCCGTCATGCTGATCCCGTGCGTCGGCGTCCTGCTCGTCTCATTCTGGGGCGCTCATCGCATGTTTGCCCCGTATCCTTTGCGTGTTTGCGAGAAGACCGTGGCCTGGGCGGAGCCGTTCGCAGTGCGCCCGTAAGGGCGTATCTTGAAGACAACAGAAGATAACGCCTGGCGGCGTCACGACAAACGGGATTCGCCTGTCGCCCTTCAGAAGAGAGGGCGACGCATGTGTCGCACCTACGCCCGAAAACCTGCACAGACGCGAGGGCACGAGTTTGTGGCAAAGGGCTTGGCAGCAGGGCGTGATCGTGATAGAATTCCGTCATCGCCGACGATGGTTGGGCACTGCCGCTTTGTGTGCATCCCTTCTCTGCACTCCTTCGAAGAATGGGGCTCGTGGAGAGTCAGTCGTCGGGTGTTTTCTCAGAATAGGGCTTGAGAGATAACGACCTCGATATGAAATCGAATGGAAGGTCTTTGTACGTCGTCTTCCTGGCTGCGATTGCGGCGGTGCCTGCGATGGCGACCGATATGTACCTGGCTGCGATGCCGACCCTCGCCCAGCAGTGGGGCGTACCGGACAGTCGGGTCGCGCTGTCGCTGGTGCTTTGGTTTGCCGGTTTCAGTGTCTTCCTGCTGGTCTGCGGCCCGCTCTCGGACAAGTACGGCCGAAGACCCGTCCTGCTGGCGGGTCTGGCTCTGTTCACCGCCGCGACGGTCGCCTGCTCCCTGGCGACGAACGTCGCGCAGTTGATCCTGTTCCGCATCCTCCAGGGGATCGGGGCGGCCGGGCCTTCCTCGATGTGCATGGCGATCTGCCGGGACCGGTACGAAGGGCCCCAGCGAAAGCACATCCTCGCCTGGATCGGGATCATCCTGGGTCTGGCGCCGATGATCGCGCCGAGCGTCGGCGCGGCCATGCTCAAGTTCGCCAACTGGCGGGGCATCTTCGTCACACAAGCCGTGCTGGGAGGCATCGTCCTGCTGGCCTCCTGGCGGCTGTTCCGCGAAACCGCCGCCGAGCGGGTATCGGGACACTTCTTCTCGCTGATGGGCCGCTACGGCCGCCTGGCGAGGAACCATCGCTACCTGTTATCCGTCACGGCGATGGGCCTGATCATTGGGCCGTTCTACGGCTTCATCGCCTTTGCCCCGATCGTCTACATCAAGATCTATGGCCTGTCGAACCATGCGTTCGCCACGCTGTTCGGGCTCAATGCATTGATGGGCATGTCGGGGGCGTTCGTCTGCACGCGGATCACGAGAATGCTGCCCGACACCGTGCTCCTGACGATCTGCCTGATCGGCTGTGCCGTCGGAGGGGCGGGCCTGCTGCTCCTGGGCGGCCTGCACTACGGCGTGTTCGCGGCGTGCATGTGTGCCGTGACCTTCTTCTGCGGAATGAGCCGCCCGCTGAGCAACCACCTGATCCTCGATCAGGTCCGCACGGACATCGGCTCCGCGTCCTCGTTCATCGTGTTCTACCAGTTCATGGTCGGCGCGTTGTGCATGAAGCTCGTCACGGCGTCGTGGCAGACGCCGATCCGCGTCTTCGGCCTGCTGGCGGTGCTGGCCCCCGTCGCGGTCCTGGCGGTCTGGCCCGTGCTCCTGTGGATGCTGAGGAAACCTCGTGAGCCCGACCTCGTTGTCGGCCGGGGAGAGAGAGGATATCATGCCGCGAGGGAAGGTGCGGAACTGGCGGCTGACTGAAATCATCAACAATCAATTATCGATCATCCATGCTGAATCGTGTTTGTGTCTATTGTGGCAGCGGGGTGGGCGGGCATGACGGCTATGCGGACGCCGCCCGAGCGCTGGGTCGTGCGCTCGTCGAGCGGAGGATCGGCTTGGTCTTCGGCGGCGGGCGGATCGGGCTGATGGGTGTGCTGGCCGAGACGGTTCTGCAAGCCGGCGGAGAGGCTATTGGCGTGATCCCCAGGCACCTCAAAGAAAAGGGCCTTGCCCTGACGAGTGTCACCTCGCTGCGGGTCGTCGAGACCATGCACGAGCGCAAGGCCCTCATGGCCGACCTATCGGACGCCTTCATCGCCATGCCCGGCGGGTACGGCACCGCGGAGGAGTTCTTCGAGGCCCTCACCTGGGCGCAGCTCTCGCTCCACGCCAAGCCCTGCGGCCTGCTCAACGCCAGGGGCTATTTCGACCACCTGATCCGCTTCGTCGATCACGCCGTGCACGAGGGCTTCATCCACTCGACGCACCGCGACCTGATGCTCGTGGACGACGCGCCCGCGACCCTCCTGGACCGGCTCGCTGCCTACGAACCGCCGACAGTGGACAAGGTCGCCTGGGCCACGAGGGTGCTGAAAGAGCGTCTCTGAAGACCTGTGTGCGTGCGCTCGGGGTGGTATAATACTCCGCCAATGACGGCCGGACGATGGGTCGTTATATGATGGGACCTGCTTGTTCGAAGGGCACATATGCGCGTGATTGTGACGACAGCGTTGCTCCTGTGTTGCAGCAATATCTTTATGACGTTTGCCTGGTACGGGCACCTGAAGAACCTGGCCACCAAGCCGTGGATTCTCGCGGCCCTGATGAGCTGGGGGATTGCGTTCTTCGAGTACCTGATCCAGGTCCCCGCCAACCGGATCGGACACCAGGTCCTCAACGTCGGCCAACTCAAGATCCTCCAGGAGGTCGTCACGCTCGCGGTTTTCGTGCCCTTCTCCGTGCTGTACATGAAGGAATCGATCCGCCTGGACTACCTCTGGGCGGGCCTGTGCATCCTCGGCGCGGTCTTCTTCATCTTCCGACAGAAGCTGTTCGGGATGTGATGGCAGAACTTGGGCTCCTCGGGAGTGCCGGATTAATGCAGGTCCGAAGCGAACCTGCGCGGGGGAGTTTCTCGCTCTGGTGCCTCCGACATCGTGTGTCCGCGAGACGCTCGCTTGAGGGCGTGCGGAACACCCCCGGTGCTGGTGGCTCCAACGCGACAAACTCCTGCCGCGCAGCGGCGGACTCCGGATCAGTCTGCCCCTTCCTCTTTCACGAGGAAAGCGTCGCGTGCCACCAGAATCACTCACACCCTATGTCATTGTCGACTTCGCTCGATCTCGGTGATGGCCTGCTCGCAAGGAATGGCCTCAGCGCCGGATGCTTTGGCCGCATCGTAGGCACGAATAACCTCCAGTCCCCCCTGCCCCGGGCCGAGATTGCTCTTGCCGAGATTGCAGTCTTTACAGAGTGTCTGAAGATTGTCTATGGTGGTCTCGCCACCGGCACTCCAAGGGATGACGTGATCCACGTGCAATTCGACCCCCAGGTTGGTGGCTGGACTTGCACCACATTGACGGCAGCGAAACCGATCCCGGAGGAGGACTTTGAAACGAAGCCGAAGTGATGGATCTCGCGGTGTACGCCGCGGTGACGATCCCCCGCTCTCTCTCGATGTCGGTTTGGCATGATCAGAGAGTCCTACGTGTCGTGAATCTGATGCGGATTCAGATGTGCTTGGAGTGTCCAGCGATTCATTTGCCGCAATCGGAACGGGTGCTACTACATCGGGTGCGTTGGCATACTCCACGAAGCATTCGAGAGCCTTCGTCCAAGAACGAAAACGTCGCCAGTACGGTCCCTGGGAGATTGTGGAGGGAGGGCTTTCAAGTTCACGTCGGCGTGGTTGTCGGCCGTAATGCTCCCAGAGTCGGAAGGTGTTTTCGAAGAGTTCCTCGTCAGGCATCCCGGCGTGCTTCGAGACGCCAAGTCCCGCTGCAGTAAGGACGTCCTTCCAAGAGCCGAAGCGGCTCTTGAGTGTCAGCAAGTCGTGATGCCCGAGTTCTCGGTATCGTTTCTGGGAGACCGTGGATCGAGAGATGCCCTGAGCCACCCGGCGCACGTCCTGGAGAAGTTCTGCTTCAGGAATGGACTTCTCATACGTTGTGAGTTGTGCGGCAACGAGTGCTTTGTTCCATGAACCGAAGTGACTGATTTGTGTACTTGAAGTGTACACCCCGAGCTCTTCGTACTCCCGCTCCGTTACGGTGGGCTGCCCGATTGTCTCCGCGACGCGGCGTAGATCGTCTATGAGTTCGGCGTCAGAGACTGGAGCCCCCGGCACCCGGGAAACAGAGAACTGGCGTTTGGTCATGCGATCTCCCTCGGTGTGAACCATGGATGATTCCACAGTCCCCAGGAACGGCCAAGAACGGATGCTCTTCTCTGCATCGGACGTTTCAATATTCTGTCTTCAACTTGTCTGATGCTGCAGATATCGACTTACAACAACCAGCAGATTAGCGGTAAATCTGCTGCTGTCTATGCATTCTTGCTCGGCATTCCTCTGATCGGTTGGGGGCGACCAACGGATGGGTTCGTTCTGCGACTACTTCTCGTATCTGCGGCGGGTGGGCTCGTCGAGGAGGCGGATTTGTTGGAGGACGAGGCCGTAGTGGCTGCCGGGGGGCTTTTCCTGCATGACCTCGCCTCGCCAGTCTTTGGCGAAGTTGCCCGAGTAGCAGAGCCACGCGGTCCGGCCGTCGGCGCTGATGAACTTCGTCGGGATGTTCAGGAAATAGCCCTGCTCGCCGAACTCCTTCATGTAGGTCACGAGCCGCCAGGGGCCGGTCATTTCGTTCGCTTCGAGGATGTAGGAGTTCATCTTGGCGCAGGTGGGCCAGCCGTCGGTGACGCACATGAGGTATCGCTTCAGCGGGGCGTTGTAGGTGATCGTGACGCAGCCGCAGTTGTCGTTCCAGTTGATCAGCGGCTGGATCTTTGCGAAGTCGCTGGTCCAGATCGGCTTGCCGGCGGCGTCGTGACCGGCGAAGAACTCGTACTTGCTCGCATCGTTGATGTTCTCGATGCTCGGCGTGACGCGGAGCAGGTAGATCTGGTCGCCACTGATCCAGCTCAGATTGCCGAAGCGGGGCTTCGGGTCGGGCTCGGGGGCGCCGTGGGCGACGAGGTAGGCCTTGCCGTCGGGGGAGTGCTCCATGTTCCGGCCGAAGTCCACGAAGTGCGGCGAGCCGATCTTGACGGGGTATCCCCACATGCCGGTCTCTCCGAAGAGGGGCTTTTCCGGCGTGTGCGGCGTATCGGTCCAGGTCTTGCCGAAGTCGGTCGAATAGCGAAAGCCCACGAAAGGCCCGAGCCAAGGCCAGTTGAAGGCTTGGTCGCCATAGCGGACGAGGCCGTCGGGGGCCAGGCAGTACGTGCCGTAGTACCAGACGCCATTGTGGACGAGACTGCCGCAGGGATAGCGGCCGCGGTAGGGGGAGGCGTCGCCCTTGAACAGACCGAGACTGACGATCCTGAGGTTCAGCGGGTCGTCGCCGATCAGGACCGCCTGTCCCGTTGTCGCATCGGGTCCGGAGCCGCTATTGGAGCTCTCGCGGGTCCCATCCTCGCGGGGCGCGGAGCCATCCGTCCAGGGCGAGTACAGGTTCCCGTCGGACGCCCAGCTCGGATACCACGTGTCGGCGACGTGATAATCGCTGTGCACGCCCGTGAGGGCGACGCCGACGATGTCTTTCGAGTGCTCGAACGGGCAATCCGCCGGCGGCTGCGACGGCCAGACAAACGGCAGGAAGTCCCGTCCCTCTCCGGATACGGTTCCACCCATAGCCAGATTCACACACAGTCCTATTGTCGCCAAGAGAATACCACGAAGCAGCGACGGTGTTCGTTTGAATGCCATGATTCCCCACCTCGTATTGTTGTGGCGTCTTCCCCCGGTTTACGTTGCCTGCTCTCGCAGCTTGTCCAATAGACCTGCCAGATTCGTGACAAGCAAGCCCTCGGATTCCATGCTCTCGCGTACCCTGGTGACGAGGACGCGACAATCGGCCTCGATAAGATCAGCGGTCTTGTTCATTTGTTTGACGTCGCCCACCGACGGGCTGGCCGTCAGCTTGGTCTCGATGGCCCACAGGGTTCTGCCGAAATCCAGAACCAGGTCGATCTCATGCTGATCGGTCGTTCGGAAGAAGTAGGGCTGCACGGCCTTGCCGTGCGCCGCCAGGTCGTTCACGATCTGCTCGATCACGAATCCCTCCCAACTGGCGCCAACCCAGGGTTCGGCCAGAAGATCGTCGTGGGTCCTCGTCTGCAAGAGCGAGTGGAGCAGGCCTGTATCCCTCCAATACACCTTGCAGGACTTGGTCAGACGCTTGCGGGTATTCGCGTGATACGGCCGGAGTCTGCGAATCAGAAAGGCGCCTTCCAGGTAGTCGAGGTAGCTGTTGACCGTCTGATAGTTCAGGCCCAGGCTCTGGCCGATTCGCGAGGCGTTCCAGGTTTGTCCGTGCACCGCCGCGACCATGCGCAGGAGCCGGTCCGTGGTCTGTGGTTTGGCAGGAAGCCCCCACTGGGGCAAGTCACGCTGGGTCAGGAGCGTCAGATAGTCCTGCTGCCATCGACCGAAGTCCGCCGCGTCCAGGACTCCGCCGTCGGGATATCCTCCGAACAGCCAGAGATCATCCAGCCTGCCGCTGGGCAATTCCTCAATCAAGAACGGCGTCAGTTCCACCAGACTAAGTCGCCCGGCCAAAGACTCCGAGACCTGCCTGGCCAGACCCGGCGAGACGGAACTCAGCAGGAGAAACCGTCCCATTGCTTTGCGGCTCTGGTCGATTGCCGAGCGGAGCCGAGGAAATACCTCCGGCCATGCCTGAGCCTCGTCAAGGATGACCAAATCCTTTCCCTCGACAAGCCGTGACCACTGGAGGTCCAGGCGGAGGCGTTCTGTCTCCACTTCCAGGTCGAAGTACGCGCCTTTGAGGGATTGTGCCAGCGTGGTCTTTCCGCACTGGCGTGGCCCGATCAGTCCTACGGCTGGAGACCGCTTCAGCCGCTCTCGAATCATGTTGGCTGCCTGTCGCTGGATCATATCCTTGCAGAATACAATTCGATTTGTATTTTGCAAGAGTTATGGACGGGATGCCCATGATACGCACGGGCAAGATGCCCGTGCTACTGACCCTTGGCCGACTCGAACAGGGCGTCGACGAAGTTGGCGGGGTCGAATTCCGCGATGTCCTCGGGCTTTTCGCCCAGGCCGACGAATTTCACCGGGATGTCGAGCTTGTCCTTGATCGCGATGACGATGCCGCCGCGGGCGGTGCCGTCGAGCTTTGCCAGGAAGATGCCGGTGACGTCAACCGCCTCCGTGAAGAGCTTGGCCTGGGAGATCGCGTTTTGGCCGGTCGTGGCATCGAGGACCAGCAGAACCTCGTGGGGCGCGCCTGGCATCTTGCGGGTGACCACGTCGCGGATCTTGGTCAACTGGAGCATCAGGTCCTTGTTGACATGGAGCCGGCCGGCGGTGTCGAGGATCAGGATGTCCGCGTTGCGGGCGAGGGCGGCGTCGCAAGCGTCGAAGGCCACGGCGGCGGGGTCGCTGCCGGCCTGGTGCTTGACGATCTGGACGCCGATCCGCTCGGCCCAGATGGTCAACTGCTCGACCGCGGCGGCGCGGAACGTGTCGCAGGCCGCGACGATGACCTTTTTGCCATTCTTGTGGAACATGTAGGCGAGCTTGGCGATGCTGGTGGTCTTACCAGTCCCGTTGACGCCGGCGACGAGGACCACGGTCGGGCCCGTCTGGGCGGTGCGGAGCTGCCGGTCCTGGTGCGGCCAGTAGTTCTTGATGCTCTCCTTGAGGAAGGGGATGACCTCCTCGGACTTGGAGATCTTGCGGGCCTTGTAGGCCTCGCGGAGCTCGGAGATCAGCTTGTCGGTGGTCTCGACCCCGATGTCGTCGCTGATGAGCGTCTCTTCGAGCTCGTTGAGCAGGTCGTCGTCGATCTTTCGGCCCAGGCTCAGCACGGCGGTCAGCGAGTTGCTGATCTTGGCCCGCGTCTTGCCCAGGCGTTCTTTCAAGTATTCCGCGGTCTTGGAGAAGATGCCCATGAGAGTTCCCTATGTACGGAGTTTTGAGGGCGATGGTACAGGGATTTGGGGGAAATGGCAAGACGCGGCTGCGAAATCACCCTGGCCCGAAGCTCGAAGCTCGAAGCACGAAACTCGAAATCCGAAACAAATCCAAAGCACGAAATCCAAATGACAGAAACGCTGTCGCGGCGGCCACGGTCTGTTTCGAGTTTGGGATCTCGGTCCTTCGTGCTTGTTTCGGGTTTCGAATTTGGGATTTCGGATTTGTCATCGGGCTGCCCGTCGGGCGGATTCCTTTGACAACGCGGGCCTCTTCTGGTAGATACTCCCGCTGGATCGCGTCTCGTTGGCGCGAGCAGGAGCAGGTTTGTGGGGGCGGTTTCAGGTGCCGACGAGGAGTGTAAGGAGGATCGATTTGTTCGCTCCTGACGTGGAGAATGTCTTTGCCGATATCGTCGAACGGGCGCGGGGGATGGACCCCACGAATGCCCGCAAGTGGTTCGCGCAACTGAAAGTCCTTCGCTTCGACGGCGGCTCGATCTGCATCGGGTGCCCGGACGACGCCAGTTTGCGGTTCCTCGAAGACAACTGCCGGCCCATCTTCACACGCGCCGCCCAGCAAGTCACGGGCCACCTGGTCAGTGTGGAGTTCTGCATCAACGGGACGGAGGATTCGCAGGACGCTGTGGCGGCTGTCTCGTCGGGACCGGCCCTGCACCCGGACTACACCTTCGACAACTTCGTGGTCGGCCCGAGCAATCGCCTGGCGCACGCCAGTTGCATCGCGGTCAGCCAGTCGCTCGGGACCACGTACAATCCGCTGTTCCTCTACGGCAACTCCGGCCTGGGCAAGACACACCTGCTGCACGCGGTCTGCCACGAGGCCCGTCGGCGAACCCCCGGGCTGGTGATCCAGTTGCTCAGTTGCGAGGATTTTGTCAATCGCTTCATCCGCGCCATCGAGCAGGGCAACCTGACGAGCTTCCACAGCCAGTTCCGCACGGTCGGCGCCCTGGTGATCGACGATATCCAGTTCCTCAGGGAGCGGGAGCAGAGCCAGGAGGAGTTCTTCCACACCTTCAACGCGATCTACAACAACGGCCGGCAGATCATCTTGACCGCGGACCGCCCGCCCGCCGAGATCCCCTCGCTGGAGGACCGGCTCATCAGCCGGTTTAACTGGGGCCTGGTCGCGCGGATTGATCCGCCCAGCTACGAAACGCGCGTCGCCATCGTGCAGAAAAAGGCGCACCTCCGCGACTTGCCGATCGACGACGAGATCGCGGAGTACGTCGCCCGGCAGGTCCAGGCCAACATCCGCGAGCTGGAAGGGGCCCTGACCACGATCTACGCGCTGGCCGTGACCTCGAAAGAGCCGGTGACGCTCGACCTGGCGCAGCGGGCCCTGGAGGGCCAGATCAAGCTGGCAGTCAAGCACGTCAGCATCACGGACATCATCGACGCCGTGACGCGGCACTTCGACGTGCGCCTGACGGACCTCCAGAGCAAGCGGCGCAGTCAGAGCATCACGACTCCCCGGCAGATCTGCATGTACCTGGCCCGGACGCTCACCTCGCACAGCCTGGAGGAGATCGGCGGCCACCTGGGCGGGCGGGACCACACGACCGTGATGCACGCGTGCAGCAAGATCGCCGAGGAGAAACAGGCCGACCCAAAGATGGACGCGCTGCTCGCGGAACTGACCAAAAAGATCACGCAGGGCCAGCCAGCGTAACTCGCGGGCTGCTCGTAGTGTGCCCGTGGGGGCCTATCTTCGGAGCCCAGGAAGATAACGCTTTACTGCGTCACTACGAACGTCGAGTCCTCGCGGCAATTCCTGACTTCCCTGTGTCAACGATGAACCTCAAGGCCCCTCTGCGCGACGTGTCCCAGGAACTCGATTCCCGCTCGCGCGGGAATGACACTCCGGGGTTCTCATGAACTTCCATTGCACGCGCAGATACGGTCATGCGCCCCCCGGGTGGGTGCGCCCGTCTTTTCTGTAGCCCGACCCGATGATCCAGGGTAGAATGACGCCCCTTCGTTCGGACATCGGATACGGTTAATCGCTCAGAGATCGATTTGGATACACAGCAGAACATCGGCGGCCATGAGGAGGCGGACTCGGATGCGTCGGCGCTGCGGAAGTCGTTGCGCCCGGCGCTGATCGTGTCGAAACGGAACCTCACGGAGCACTCGACGTTTCTGCGGCATCTGCTCGTCGGTCTGGCGGATGAATCGATCCCAGTGGCCCTGGTGTGCCCGCCGGGATTCGACCTGGAGTCCTTTGCCCCAGCGCCCGCCGCGATGTTCACCCATCCGCTCATCGACTTTCCGCCGATGGAGTACCTGGGCATCGAGCGTCTGGCCGATCAGGTCGAGAGGTTCCGGCCCACCGTTTTGCACTGCCTGTGCGAGAGCCGGGCGGGTCTGACCCGTCGGCTGGCCCGTCGCCTGGATCTGCCGTACCTGGTGATGGTCAGCTCTCTGGCCAGGCAAGTCCACCGGTTGTCCATCTCGCCGGCGCGGTGCGCCCGGATCATCGTGCCCGCTGAGAGCATTCGCTCTCATGTGGCCGAGGCATTGCCGCAGTTCGCCGATCGGATCACCCAGATCAGCATCGGCAGTTTCGTGGATACGGACATGATGTGTTTCTCGAATCCGTCCCGATTGCCGAGCATCGTGGTGGCCCACCCGCTTCGCCGGGTGTCCGACTTCGCGGACTTCCTCCAGGCGGTCAAATCGCTTCGGACGGACAGTCGCGAGTTCATGGTGGTTATCATGGGAACCGGGCCCGCGGAGCATGCCCTGCGGAAACACATCGCGGCCCTGGGCCTGTCGGATATCATCACGATTGTGCCCATTCTAAACCCCTGGCGATCCGTCGTCGCGGCGGGGGATATCTTCGTTCAACCCCAGCCGCTGACGGCGTTCAGTGCCTTCCTGCTGGAGGCGATGGCGGTGGGCACTGCGGTGGCCGCCTGCTGGGGAGGCCTGGACGACCTGATCATTCCCAACCAGACGGCCCTGACCTTCGAGCCCGGCAGCGAGCCCAGCATTCGTCAGGCCCTCAGCCGGCTGCTGGACGACCGCGATTGCGCGCGTCGCCTGGCCGCGACCGCGCAGGAGCACATCCGCGCCCGCTATTCGGTCAGCGCGATGATTTCCGCGACGCTCAGAACCTACCGCGAGGCGCGGCAAATCCGGATGCCGGCCTGCTCCTGATCCGGTTTTCCGGATTTTCTTGCATCATTCAGGGTTGGCGTGCGCCGTATAATGGGCATAGGCGCAGATACGCCGTGCGATTGCGGTTAGGAGAAACCCTATGGCGGAAACCGAGGTGATCCTGCTGAAGCGGTTCGCCCGCAGTGGCGACGCAGAGGCTTTTGCAGAGATCATCCGTCGCTATGCAGGCCTGGTCTACAGCGCCGCCCTGAGGATCCTGGCGGACGTGGACCGGGCGTCGGACGTCGCCCAGGAGACCTTCCTGCAACTGGCCAAGGACGCGGGCAGTGTGACGGGCTCGTTGCCGGGCTGGCTGCATCGCGTGGCGACCCACAAGGCCATCGACCAGGTCCGCAGGGACGCCACGCGGAGGCACCGGGAAGCCGAGTATACGGCCAGCCGGCCCCAGGAAACCGCGGAATGGAAGGAGATCTCGCCCCACGTGGATGAGGCGCTCAACCTCCTGGAGCCGCACCTGCGGAGCATCCTGATCGCCCACTTCCTGGAAGGCCGCTCGACGAGGGAAATCGCGCGGGCACAGGGAGTCTCCCAGGCCACCGTCTCCCGTCGCATCGAGACGGGCGTCGGACTGCTCCGAGCCGGGCTTCGCAGGCGGGGGATCCTGGTTGCCGTCGGGACGTTGAGCATCCTGCTGGGAGAGAATGCCGCCCGGGCGGCGCCGCCGGTGCTGTTGACCGAATTGGGCAAGATCGCCCTGATCAGCGGGTCCCTGGCGGCCAAGACGGGCGGGACCACCGCGGCCACGGGTCTGGGCGCCGTCGCGGCGAGCGCTCTGGCCGCGGTCAAGACCAACCTCGTGGCGACCGCTGCTGTGGTGGCCATTGCGGCCGGATCGCTCCTGACCTATCGGCAGGCGATGAAACCATCGAGAGAGGCGCCCGCGGCGTCTGGCGGCTCCGTCGCACAGAATCCGGCGGGAGGAACATCCAACGCGACTTCCCATCTGCCGGCAGGGACCGCGCTTGTCGATGGGCCCCAGGGGGACCGGCAGAGGTTGGCCGCAGACGACCACGCCGGCCCGCCCTCTGCCGCAATGCCGCGACGTCCTGTTGCGCAAGCTCTTCCCGGTCCCGAGGCCGAGACAGATCCGCGAACCTACGTGCCGGGCCTCTCGGATCGCTCGGCGGATGCGATGCTCCCGGCATCGGGCACGACACAGGAGGGCCTGCCGGGCCAATCGCCGCCGGCCGTGCCGACGGATGCCGGTCCGCCTGCGCGAGGCTTCGGGCCTGCGAACGAGGGGCAACGCGGGATGCTGTGGGCAAGGGAGACACCCTACGAGACGGTCGTGCGGCTCCGCCAGGAGGCCATGGACAGGACTTCTGAAACGGCTGCGGCTGTTGACCTGTCGGCCATGGTCCCCGTCGGTCCGGTCCTGGCCAGGGCCGAACTGACTCTGGTGCCGCCGTTCCTGGACTGTCCGGCGATGAGCCTGGAGGCTCAGCGGCAGGACACGACGACCGTCCGGCCGAGCGAGATGCTGGAGACGCCGCCCGATGCGCCCCGCGAACCGGTGTATTTTGCCGTCCGCGCGGGGGACCGCCAGATCCGCGGGATCACCTATCGGTCGATCCGTCCGCCGGGCGACGTGGTGCTCATCCTCGATACCGATGGCGACGGCCTGTGGTCCGACGAGACGCCGTACATGGGCAGAAGGCTCTGGATGTTCGCGCTGACTGCGACGTATGAGTTCGGTCCCGTGTATCTGAGACAGGGCCGGACGGAACCGGGAGGGGACGCATTCTATCCACAGTGTTCCGATGGCCGATGGCTGGTGTTCTATCCGGCCTTCTATCGCGACGGGACGGTCGTCCTGGACGGCACGACCCGCCGGATCACGCTGGTCGATACCGACTTCGACGGGCGATTCAATGAGATGTCCGAACTGCCGGCCTTGGGCAAGCGGGACCCAGGCGGTGATGCGATCTCGATCGATGCCGCCTGCTTCGTGGCACTGCCCGGCGGCGGTCGGTTCTCGCGCCAGGTGACTATGCCCCTGAGCAGAGTGATCGGCATCGACGGGCGGTATTATGGCGTCGAGGTCGCCGAGGACGGCAGTACGATCGAATTCCGCCGGGCCGAGCCGGCGCCGGGGCGCTCAGATCCCGCCGAGCAATGAGCGGCGCCCCGGCTTGATGCCGGGGTTGTGTCGAAGGAGACGATGCGATGAAGGGTCTGGTCCAATGCTTTGAGTTCGTCGCTGTCTCGCTGGTTCTGACGACAGCCGCTTTCGCGATCGGCCGTCAGACGACGGAGTCGCCCTATGAGATGGTCATGAGACTCCGACGCGAGGCCGCGGCGAAGGAATCCGAGACGCCGGCTGTGTCGATGGGACCGGTCGTGGCAAGGGCCGAGTTGAAGCTCGTTCCTCCCTTCCAATTCTGTCCCGCGACGGATCTGGGATTTCAGCGTCAGTATACGACGACGACCAAGCCGTCGGGAGTGCTGGAGACGCCGCCCGATGCGCCCCAGGAGCCGGTGTACTTCCCGGTTCGCGTGGGGGGCCGCGAGATTCGTGGGATTGCCTACCGGTCCACCCGACCGCCGGGAGAGGTGATGCTCATTCTGGACCTCGACGCCGATGGCCTGTGGTCCGACGAGCGAGCCTACGTGGGGAGGTGGCTGCGCATATTCACGCTGCAGGCGGTGTATGAGTTCGGCCCGGTCTATCTGAAGCAGGGCACGAGCCGGCCCGGGGGCGATGCGTTCTATCCACAATGCTCCGGCGGGAAATGGCTGACCTTCTACCCTGCGTTCTATCGCGACGGCAAAGTTCTCCTGGAGGGCAGGACCCGCCGGATCACGCTGGTCGATACCGACGTCGACGGGCGATTCAACGAGAGGTTCGAGCCGCCGGCGCGGGGCTCGCGAGACCCGAACTCCGACGTGATCGCGATCGATTGCGGCAGCATGGTGGACATGCCGGGCGGGGGCCGGCGATCCATCGCGGTGACCATGCCCCTGAGCAAAGTGATCAACCTCGACGGACGGTACTACGGCGTCGAGGTCGCCGAGGACGGCAGCACCATCGAATTCCGTCAGGCCGAGCCGGCGTTCGGATCGCTCGATCTCGGCGGCAAAGAAGTGGTCATGGATCTGTGGTCGGATACAGGACCGCAGAAGGTGAGCGGCGCCGGGCCGACGTGGCGGCTGCCCGCCCGCAGGTACTATCTGAGGTCGCTCGACCTGACCGAAGTGGACCATGGGGACCGCTGGGCGTTCAGCATGACCTCGCCGGGGCAACTCAAGGACTTCAAGATCAAGCCTGGGCGGACGACCCGGCTCAAGATCGGCCCGCCGTTCCAGGCCAGGGGGTCGCTGCGCCGGTATCCCCACAATCCGGATGTCACGGTCGGCGTCAACCTGGAGGGCCAGGCGGGCGAGTGGTACAGCGCCGTCGTCACGAAGAACGAGAAGAATGTGCCGGAGCCGTCGTTCCGGATACTCAACGGCGCCCAGCAGGTGGTGCAGTCGGGCCAGTTCGCCTATAGCTGAGGCGCCGCCCGGTACTCGTGGCGAGTACCCCAGACGACCCGGTACGGCGGTTCCGACTACGGCCAGGGAATCCCTCCGGGGCCATACCGCATCGAAGTCCAGACGCACCTCGATTCGTTCGAGGTCAGCCAGGACGACGCCTGGCTCACGCTCAATTGATGCGATCCGCTCCAGTTCAGAGTTCGATGACGCCGGCGACGAGTTTCCAGTATGCCGGCGGATCGTCTGCTCCCCAATCTTGCGGCTTGTGGGGCATGCTCAGACTCATTGTGAGGAGGCAAGACTTGGACGGTTCATGGCCCGCCGTTAGTCTCTCACAGAACGCTGGATCCGTGATAGGGAGGTCCAGTATCCGTCCGCCTGGCGAGACGGTCCCTCTCCAATTGTGCTTGTCGGTTGTCTCGCTTCTTGTGTCCCGGATGGTGAAGTTATCGACACGAATGAGCTGGAGCGTTGTTCGTTCCTCAAACGCCTTTACCCTCATTTCATCGAGGGTCACGTATTTCCAGGCGTTGTGAAGGATGTAGTATGGACGTTCCGCATGCTTCAGAACATCCTTCACGTTTGCTTGACCGTGCAGGTGCCACTGTCCGGGCAGGATTGTTCTGTTCTCGCTTTCGAAGCCGAAGTCCGGACCGGTTGTGTTCAGAGGGATGTCGAGAATGTCGAGCAACTGCAGTGAGTGCGCGTCGGTCTTCATGTCGATCTTCCGCACACGCCCGTCATCCAGGCTTGTCACGGGACGGACCCACTTGCCCGTTGTGGGTTCAATGCCTGCAATGCACCAATCCTGGTTCTTCCAGGAGTTGGCCAGGACTATGATCCGAGTGAGGCTCACAGATGAACGACCTCCACATCGCCCCAGTGTCTCTGAACGTACTCCGCGACGAGTCGGCGATGACAATGCTCTGGAGTGTCTTCGCTACATAACAGGCAATCGCCGTCGCGAAGCGCCTTGGCGAGGGTTTCTGCTATCCGCCGCGTTTCCATCAGTTCTTTGAACCTGCGTTCGTATTCGCTCCACTGGCCTTTCTCTTTCACGAGGGCATCGAGGATATCTTGCGTTGGCGCCAGTTCTGGAAGGTGCACATAGTCGATTCGGCTGATGGCCTTGAGAAAGAACTCCAAGTCTCGCGCCTTCGCGAAACCGGCGATTTGCGATGTGTTGTTCAACCGCACATCCACCACACGGCGTACCTTTGCTTCTTTGAGCCGCGTGAAGAAGTTCTCCGCCGACTTCTTTGTGAATCCGATCGTGAAGAGTCTCATACTCCCGCCGGGATTCTCCTGTATGCAATCCGTTCCGCCTGGATACCGTATGCCCTTTCGATGAGACCAGACATGGAGGTCATGTTTCCAAACAGCTCCGGCTGCAGTTTGTGCAATCGGATGAGTCTTTGCTCCGTCTGCTCGTGGGATTCCAGGCTGCCATCTCCGAGGATGTGGCTAATCCTCAGGCCGGGGCAGAGTCCCTTCAGTTCTGGGCACACCAATATGGTTCGATGGCAACCCAGCGGGTCGGCTTCCGAGCACAGCAGTGCAATGGTAGACCGTTCGACGGCCTTGATCACGCGACTCAGACCATTCCGGAAGGCAGGCAGGTTTTTGATTGCGTCGTACTTCGCCTGACCGCCTACATAACAACTTTCTTCAGCTCGGCGGGCTCCAAGCTCCCCGCCAAGGAATACGTATTCGATCCTGGCGTCGTGCAACTTCCGCTGTATCAGCTCCCGGTTGAATTGCGGCGAGTGCACACTGTATGGGTTCGACCGGACATCGGCCACCACCGTGATGTTGTGCATCGTGAGCAGGCCGATGACGTGTTCCACCGTGTGATTGGAATGCCCAACTGTGAACAGTTCTCTCATGGCAATACTCCCAACAGATGGCAGTATATCGCCCCAGCCTTGAAGAGTCAACGGCAATCATCCAACACGGCCTTCGCTCAGCTCAGCAGGCCGTAGTCCGTCAGGGTTTGCTTCAGCGCGGCCTTCTTGGCGGGCTCCAGTGCGGTCATCGGAAGACGCAGCTCGTCGGAGCACATGTCCAGGAGGGCCATCGCGGCCTTGATCGGGATCGGGTTGGTTGCCAGGGTCAGCATGTTCTTGCTCAGCGCGAAGAGCTTGCGATGCCACTGGCGGGCCTTGACGAGATCGCCTTCGAGGATCAGATCGGTCATGGCCTTGACGTCCGCCGGGACGATGTTCGCGACGACGCTGATGACGCCCTTGCCGCCGATGGAGGCCAGGGGCAGGGTTAGGGAATCGTCGCCCGAGAGGATCGTGATGTCGCATCGCATGGCGATCTCGCTGGCCTGGTCGAGACTGCCTGTGGCTTCCTTGATGCCGACGACGTTGTCGAGATCGTTGAGCCTGGCGACCGTCTCGGGGGTCAGGCCCGCGCCGCAGCGGCCGGGGATGTTGTAGAGCACCATCGGCAGATCGACCTCGTCGGCAATTGCCTTGAAGTGCTGATAGAAGCCTTCCTGTGTGGGCTTGTTGTAGTAGGGGCACACCTGGAGCGTGGCGTCGGCGCCGACCTTCTTCGCGAAGGCGGTCAGCTCGACGGCCTCGGCAGTGCTGTTGGAGCCGGTGCCTGCGATGACCGGCGTGGCGCCCGCCACTCGCTTGACGACTCGCTCGATGACCTGCTTGTGCTCCTCATGGCTGAGGGTGGGGGATTCCCCCGTCGTGCCGACCGGGACGATGGCGTCGATGCCATTGTCCACCTGGAAATCGACCAGCTCATCGAGTGTCTCGAAATCGACCTTGCCGTCATGGAAGGGTGTGACCAGCGCCACCATGGCCCCTGTGAACATTACACATCTCCTGATTTACGATTTGCGATTTACTATTTGAGTGTCCAGGCCGGATGCGGTCTTGCGAGAGGATCGTTGCCTCAGCCCGCCTCGTGTTTCACGCCTCACAGGGCCCGTGCTTTTCGATCAGCTTGATCATCTCCCGGGTCGCCTTCTTCATCCCGACGAGCACCGCGCGAGAGACGATGCTGTGCCCGATGTTGAACTCGCACAGCCCCTCAATCCTCGCGACGGGCGCGATGTTGCGATAGGTCAGGCCGTGCCCGGCGTGGACGATCAGCCCTTTCGCGATCGCGATGTCCCGCCCGGCCTCCAGTTGCAGCACCTGCATCCTGGCGGCTTTCTCGGTCCTGGCGTTGGCGTACATGCCCGTGTGCAGCTCGACCGCGTCGCAGCCGGTCTCGGCGGAGGCGATGATCTGCTCGCGGTCGGGTGTGATGAACGTGCTGACCGTGATGCCCTTCTTGTGCATTCGTTTGACCACCGCAGCCAGGCGGCGCTTGTACCGGACGCAGTCGAGACCGCCCTCGGTGGTCAGCTCCGCCCGATTCTCCGGCACGATCGTGACCTGGTCCGGCCCGACCTCCTCGGCGATCTTCACGATGGGCTCGGCCAACGACATCTCCAGGTTGAACTTGCAGGAGACGGTCTCCTGGAGCACCCAGACGTCCCGGTCGTTGATGTGCCTGCGATCCTGGCGGAGGTGCACGGTGATCCCGTTGGCGCCGGCCAGCTCGCATTCGACGGCCGCCCACGCGGGGTCCGGCTCGTCCGCACGCCTGGCCTGACGGATTGTAGCGACATGGTCTATATTGACATTCAGAACAGCCATTGGTCAGCCCTCTTGAAATCGGATGAATTGTAACAGCGGACCGATCTACATCAAGAGAATAGCCGGACAAAATCCTGCTGTCGTCATTCCATGAAGGAATCCAGGTTGCCATACACCTGGGCGGCCAGCATGAAGATCATGTAGGCCATCACGCCCATGATGATGAAGTAGATCAGGATCGGGAACCATCGTGCGAACTCGCTGAAATAGAGGTCCGACCGATTCGCGGAAATCTCGGCGATCTTGTCTACCGTCTTGTCGAGCTCGCCGGTCTCCTCGCCGATCTGCCAGAGGTGTCGGTACTCGGTGGCCAGGCGGGGGGAGAGCCCGTCATAGGCGGTGCCGCCGCCGCGGATGGTGGCGATGGACCCGCGAAAGAGCCTTGCGATAGCCTCGTTGCCCACTGCCTGGGTGGCCCGCTCGACGCTTTCGGCGATGGGTACGCCTGCTTTGTAGAGCATGCCGAACGCTCTCATGTAGCGGCTGACGCAGAGTTGGTAGATTGCCCCTCCCAGGAGCGGGATTCGCAGGGCCAGGTAGTCCATCGGCAGTCGCAGCAGGCGTGTCGTTTCCGGCCGATACACCCGGACCGCGACGATCGCCAGCAGGATGTAGATCCAGATGACGGTGAGCACGACCGATTGCATGTACTGGCCGAACCCGATGGCGCCCATGATCAGCCGGGGCAAGGGGAATATGAAGGCCGCGGCGTTCAGGATGAGAAACGGGTACGCCAGGCCCGAGAGCATGCGTACGACGATTCGCTGGACGAATTCGTGCCATTCGGACAGCATCTTGCACGATTCGCCGAGCGAGCCGGAGGTCTCCGCCGCCTGGATGAGCATGCGGTCCAGGGTGGGGAACACATGGCGGTGCATGTCCATCGCTTCCGCCAGGGTCGAGCCTTTCGAGACCGTCTCGCGAATCTTGGAGAAGACGCGTTTGATGTAGCCTGTGCGGCCTTCGATCACGATGTCGAGGGAGCGGATGATGGGGACCCCGGCATCCAGCATGACCGACAAATCGTAGTAGGCCCGCGCCAACCGGTTTCGTGCGCTCATGAGTGTCTGCTCCGCCTAACCTGAAGTCCTTGGGCTTGAGACCGGCTCGGCGAGCGATCCCCTCTTGCCTGTCCCGGCAGCCTCCCTTAGTATAACGGGTCCTGCGACCGATGCAACGAGGAGAAATCGTTGGAGGTGGCAAATGGATGACGACCACCGGAAGAAGGGCATGTCAGGACTGCTGCGCCGGGTCCGGCGGGCGGACCGCTTCCGTCTGAGCTGGCCGACGCGGATCACTCTCATGCGGATCGTGCTGATCGCGCCGTTCGTCGGGTGCATGCTCAATACCCACGATCCCGAGTTCGGCCAGGCGACCCAGAGACTACTGCGCTATGCCGCCGTGGCGCTGTTCTTCCTCATGGCGATCAGCGACGCGGTCGACGGTTACTGGGCGCGGAGCCGCAAGCAGATCACCAAGCTGGGCACCTTTCTCGATCCGCTGGCCGACAAGCTGCTGATGACATGCGCGTCCCTCCTGCTGGTCTCCGAACAGGGCCACGTGGATGGCTGGCGGTTGCCCTCGATGGTCGTGGTCCTGATCATCGGCAAAGACCTTCTCATCACACTGGGTTTCGTCATCCTGTACCTGATTACATCCCAGCTCCACATCGTGCCGGTGCGCGCGGGCAAACTGGCGACGGCGCTTCAACTGAGCATGGTGATCGCGGTGCTGGCGGCGCCGGAACTGGCGGCGGTCATCCCGGGCTATCGGTGGTTTGTTCGCGTGCTCTGGTGGTCCGCGGCGGGCATGGCGGTTCTGGCGGCCCTCATTTACATCCGCAACGGGACCCGCTATATTGAGCAGTATGAGCGGGCCCAGACGACAGGTTCCGGTCATTAGCTGTTGCGCCGAGGGCTGCTGCGCAATGTACAGGCAGAGGTCCCGGCGGTCGAACGGGTCCGGTTTTTGTGGATGTCAAGAATGTCAGAACCAACTGGAACACAAGGGTTTAGCGATATTCCGGAGGTGCTCGAAGACCTCCGACAAGGCAAGATGGTCGTCCTGGTGGACGCGGAGGACCGCGAAAACGAAGGCGACCTGCTGTGCGCCGCAGAGAAGGTCACGCCGGCGATCATCAACTTCATGGCGAAGTTCGGTCGGGGGCTCATCTGTCTGCCCCTGCCGGCGGAGAAATGCGATTCCCTGGGTCTGTACCCCCAGACGATGGAGAACACGGCCCGTCTCGGGACCGCCTTCACGGTGAGTGTGGACGCGGCTGAGGGGATCACGACCGGGATCAGTGCCGCCGATCGGGCGCACACGGTCCACGTCGCCATCGCCCAGAACGCCCGGCCCCGCGACCTGGCCCGACCGGGCCACGTCTTTCCGCTGCGGGCCCGCGACGGCGGCGTCCTCGTCCGCGCCGGTCAGACGGAAGGGGGCGTCGATCTGGTCCGCCTGGCGGGCATGCAGCCGGCCGCGGTCATCTGCGAGATCATGAACGACGATGGGTCGATGGCCCGCGTGCCGGAACTGCTGGAGTTCTGCGCCCGCCACGGGTTGAAGATCACCTCCATCGCCAAGCTCGTCGAGCACCGCCTTCAGCGGGAGAGCCAGGTCAAACGGGTCGAGTGCGTCTCGCTGCCCACCGACTACGGCGACTTCAAGCTGATCGCCTACGAGAGCGTCACGTCGCCCGAGCCGCACCTGGCCTTGTGCAAAGGCGGCGTGGGAGACCTCGACGCGACCGGCCGGCCCATCGAGCACGAGGACCCCGTCCTGATCCGGGTCCATTCCGAGTGCATGACGGGCGACCTGTTCCATTCCCAGCGGTGCGAGTGCGGCTACCAGCTCATCACCGCCATGCAGATGATCGAAAAGCTGGGCAAGGGGGCCGTCATCTACCTCCGCCAGGAGGGTCGGGGGATCGGCCTGTCGAACAAGCTCCACGCCTACAAGCTCCAGGAGCAGGGCCTGGACACGGTGGACGCCAACCTCAAGCTCGGTTTCCTGGCCGACCGCCGCGATTACGGCATCGGGGCGCAGATCTGTCGCGACCTGGGCCTGCGGAACGTGCGCATCCTGACCAACAACCCCAAGAAGATCAGCCGGCTCGAAGTGTACGGGATCAAGGTGGTCGAACAGATCCCGCTGCGAGCCCAGCCCGGCGAGCACAACATCAACTACCTGCGGACCAAGAAACGCCGGCTCGGACACATCCTGGGCGAGGATCTGTAGATGGATTGGCGATCTGGAATCTGCTGTTTTGCGATGGCCTGCCTGTTCTCGTGCAGCGGCTGCGAGACGTCGCCGAAGACGTCGGCGTCGTCACCGCCGACCGCCGAACCGGCGTCCCCAGGGGCCGACCAACCGCCGGCGGCGGTTCCGGCCGGATTCGGCCCCGCCAAGATCGACATTCTGCCGCTGAGCGAGATTCGCGGCGCCGCCGGCATCGGCCAGGACGCCGAGCTGACGGTCTATCTCGTCCTGCTGGACGCCTTCGGATGCTCGATCAAGTCGCCTTGTGCGCTGCGGTTCGAGGTGTACGAGTACGTCCGTCGCTCGGCGCAGCCCAAGGGCCAGCGACTGGCGATCTGGCCGGACTTCGATCTGACCCAACCCGCCGTCAACCACGGATTCTGGCGGCCCCTCCTGCGGGCGTACGAGTTCCGACTCGGCCTGCGGGCCAATCGCAACCAGACCTACATCGTGGAAGCCACCTACCTGGGCCCGGACGGGAAGCGACTGTCCGGCGAGTGCGCCATCCGGGCTGGACAGTAACAGACCGATTCGCTCCGGACCAACAGGCGGAAGTTATCGGTCTGAGCGGGAATTCTCTTGAGGGACAGCCTGGTGCTGTGGTATAAAACAGGGTGAATGACCTGCTCTTTTTCAGGCCCCATACGGAGTGCTGGGTGTGTTCGGAGGATCGGTATGGTTCTGGAAAGGAAGGGGATCCCAGAAGGTGCGGTTCCGGATCGCAGAGGAGTCGTTTCCGGCAGCCATCCGTTCCCAATCGACATCAGTCACAAGACATAATCTCCTGGTACGAAAGTCCTATAGCTCTGGGGGAAATCTGCCGAAGACGGGATAGGCAGAGGTCGCCCGGATTGTACAGATGCAGCAGACGTTGGGCGTGGCCAAGGGCCGGTTGACGGCCTGTGGCGGGTAGTCGTGGCAACCAAGGGACATGTGGGTAGAAGGAGGATTGTCATGTATCGAAAGTCAGTGCTTTGGCTCGCTGTGATCGGTGCATTCTTGACGGCCGGTGTGGCGGGCGCAGACCAGTTCATCGTCAAGATCAACTTCCAGTTGGAGACCGCCGCGGTCCCTGACGGATACCTGATGGACTGCGGTGAGATGTACGGCGACCGAGGCAACGGCTATTCCTATGGCTGGAGCGCCCTGGCCACCTCCGACGACCGGGAACGCAACGCCAACAACGATCAGCGGTATGACACGCTGGTCCATTTCTCCAAGGGTTCCGACAAGACGTGGGAGATCGCGGTGCCAGAGGGCGATTACGATCTGTTCTTCGTCTGCGGCGATGCGAGCAACACCGACCAGACGAATACGCTGGATGTCGAGGGCGTGATCTTCACGGACCCGGACGGCCAGGACAACTTCGACGAGTACTCCGGGCGGGTCACCGTGACCGACGGTCGCCTGACGATCAAGCCGGCCACGGGCGCCAGCAACGCGAAGATCTGTTTCATCGACATCATCCAGTACCTGCCGCCCAATCAGGCACAGAAGCCGGTGCCCGAAAACGGCGCCGCCGACGTTGCCAGGGACGTCGTCCTGGCCTGGACTGCAGGGGCCGGCGCCGGCAAGCACAATGTGTACCTCGGGACGGACCTCGACGATGTGAACGACGCCACCGTTGCGAACGACCTGGGCACGCTGGTGAGCACAGGCCAGGCGGACGCGGCGTACGAGTCCCCGAGCGTTCTGGCCTGGGGCCAGACCTACTACTGGCGGATCGACGAGGTCAATGCGACCGACAGCACGGTCAGCAAGGGCGAACTCTGGACGTTCACCGTCGAGACGTACGGCTACCCGATCACGGGCATCACCGCCACCGCCTCCGGCTCCCGGTTGGGCATGGGGCCGGAGAAGACGATCGATCGATCCGGGCTCGCCAACGATCAGCACTCCATGGCGCCCGAGGGGATGTGGGTCAGCGCAGGGACGTTGCCGAACTGGATTCAGTATGAGTTCGACCAGGTTTACAAGCTGCAAGAACTGTGGGTCTGGAACTCGAACATGTTGTTGGAGACCATCGCGGGGTACGGCGCCAAGGACGTGACGATCGAGTATTCGCTCGACGGCGCTGCGTGGGAAACGCTGGCGGACGCGCCCGAGTTCGCCCAGGCGCCGAGCACGGACACGTATGTCCACAACACGACCGTCGATCTCGGCGGGGTGTGGGCGAAGTATGTGAAGCTGAACATCAACGCCACCTGGGGCGGCGGTCCCAACGCCAGCTTGAGCGAGGTCCGCTTCTACTACATTCCCGTCGCGGCGTTCTATCCCGATCCGACGGATGGAGCGACGGACGTGGACCTGGAGGCGTCGCTGAACTGGCGGCCGGGGCGAGAAGCCGGTTCGCACAAGGTGTACTTCGACAGCGACGCCGGCGCGGTGGCCGCGGGAACCGTGGCCGCCAAGACGGTCGCTGATCACCGCTTCAGCCCGACAGGGATGTTGTTCGGGACCACCTACTACTGGAGAGTCGATGAGGTCAACGAGGCCATGGACCCGAGTCCCCATGAAGGGTCCGTCTGGAGCTTCACGACCCGGGAGTATGAGTCGATCGACGACTTCGAGGCCTACAACGATACGGATAACTGCCTCTACGACTCCTGGATCGACGGCTACACCGACCACCAGAGCAATTCGTTCGTCGGGTACATGGACTCCTTCCGAGGGACCTTTGGCGAGACGACCATCGTCTACGACGGCGGTCAGTCCATGCCGTTCGAGTACAACAATGGCGACACGCCGTACTTCAGCGAAGCCTACCGCGAGTTCTCGCCGACGCGCGACTGGAGCATCGCCGGCGCGGATACGCTCCTCGTGAACGTCCGCGGTGACGCCCCCGGGTTCGCCGAGATGGGCGACGGCAGCATCGTGATGGGCGGCATCGGCTCGGACATCTGGAATGCGTCGGATCAGTTCCACTTCGCCTTCAAGCAGCTCAGTGGCAACGGCACGATCATCGCCAAGGTCGAGAGCCTGACCCGGGCCAATGAGTGGACCAAGGTCGGCCTCATGGTCCGCGAGAGCGTGGACCCTGCGGCCCGCTACGCCGCAGTCTACATCACGCCGGACTATGGCGTTCGCTATCAGGCGAGGCTGACCAATGCCGGAACCGCAGTCAGCGACAGCGCGGTGGCCACACCCGAGCAGATCGCCATGAAGGCCCCCGTCTGGTTGAAGCTGGAACGCTCCGGCAATAACTTCAATGCCTACTACTCCGCCGATGGCGCCACCTGGACGGCCATGGTCTGGAACCCGCAGTCGATCACCCTGAGCGGCACGATCTGCATCGGTCTGGCCGTGACCAGCCACAACACGGCCGATGCCACGGCCGCCAGGTTCTCCAGCGTCACGGTGACCGGCGCCACGGGCGCCTGGCAGACCGCCCAGATCGGGGTCGCGCAGCCGACCAGCACGCCCGACACGCTCTATGTCGTGGTCCAGGACAATTCCGGCAAGAGCAAGGTGGTCGCTCATCCCGACCCGATGGTGACGGTGACGCCGAGCTGGCAGCAGTGGAAGATCCCGTTGAGCGAGTTCACTGCCGCCGGGGTCAAGCTCACCAAGGTTCAGAAGCTGTACATCGGTACGGGCAATCGGGCGAATCCGACCAAGGGCGGCGCCGGGCACCTCTACATCGACGGCATCGGCTTCGGCCATCCGGTAGCGGATGAGTAGCCTGTTGAAGAAGGCGGTGGAGTCTCCGCCTGCCTGATGGAGTCCAATCCCCGTGGCCCCGACGACAAACGCCGGGGCCACGGCGTTTTCTGGGGGCACCGTGGGTTGCCATTCCCGCGGAAGCGGCAATCCACTCTCCAGAATGGCGTCTGATCCCGATGTTCCTGGATTCCTGCCTCTGCAGAAATGACAGCGTCCGCGCGGCGCCTCGTCGTTCTGCGAGAGGACGCAGGAAGGTCACACGCCCGAAAATGTGATTTCACAGTGAATCCTTTTGAAGGAGGGCTTATCGATATGGCATAAGGGGCAGTGGATTATCTGCTTGTTATCATCCCCGGATGCGGAGTGGGGCGCTGTGTAGCGGAGGGCTGGCGTGGGGCTGGAACGAAAGGGAATCTGGAAGGGCCTGGGTTCCAGACCAAGGTGGAGGGCGCCTGCCCACTGTTCAGTATCCACAGGAGTCACGAGTCGCAGTCCCTCATAGGGAGACCCTGTCGCAGAAGGGATGTTTGTCAAGGAACGCCCGGCACGCGGTGGCTGCCGGCACGGCACAGGCCCAGACCGTCGCTGCGCACAGCTACGCTCCGTCGGGGATGAAGTACTCGACGACGTACTACTGGCGAGTGGACGAGGTGAATGAGGCGGCGCGGATCCCGCTTTTTGCTGTTGACGTTGTGTCCCTGCGAGGGTATCTTCCGAGGTGCTTGCATCAATCAGGTCTGATAGCCACAGGAGAATCTGGTTGGACCATGGCGAAGGTTACGCTAAAGCGAATCGCGGCGGAGGTCGGCTTCTCGGAGGCCACCGTATCGAGGGTGTTGCGGGGTCACGGTCGTCGCTACAGGATCCGGCCGGAGACGGAACAAGCGGTGTTCAATGCCGCTCGATGCCTGGGCTACACGCACGGCCTGAGCGTTTTCAAGCCCAACCCTTTGCGGACGCGGACCTTGGGATTGTTGATCCCGGACCTGTCCCACCATTTTCTGGGGGAACTGGCCCGCACGATCGTGGTGAAAGCGGGGGCGTCGGGACTGGCGGTGATGGTCTGCGACACGCTGGAGGACACGGAAACCGAGATCCAGCGGATCGAGCAGTTGCTCAATCAGGACGTCGATGGCCTGCTCATCCTGCCGGTAGGACGGCAGTGGGACCATATTCGGCGACTGTCCCATCGGGGCACGCCCATGGTCGTCGTCGACCGGATCATGCCGGACGTCGAGTGCCATTGCGTCGGTGTGGACAACTACGGAGGTGCCTACGAAGCGGTCGAGCACCTGATCCAGGCCGGCCACCAGCGGATCGGCTGTATCCAGCGCCTACCGCATTCCTGGATCAACGACGAGCGCGTCCGCGGATACCGTGATGCGCACGCCAACCACGGAATCCCGGTCGACGAGCGATTGATCGTGGGGGATCTCTATGGGCAGCGCAACGGCTACCTGGAGACCAAGCGCCTCCTGCAGATCAGCCCGCCCCCCACGGCGATCTTCGCCCTCAGTCACCTCGTGACGCTCGGGGTCCTCCGGGCCCTCCGCGAGCACCGTCTGGCTATCCCCGCCCAGATGGCCCTGGTCGGCTTCGACGACCTGCCCAACGTGGATCACTTCGAGTGCCCGGTGACGACGGTCCGCCAGCCGATCGAAGAGATGGCGTCCCTGGCGGTCAGCCTGCTCCTGGAACAGATCGAATCCGAGGGCGGCGTCCACCCTGTGATGATCAAGCTGCCGACCGAGCTGGTTCGCCGCCGGTCGGTGTAGGGACCCGTCTGATCCGCCTCGCGCGTCACCGTGTGCCGAGGCAGTAGCTGGTCAGGGGAGACAGGCGATTTGTGTGCCCCATCGTGTGCTGTGTCACGTCGTTGCGACAGAGCGGGTCCATCGCGTAACCAACCGACGAGAAGAGCATTGCGAGATTCCTGTTCATGGCGAAACGCTTCCTGTGACGAACATGCTCCGTGCTTCACGACGCGGGTCTGGAGGGTCGCAAAACCCCATCCTCCATTTCGAGAATCCGATCGAAGACGTCCAATGCCCGCTGATCGTGCGTCACGACAATGACGCCGGCCTTCTGCTCATGCGCGACCATCCGGAATAGCTCCATCACCTGGCGTCCACGATGGCCGTCGAGAGCGGCGGTGGGCTCATCGGCCAGGATCAGGCTGGGGTTGTTCGCCAGTGCCCGGGCCACCGCTACGCGCTGCTGCTGGCCGCCGGAAAGCGTGGAGGGCAGATTGTGCGAACGGTCGGCGACACCCAGATAATCCAGCAGTTCGAGAGCCCGTTTTCGGGCTTTTCGCGGAGGGGCGTCATTGATCTCCATCGCCACCTGCACGTTCTCGATAGCGTTGAGGAAGGGAATGAGGTTCGCCTTCTGGAATACGAATCCCAGGTGTTCTCGGCGAAACGCGCGAATGTCAACCAGCGCCCTGGGCCCGCTTATCACCGGGCAGCCGCTGATGCTGATCTTGCCGGACGTGGGCGGGTTGATCAGGCCGATGGCGGTCAGCAGGGTCGATTTTCCCGCGCCGCTCGGCCCGAGCAGGACCACGACTTCGCCTCGTCGGACCTGGAACGAGACCTCGCGCATGGCCACCACCTCGGTATTGCCCCGCCCATAGATCTTCGTGAGCGACTGGGCCTCCACCGAAGGAGCGTCGGATCGGATGACCGTCCTCATGACAGCACCTCATTGGGCCGAATGGACATTGCTTTCCAGATGCCCAGAAGGCTGGAGCTGACGGAGATCGCCAGAACGACAACCGCCAGTTGCACCAGGTTTTCACTGGTGATGGCCACGCGCCGCGGGAAGAACGGGAAGACCCACTGGCCGATACAGTAGGCCAGGCCGTAGCCCATTACGCCGAGCAGAAGGGCCTGCTGCAAAATCAGCGAGACGATGACTCGGTTCCATGCGCCCATCAGCTTGAGCATGGCGACGTCATGGACCTTGTCCAGAGTGAGGGTATAGAGGATGAGCGCCATGATGATGGCGGAAATGACCACCAGCAGCCTGTGGAACAGGCCAAGCTGCCTGCGGTTACGCTCGATGGCCTTGAGCAGCAGGTCGCGTTGCACATCATTCGTGTAGACCGTGACGTCGCTCCAGGCGGAGACGGTCCTCATCACGCGTCCGGGATCGACCCCCGGCGTCACGTTCACCATGATCGCGCTGACATTTTGCGTACCGAGGGCTGGAAGCGCCGAGGCGGGACCCGCCGCTCGCTCCAGCAAGAAGGGCTGCGTGTTCCCCAAGTCCTGTTTCGTCAGCCGTGAGCGTCTCGCTTCCCGCTCGATGCGGATCGCCTCGCCCGGCGAATCGTACTGGATGGAGATCGAATCGGGGATCGTGAAGAAGGCACTCCCATCGCCGCTTTGGCCGACCATGCCGGTCGTAATCCCGACGACGGTGTAAATGTCCTTGCCCAAGGGAATGCGATCGTCCGGATGCAGACCCAGGCTGCGGTCGGCAAGCACTTCATGATGCGACTGCCTCAGCGGCCGCCCGGCGAGCAGAGGCAGCACGCTCCCATCATCTCCGGGCCAGGCCAATCCCTGGACGACGATACGCAGGGGCCTGCCTTGGTACTCACGCTGGATGGTGTGTGACACGAAGGCCCTCGCGTGAGCGACGCCGGTGACGGCATAGACGCGATCTTCGAGACTCCGCGGAATGCGGGAGATTTCCGCAAACGGTCCGCGCGTGCCTCGCTGCACGATCCAGAGGTCGGCCCTTGTCCGTTCGAGGAAGCTCAGCGCGTCCTCGCTCAGCCCCTGGTAGATTCCCGCCATGCCCATGACGATCATGAGCAGCAGGCCGATGCCCACGGCGGTGAGCAGGAAGCGGCACATTTTATGCCGGATGTCTCGGATCGCCAGATTCATTGTGCCACCACCACCCGGCGACCCGGCTGAAGCTTCTTGGTTTGGGCTTCATTCGCCAAGATGACTGTATCGCCTTCAGCAAGCCCCTTGGTGACTTCGACAAATCCTCTGCCCGTCATGCCGAGTTCGAGGTTTCGCCATCGCGCCTTGCCCGTCTCCGTCACCAGGACTCCAGGCTGGCCATTGCGCCAACGGACCATCTTTCCGGGGATCCGGACCACATCATCTTTCTGGCCGGTTATGACGAACACTTCCGCCCGCTGCCCGACCGCCCATCCCGTCGGCAACTGATCGGGCGCCACATCCACCAGGAACTCACGGGTCTCGCGGTCCACCTCGCGGCTGATCCGGATGATGGAACCACCATAGTCCCTTCCCGGTTCTGAGCGAAAAACGATCCTTGCCGTCTGGCCGGACTGCAAAGCGGCCCAGAAGGACTCGTCGATCCATGCGGAGACCCAGAGGTCCTTCGTGGAGATCAGTTGGAACACGCTGGCTCCGGGAACGACGATGTCCCCCAGATCGCGGTCTCGCCGGGTGATCAATCCATCAAAGGGGCTGCAAATGCTCGTGTCGGCCAGCTTGGCGTTCTGGTAATCCAGGGTTCGTTCGGCTGCCACAATCAGTCGCTGGGCTTCCGCTACGGCGGCAACGGCTCTGGCCTCCTCGGCCTCGGCCACCTGCAGGAGTTCCCGCTCTTGTCCAACTCCGACTCCGACGCGATCTGCTTGGCCTGAAGCTGGGACTGGCGGTCGTACTCGCGCCGCGCCTGGGCGACCACAGCCTCCGCGCGTTTCTGCTCGGCCCTGGCGCAGTCGTGGGTCGCCTCCGCCGCTTCCAGGTTGGCCTTGGCAATGGCCTGTTGCTCTCGCAGGTCGGAATCGTCGAGGCGCGCCAGAAGCTGCCCTTGGACGACTTCGTCATTCTGGTCCACCGTCAATTCCACGATGCGGCCTTGGATTTCCGGACCGAGCGTCGCCTTGGTGTGCGCCGTCAAGGTTCCAGTGCCCATTACTTCCGCTTCGACGGGGCCTCGCTTGACGGTGAGGGCCGATACCGTGACCGGCGACAGCCTGACGCGGTAGAAGACAACAGCGAGGACCGCCCCGACAACAACAAAGCGGAGCGTGTAACTCAGATATCTTCTCATGGGCTCGCATCACTCCAACGCATTCTGATGAGATGATTCTATCTCGCGGCTGACCAGGGTGATCCGGGCGTGCCCGCCTGCGAGGCCCGCGGGCGCTCGTCGAAGGGAGGCAGCTTGCCGCTGTGGACGTCGTACAGGCGTTTGTGCGTCGCCTTGGCGGCCTCGACCATCTCGGGATACGGCCGGTTCGTGACATCGAGGAATCCGATGTTGTAGTTCTCCCCGTCCATGCGTCCCAGGACCGGCTGGTCGCTCCACTGGAACCAGTGCGCTCCGACGAAGCCCGGCAGGGCGGCCGCCTGCTCGACATAGTAGCGGTATCCCTTGGCCCGCTCGACCTGGTTGGCGGTCTGGACGAGTCCGGCGCCGAGCCCGTCGGCGGGCACCCCGAAGTGGAACTCCCCGATCAGCAAAGGCCGCCCGGCGGCCTCGTACAGGGCCTTCAGTTGCCTCGTCGGCTCGTACTCGTAGATGTTGACGCTGCACACGTCGAACATCCGGCCCATCCGTCGGATGGCGGGCGCGGGCGATCCGCCGAAGCGGATGCCGAGATTTAGATGATTCGGGTCGTGTTTCTTGATCGCCTCGCCCATGAGCGTCAGGTACTTCTCGAACATGGCGTGGACGAATGCCTCGCGCCGCCTGGGGCTGTCGCTCTGGGCGAGGTACTCCGTGAGCCTTCGCCGCGTGGCGGTCTCCGGTCCTTTGAGGAACATGTCCACCAGCTCGCTCTCGCGGCCCTCCCAGGGGGGCTCGTTGCCGAGGAAGTAGCCCAGCAGCAAGGGATCGTTGCGGTACTGGGCGCACTGGCCGGCCGCGGTCTGATCGATGCTCTGGGCCAACTCGTCCGAGTACACGTCGGGCATCCCGAGGTAATACGGGTCCATTCGCGGCGTGCGGAGCGACACGACGTAGACCTTCCGCTGCCCGTCCTCGGACGCCCTTAGCGACGACCAGTTGCCGACCGTGTTCATCCCCCATGCGTCCATCCGCTGATGGATGAGCGTCGTGCCGGCAGCGTCCTGTCCTCCTCGACTGCGCCCCGCGCTGATGCAATCCGAACCGGTGGAGAGGAACAGGTGCCCGTGCGGGTCCACGAACCACCAGCGGCCGTCGATCTGCTCGACGCGGAAGAAGCCGGTTGCTTTGGCCTGTGTGCTCTTGTATCCGCCGTACTCGCAGTAGCCGAACTCGCCGCTGCCGGCGAGGGACTTCTGCTCCTCGGCCAGCTCCCTCTCCAGTTGCTCGCGGCTGTGGATCTTGTGCGGCCAGTCTGCGTGCGCCCACTGCCCGAACTCGTCCACCACCGGCTGCTTCTCCAGGAACTCCGAGCCCGCGTCCTCTTTGGACAGGTGGATCTCGCGGATCTCCAGCGACGCGCCGTCAAGCGGATAGTCCATCGTGACGCCAAGCGACTCGACGTTCTTCAGATCGCCGAACGGGCCCCAGACTCCCATCCAGAACGAGCCGGCCCGACGGTTGTTCGTCGAAGCCAGGTCCATGCCGCGCTGGTCCTTGCCCTTGAAGTACTGCAGCGGGATGGAGGCCCGCAGCCAGACGTTCTGCCCGAAGGGCTGGAGCATCAGGCGGCGCTTGCCCTCGGTCGTATAGACCCACACGGAGAACCGCTGGGGCGACGTGGTCCTCATCTCCAGGACCAGGAAGGCGAAGTCCGACCAGTCCGACGGCAGCTCGCCCGACAGCTCCTGCAGAAGCCACTTGTGCTCCGAGACCCGTTCCTCGAACGCGACCTTCAACGGCTTCTCCATGGCCCAGGTCGTCCCGCACAGAAGGGTCAGCACGAACACGATCGGAATTCCTCGCAGCGTTCTCATAGCACCTCCCGATATTGTCACGTGGTTGCGGCGAAACCTCGGCGGCCCGCCGACGGCGATTCCAGGGGATCGCAACGAACACAGGCCGATTGTACAGAGGAGTGCCGGGCTGTGCAACCGCGCCCGGCGCGATGGCCCGGGTCAGGGCGCACGGCCATACTCGCGGCCTCCCATGAAGTGACGAGGCGCGGGCCGGACTCTGTCATTCGTGCGAACTTGGAGCGGCCTTCGGCCGCAACCAAAAAATGGACTCACGCAGAGACGCGGAGACGCAGAGAGGAGCAAGAAAGAACGCATCTTGAACTCTGCGTCCCTGCGTCTCTGCGTGAAATACAATTCCTTTCGTTTCCAGCACTTGTATCATCCTCGTTCAAAATGCTTGCTAAGAAAGCAAGATCTTGCGCCTTTGCAGTGCAGGAATCCAGGAGCCGAGGGACTGGGCGCAACCGAGAGAGTGGATTCCCGCGTTCGCGGGAATGACAATCGAGGGTCTCTGTGAACGCCGATTGCACGCGCCCGAGAACGGTCGTGGACCCCCGAAGCGCCCTTCTATGTCTCTTGGCGGGCTCGACTATTGCGCCTCGACGCCCGCGAGGGCCTCGCCTTTGCCGATCAGCCGAATACTGGGAACTGGAGGAGCGGCCATGCCGTCCCCGAGGTAGAAGCCTGGATGAGGTGGCTTGTTATAGACGACGTTCTGCCATGCAACAGCCAGGCGGTACTGGGGGTCGTGCATCAATGTGTAGATGCGATACTCCGTGGGGATCGTCGTGGTGTACATGCGAAGGGACTTACCGTCGGGGGCGGTCACGAGCATTTCCTCGCGCCAGTCGCCGAGCAGATCGGCTTGCAGATTGGGCCCGCGCCAACCCCAGCGGTCGCCCGTCGAGAACAGACGCTCCTCGGTTGCGGTCTGCCAGTTCCACTTCAGGACGGTCGAGCCGGCAAGCAGCTCTCGCAGCAGGTCGCCGTCCCACCAGATGACGAAGCCGGTGGATCGGGGCGCCCGGCCGATCTCGGCGCCGCCGGCGTTGCGGAGACCGCCGGGACCGCCCCAGGCCTCGAAGCCGCGATGACGCGGGTCGATGTCGGCCGCGACTCCGTTGCTCACGTCGATGCCCGGGCTGTGTTTCCAGATCGCTTCGCCCGTTCGGGCGTCTCGCATGGCCGCGCCGGGACTCTGGAACCGGACCGTGTCGTCCTCGTTCTCGTGGATCGTGAAGACCTCCAGGCCGGGCCGGTCGGGGTACATGTCGCTGAGGTGCATCCCGTCGCCGTGCCGCCAGCCGGTCGAGTAGAGGCCTTTGCCGTCGTCGTCCACGACCATGGCATGGTAGACGATCTCGTCCTTGCCGTCGGCGTCCACGTCGGCGACCGAAAGCGAGTGGCCGCCCATGCCGGAGTAGGGGGAGGCGTCCGAGTAGGGCGGCCGGCTGATTCCCGAGTCGAACACCCAGCGGCTCGTCAGCTCTCCCTCTCGCCAATCCCAGGCGGCCAGCACGGTCCGCCCATACACCCCCCGGCACATGACGACGCTGGGGCGCACGCCGTCCAGGTAGGCGACGCAGGCGAGGAAACGGTCGCAGCGGTTGCCATAGCTGTCGTTGCCGCCGTTGCCGCCGATGCCGCCCCAGCCGTCGATGGGGTCGCGGTTGGCGATGTAATCGACGGTCTTCATCGCGGCCCCGGTGCGTCCGTCGAAGACCGTGAGGTACTCGGGCCCGTCGAGGATTCGGCCATGGGTGCGGTCGCCCGGCTTATTCGTCCGCCAGTCCTTGTCCTTGTCGCCGATGACCGTGCCGACGCCGTCCGTTGTGCCGTCGGCGGTCTTGCAGACCATCTCGGCCCGACCGTCGCCGTCGAGGTCGTAGACCATGAACTGGGTGTAGTGCTCGCCCTCGCGGATGTTGATCCCGAGGTCGATCCGCCAGAGGGGGGCGCCGTCCAGTCGGTAGGCATCGAGGACGGGCCTCCCGGTCATGCCGGCCGAGCCGTTGTCCCGCCCGCGCGAGGTCTGATGCAGGACGATTTCATAGTCGCCGTCGCCGTCCAGATCGCCGACGGAGCAATCGCCAGGCCAGTACTCGGTTATCGGGCGGATCGGGATCTCGATATACGGGCGGTCCCAGGCGGTCGCGGGCTTCGAGGGGGCCAGTTCCCGGCCGTCGAGGACGGGCCGAACGAAGTACCGCAGAGCCTGATTCGGGTCGGCCTTGCCGTCGACGTAGTTGGTGGACCCTGTGATCGGCGCGTCGTTGACCCTCTGGGGCGCGCCGTCACCGGTGACACGATACAGGTTGAAAGCGATTGCCTGCGGGTCGGTCCCGAACAACCGCCAGCCGATATAAACGCCGCCGGGCTGCCTGACAGCCACAATCCCTCGGCTGAGGTTCTCCATCCGGCGGGGGGGCGTCGCCGGATCGGGGGCGCCGACGCCCATCGCGGTCGCCAGGCCAAGCGCCAAAACGGGAAGGACTCGCATCGAGAGGTGGTTCATAACGGCCCTTTGCACGAACAGGAGGGGGCAGAACGCCCGGTTCGAACTCGTGCCTTCCGCGGCACAAGAAAGATAGTTTACCACGAGCCGGTCAAGTGGTATACTAAAGATAACATGGGAAAGACCCGTAGTATATGGGGGTATCCTTGACGACAGGCATGGCATCTGCTTAAACTGGTGAGAATGGGTAGGCATGTGCTGTACCTGCCAGGCGGTAATTGGGCCGGTCTGGACCGGCCAGAATCGGGCATACAGCACCTTCTGGAAAGGGCTATCTTGTGGAAACAGAGAGAAGGAGGGGGCGGGAAGGAGGTGTAATCGCCTGCATAGAATGAGGCGATCATGGGGTGTGTGAATCATCGAGAACCGTTTACTTTGACCCAAGGAGTTACCATGAACAACAGAACCAGAATCGTGTTGACCCTCATCGCCTTGGCGATGGCCATCCTCGGCCTTGCTTCCACCTCGGCAGATGCTGGGGTCATCACGTACGTCAAGATTACGGGTGATGCGGATTGCGGTATCAGCACCGACCACACCTACACCCACAAATTGGATTTTGGGACCGGCACGCCCGGCGCCTTGATCAATGGAGTGCAGTTCGATGCCTACAACGCCGCGGCCAATGGTACGCTGAACTTCAACAGGACGGCTTCCTCGGGGACTCTCAACGATCACGCCGGCAACACCGGTCACAATGTCTCCGGTGGCTTGGCGGACCTGCTGACAGATATGTACTACAACGGCAATAACACCGTGGGTGGAACCACGACATGGACGCTCAGCGGCCTCACGGCGGGGCAGACCTACCACACTCGGATCTACACCCGCCAGTGGGGGGCGAATAACCAGCGCACGGTGACTTTCGTGTTCGATCCTGATGGGCCAGGTCCCGTTTCCGATGCCACGCAGACGATCAATGAGGACGACGCGACAACTGTCGGGATGCCCAAGGATAATGATGCCTACTACATCAACTATGAATTCACCGCAGTGGCTGGTCAGAATCTGGTGATTACTCTGACGCAGAACCTGAGCAACCAGTCCTGGCACCTCTACGGCTTGTCGAATCAGTTGTACTCTCCGGCGACGGCCACCGCTCCCTATCCTGGGGACAAGGCAACGGATGTGTCGTTCGAGACGGATTTGGGCTGGTCTTCCGGTATGTATGCTGTCAAACACAATGTCTACTTCGGGACGTCTTTTGACGAGGTGGACACTGGCTCGGCAGACGTGCTGGTCGCTGAGGGTCTGACGGTCAATACCTTTGCCCCGGGTCGCCTGGAGTATGGCCAGACGTATTACTGGCGTGTAGACGAAGTCAACGCAGCCCCCCACAACACCGTCTTCAAGGGCGCCGTCTGGAGTTTCACGGTCGAGCCGTTCTCCTATGCCCTCGCGGCCGCCAACATCACCGCGACGGCCTCGAGCCGGGGCAGCGTGGACACCGCGGCCTCCAAGACCATCGACGGTTCCGGCCTGAAAGACGATCTGCACTCGACGACGAACACGGACATGTGGGTCAGTCTCACAGTCGATGCCAATCCCTGGATTCAGTACGAGTTCGACCGGGCCTATCGCCTGGACAAGATGCTCGTTTGGAACTCCAATCTGCCGGTCGAGACGACCGTCGGCTACGGCGTCAAGGACGTGACGATCCTGACCAGCCTCGACGGCGAGAACTGGACGACTCTCGGCGACTTCCAGTTCGAGCAGGCCGCCGGCAGCACCGACTACGCGGCCAACACGACCGTCGATTTCGCGGGCGCGGCCGCCAAGTACGTCAAGCTGGCGATCACCAGCAACTGGAGCCCGTTTGGGCTCAAGACCTACTCGCTGAGCGAGGTCCGCTTCTTCCAGGTTCCGACGTATCCGAGCGAGCCGAGCCCGGTGACGGGCGCCTCCGCCCAGGAGCCGGCCGTGACGCTCCGTTGGAAGACCGGACGCGAGGCGGGCTCGCACCAGGTGTATCTCGGGACCGACGTCAACGACATGGCCCTGGTCGACACCGTTGCGGAAAACGCCTGCGACGTGGAACTGGCCCTCGGCCAGACGTACTACTGGAAGGTCGTCGAGGTCAACGAGGCCGAGACGCCCAGCACGTGGGAAGGTCCCGTCTGGAGTTTCACGACGGACGATTCCATCCTCGTCGAGGGCTTCGAAGCCTATGACGACGACATCGACGGCGGCACGACCATCTTCCAGACCTGGCTCGACGGGTACGAAGAGGCCGCGAACGGGTCGATCGTCGGCTATAACGATGCGCCCTTTGCCCAGCAGGCGGTGGTCCTGGGCGGCAAGCAGTCCATGCCGTTCGCCTATGACAACACCACCGCGACCTATTCCGAGGCCGTGCGGACGTTCGACGAAGCCCAGGACTGGACGGGCTTCGGCGTGCGGACCCTGTCGCTGTCCTTCCTCGGCGATGTGGCCAACGTCGGCGCCGGCCAGCTCTATGTCAAGATCAACGGCACCCAGGTCCTCTACGGCGGCGCCTCGGCCGATCTGCTGATCGGCGTCTGGCAGCCGTGGACCATCGATCTGGCCGCCACCGGCGTCAACCTGAAGAAGGTCAAGACGTTGGCGATCGGCGTCAAGGGCACCGGGTCCTCGGGCTCGCTGCTCTTCGACGAGATCCGCCTGTATCCGACCGCGGCTTCGACCGTTACCCCGGTTGACCCGGGCACGACAGGCCTGGTCGCCTGGTACAAGTTCGACGGCGACGCCAAGGACTCCGCCGGCAGCCATCATGGCACCGCGACCGGTTCGCCGGGCTTTGTGGCCGGCAAAGTCGGACAGGCGCTCAACATGACCGCCGACGCGCAGTACGTCGCGGTGGCGTACGCCGCCGACCTGGCGATGAGCACGTTCACCGTGGCCGCGTGGGTCAACGTGTCCGACCTGGACGCTATGCGAGCGATCCTCGGGACCCGCATCGGCGGCGACAACACCTTCGACCTCAAGGTCGAGGCCGCCCGGATCCACGGCGACATCGGCGACGGCTCCGTCTGGCTGAACACCAGCCTGGATATCACCGCTGCCAGAGGCGGCGTCATCGGGATCGGCGAGTGGCATCACATCGCCTACGTGATCGACAATGCCTCGCAGACGTGCTACATGTACCTCGACGGCGCCCTGGGGGCGACTGCGAGCTTCACCGGGACGCCCATGCTGATGAAGTCGGGCCAGACCCTGGGTATCGGGTACTGCTCTTCCGGCGAGTACATGCACGGCCAGCTCGACGAGGTTCGCCTCTACAACCGCGCCTTGTCCGTTGCGGAAGTGGCGGGTCTGGTCGGTCGGACCGGAGCGATCTGCGTCGCACCGTGAATGGAGTGATCGCAGCACCGACGGCAGGGCCGACCGGCTCGGCCGTCCCCATCTACCACGGTAGATGAACAACGCATCGTTGCGTTCGGGGGATGCCGGGCGTCGTCCGGGACACAAGAACCGGAGGACGCCCGCGGCATCCCCCTTCTTTTTTCAATGATTCGCGAGCGTGACGTCCTGGCGGACGGTCCCGAGAAGACCGACGCCGGCGGCAGCGGGGTGGTGCTCGACTACTGTGCGGCGGTCCGGGGGGTGCTCAATGACGACCACGGGGGTCCCTTGCAGCCGCCCAGGCTGAAGATGGCCGAGGCCCTGGGCGAGAACCGGTCCTCTCTCCAGCGACGCTTCCAACGTTCGGACCAGCCGATGCGGCAGGCGATGGCCAAGACCATGAACGCCTTTGCCCCCGGCCTGTTCGTCGGCGAAGACGTGCCCGACCTTCCGCGTGACAATCTGGATCTGGAACGGTTCTTCCGTTGTCCCAAAGGCCACGAGCGCCGCATTCATGGCCACCGACATGCGGGCGTGCGCATCGTGATGGAAGGACCCACGTTGGTCGCCGCGTTGGACGCCCACCTGCATCATCCCGACGCCTTCCGTGTTGAGGACTGGCGGCCCTATGCCGACACGCCGATCCCCAAGTCACAGGCGCAGGCCCTCCAACGACGTCGAATCATGAGACAAGCCAGATCGTCAACGCAACGTCCTCTCCTTCTCGATGGGCTGGAACGACGCCATCACGATTCGTCTTAGCCTTTGAGCGGATCATTGGAAGGAAGAGGTTCATCACGGAATAGCAGGGGTGCCTGTCGGAAGGAAGAAACGGAGATCTCTGGAATCCGCCACATTGCGGCGGGCATTTGACGCTTTGGGCCAGCAGTATGGTATGGATAAGAGGGCGACGCACCCTACGGGCGGAGTCGGCATACCCTGTGCAAGCGAGCACGAAGCGGTCTCAGCGGGGTTCCCGCCGACGATCCAGAAAGGCCCAAGACATCCGCACGGGCGTGTCCTGCGGGCTTCCCGCCATGCTATTGGTGGAAAGCGGAAGATCTCCCTTGCACGACCGCTTCGGGTGTGCAAGGATCACGAAAGCACGCAAGAACCGGATGAACCATATTTTCACAGCCTCAGCGCGCCCGAATGAAGGCACGTGGAGAACAGACGAGTGCACTGCGTGTCTCTCAGAGCCGTTCCGATTGCCCCGCAATTCCGTGAAGAACCAAAAAGGAAATGCAGCACAGACTCGAGATCGAGCCTGTGCTGCATTTCGTTTCCGAACGCAGATGCACTTGAACCACTGTGAGATCGATCCTACGTTCGGATCGATCCTGCCGCGAGCGCCCTGTTCTTACCGGGATGCCAATTGCTGGATTTCCCCGAGCGTAATGGGGCGGTCGTAGATGCGGAAATCGTCGATGTCACCGTTGCAGTCGTCGTTGCCGCTGTGGCCGCCGCCGAGGAAGACGGTGCTTCCGGGATCGACCCATTCCGACGTGTTGGTGGCGGCCGGTGCGCCGTTGATGTACAACCGCTGATCGACGGCATTGGGATTGACCGTATCGCGACGCCAGGTCATGACGATGTGATACCACGTATCGACCGTCATATAGTAGCCGCGGACGTAGCCGCTCTGAATCCGGCCGGCGAATTCTCCCGTGCCGTAGATCCACATTTCCCAATCGTTGCCGTCGCCGCTGTTGTCGAGAATACTGTTGTAGTTGTACAGCATGGCCGGCTTGAACCACAGCGAGACGGAGCCGTTGTCGGTGTAGACATAGTCGATTGCGACCACGTCGTTGTCCGTGTTGTCCTGGGTCCCGGCCAATCGCAAGGCCAGTCCGTCAATCCCCTCGACGTATTCATGCGTGCCGACGGCGCCATCGATCAGTGTGGCAGTGTGCCCGCCGGCGATGTCTTCCACCGTGCCGTCGAGCGGCAGGTGAACGACCAGGCCCGTGTACCCCAAGGGGAGCACTTCGACCGTGACTTCATCGACGCTCTGGGACTGTCCATCGCTGGCTGTGAGCGAGAAGATGTACACGCCGGGAGCGGTGAAGATCACGGTTGTTTCCATGGCCGTCGGGCTCTCGATGGTCACGGCGTTCGGGCCGGCGACCATCTGCCAGAGTTGAGTTATCAGGCCGATGGGGCTGCCGTCGGCGTCCTCGACGCTGCCGGTAAGGATGGCCACAGCGGCGCCCGTCTCGGTGAGCGATACGGCCTGACCCACGCCGGCATGTGCGACGGGCGGCTGGTTCTCCGGATAGACCAGACCGAGAACCTGCGGCAAAGAGAGCACCTTGTCGTAGATCCTCACTTCGTCGAACGTGCTGTTGCAGGCGTTGTTTTCCACGTGGCCGCCGCCCAGGAAGAACGTCGCGCCCGGATTGATCCAGGTCCCGGTGACTTGCTCTTTCAGGAGGCCGTTGACGTACAGTTGCGTGGTGACCTTGGCGCCGTCACGGGCCCAGGTGGCCGCGAAATGCCACCACTTGTCCTGTCCGTTGCCGTCCGGGGCCAGGCTGTTCAGATTGGCGGTGACCGCTGTGTCGGACTCGACGCGGAACCGGGCTCGCGAGTCGCTGTAGATCCACATTTCCCAGTCGTTGCCGTTTCCGGAGTTGTCGAAGACGGAGTGGTAGTTGTAGAAGTTGATCGGCTTGGCCCACAGGGCGACCGTGCCGCGGTCGGGCATGACCAGATCCAGGGCCACCCAGTCGCCGGCCGCGGTCGGACCGTTGCTCAGGAGATTGAGGCCCTGACCGACCTTGCCCGTCGCGTATTCGGAAACCCCGTCGTTGGTGTCGACGATCATGCCGTAATTGCGGTTGCCGGAGACGTCGTTGACGGTCACACCGTTCCATGCCTCCTCGAAATCCCAGTACGCGAGCAGGCCGTCGTAGTTGTGGACCCAGACGCTGATCATCACGCGATCGGTCGTCACGTATTCGCCGTCGTCGGCCGACAGCTCGAACGTGTATTGGCCGGGAGCGGTGAAGGTCACCGTGGCGGTCGGACTGTCCGCCGATTCGATGGCAACCTGATTCGGACCGGAGATCATCTGCCACGCGACGGCCACGTCTTCATCGTCGTCGATGACCATCCCTTCGAGATTGACGACGGCGGTCATGGTCTCGTCGAGTTCGACGCTCCGATCCTCGCCGGCGTTGACCTCCGGGGCGGCCGTCTCCTTGAAGACGCTCTCTCCTGCACGGCCCAAGGTCAGGATGTTGTTGGCGCTGAGCGGGACACCCCAGATGGCCACGGTCGATACGTTGATGGGGGCGTCGTCGCCGTCCTGCTTGTTCCCGGCGCAGAACAGCAGGAGGGCCTCGGCCAGGCTGAATCGGCCGTCCACCGCCTGGGGAGTCCCCTTGAAGATCTCCACGCCATCGAAGTAGACGTCGTATCGCACGCCATTCTCGACGACGACGACCATGCGATACCAGGTGTCCGGCTGGGTCTTGAGACCGTGTGCGTCGGTATAGCCGACCGCGCCGATCCCCACCGCGCCGGACGCGTTGATGGTCCAGTCCGAGTCGTCGGCGTTCGTCGGGTCGGTCTGGAACAGATCGTTGTACCCGCTGGGCGGGTCGGTCAGACTGCTGGGCGGATAGCTGAAGTCGATGAGCAGGGTCCATTGATTGACCTTGGTGCCGCCGCCATTCGGAGCGATCCCATGCGTGCACACCCAGTAGCTGCCTTCACCGATCCGAATGGCGCCATCCGCTTCGTCCACGCCCGCGATCCCCTCCGCGGAGCCGACGAGTTCCAGCGGGGCGCCCGCGGTCGCGGCACTGTAGTCCGGCGCGTTGAATTCCCATGCGCCCTTCGGTTCGGGGACACCCGCCCACAAGGGAGACGCCAGGACAGGGATACAGAACAACAACACTAGCTTTTTCATCTCTTTCTCCTTCCTCGTTCACAATACAATGATAGGCCTTCAGATTCTACCCATCGGTTACGGGCGCCTTCTTCCAGCCATCCGGGGCGCTATACCGCCAGGAATCCTTCCGGTGTACGGTCTGAACCTGGCCGTCCAGAAAGACCGCATTGACCACGCCGTCCTCCAGGTCCGACTGCCGGGCCAGGTGAAATGTGCCGAAGCTGTCCCACACCTCGTAGACACACATGGCGGTGTCGTTGAAGGCGTAGATGTTATAGGGTTTGGTGATCCAGAGGTTCTCCTCGCCGAAGAAGAAAACCTCCGAATGGCGTTTCATGGAGGTCAGCTTCTTGTCGCTCAGATAGGAGTTCATGGAGTAATTGTAGTTCGTCTTGATGGGCACGTTCGCGACGTGTTCGGGGTGAGACGGGCCGAATTCCTTCGCGATCGGGGCAAAGCCCGGACAGATGTGGATTCCTTTGCCCTTCAGGTAGGGCCACATGGGTCCCGCGTACTCGGGGTGGTGCACGAGGTCCCAGTCGGGATTGTGCCAGCGGCAGTATCGATGGGGCTCGTTGGGGTACGTCCGGCTGCTGTAGAAGCTCGTCCAGGCGTTCGGCATCCGGTCGTCGTTGTCGTCCGCGTACATGAAGGCCATCAGGCCGTAGGATTTCAGGTTGGCTTTGCAGCCGACGAATTTCGCCTGCTTTCTGGTGCGACTCAACGCCGGCATCAGGATGGACATCAAGATCGCGATCACGGCAATCACAACCAGGAGTTCGATCAGGGTGAAACCCTTGTCTCGGTGATAATCAGTTGCCATACTCTGCAGTTCCTCCTGTGAAGCCAGCCGGTCAAGCATATTTCCCCTCCGGCGTATATCCTCGAATGGCCATGGGCATTGCCGCGAGCCCCCGCAGGGCGATCGCAGGCCAAACGATCCGTTTGCTATTATGATCTGATCTGAGCGGACTGTAAAGAGAAAAAGGCGGCTCTCGGCGATGAATCCAGACGCCTCTGCCCCTGGCATTTGTGTGGGCGTGGTTCTACAATATGACGATTCGTACGGGGCGAATCCTCGTGCCGTTGGAATCGGAAAGGGACTCTCATGAATGGCGTCGCAAACCGTGTGCTCCCTGCTTGGGGTCGAAGACTGTGTCTCGCGATGGTGCTGGCGAATTGCGGCTTGCTCCGTGCGGCGGCGCCAGCAACGGCGGGGGAGTTGCCCCAGGTGAAGGTCGCCAACATCCGCCTGGCGTTCCACAACGGTGAGCACAACGCCTTCACCGACCTCGTTCGATTCGGGGGCAAGTTCTACCTCACGTTCCGCAGTTGTCCCGACGGGCACATGGTGCATCCCACTTCGTCGATCCTCATCCTTGCCAGCGACGACGCCCAACAGTGGCGGCAGGTACACCGCTTCAGCGTGCCCCAGCGCGACACGCGGGACCCGCACTTCCTGGTCTTCCAGGACAAGCTCTTCGTCTACACCGGCACCTGGTACTGCGGCGACACCTCGCCCAAGTACGAGGACTGCGACCTGAACGAGCACCTGGGCTACGCCGCATGGTCCCCCGACGGCGCCCAATGGCACAGTCCCATCCTGCTCGAAGGGACGTTCGGCCACTACATCTGGCGGGCCAATACGTTCGACGCAAAGGCCTACCTCTGCGGCCGGCGGAAGAAGGACTTCGCGGTCGGGCCGCGAGGGGAAGGGCCAACGGTCGAATCGGCCCTGCTCGAGAGCGACGACGGCCTGATCTGGCGGACCCGCGCCCTGTTCCAGGAGGTCAACGGGGACGAGACTGCGTTCCAGTTCGAACCCGACGGCGGCCTCGTCGCCATCGGGCGAAGGGGCCGGGGCAACGCCCAACTGCTCCGATCCGAGAAGCCCTATACGCAATGGGAACGCAAGGACCTCGACCGGTCGGTCGGCGGGCCGCTGCTGACTCGCTGGGCCGGCCGCTATGTCGTCGGCGGACGCAAGACGATGGGCGATCAGGGACCGAAGACCTCGCTGTGCTGGCTCGCGGACGATCAACTGCACGAGTTTGCGGAGCTTCCCAGCGCGGGAGACAACTCCTATCCGGGCTTCGTCGAGATCAGTCCGAGCCGGGCCCTCGTGTCGTGGTACTCTTCGCACGAGAAGGACGTCAACGGCAAGACCATGACCGCGATCTACCTGGCGGATCTCGTAATCACGGAGTGACCGCCTCCTCGCCCATCGGACCCGCCAGGCTCAGGGCAGGCTCTTACGGGCCCACTACGAACGATTTTCGTGTGTTCACATACGATTGCCCTGTGCGCGGTTGCATCCCCTTGATGTCCATGACGCGCGAGGATAGCATGGGCGCACAGCAGGTTTCGATCCGAGTACCTGCAATGCACAGAGGGCCAAGGAGCCGACATCATGGCACAGAGCTGTAGCCAATGCACGACTCGCCCCAGCCGGCGGGATTTCCTTCGCACGGCCTGTTGTGTCCCCGCGGCTCTCCTGGGACTTGGCGTCGCAGGCCGGCTCTGTCGAGCCGCCGAGAGGAGTCGGACGGCGAAACGGAACATCGTCTTCATCCTCAGCGACGACCACCGGTATGACTTCGTGAGGTTCATGGACCGGGCGCCCGCCTTCCTGGAGACGCCTGCCATGGATCGCATGGCGAGCCAGGGCGCGCATCTGGTCAATGCGTTTGTCAGCACGTCGTTGTGTTCGCCGAGCCGGGCTTCGATCCTCACCGGGCAGTACATGCACCACCATCACATCGTGGACAATCAGCGTCCGGAGCCCGAAGGAACGGTCTTCTTCCCGCAGTATCTCCAGGATGCCGGCTATCAAACCGCCTTCATCGGCAAATGGCACATGGGACACGAACAAGACGACCCCCGTCCCGGTTTCCACCACTGGAGCAGCTTCAAAGGGCAGGGCGTCTACTTTGACCCGCTGCTCAACGTCAACGGAGCGCGCAGGCAGATCCCAGGTTACACGACGGACATCCTGACTGATCAGGCGCTGGAGTGGCTCAAGTCGGGTCGGGACCCTGGGCGGCCGTTCTTCCTGTACCTCTCGCACAAGGCGGTTCACTATCCGTTCCAGCCCGCCCAACGCCACGCGGGCCGTTACGCACAGGCGGAAGTGAAACGTCCTCCGACCATGGCCAACACCGACGAGAACTACCTGACGCAGCCGCACTGGGTCCGCGAGCGGCGCTACAGCATCCACGGCGTCGACCACATGGAGACTGGACCCTACGACGACGACCCGGTCCCCTCGTTCGACGATCTCTATCGTCAGTATTGCGAGACGGTACACGGACTCGACGAGAACATCGGGCGCGTATTGGACTATCTGGACGAGTCCGGACTGAGCCGGTCCACGCTCGTGATCTACATGGGCGACAACGGTTTCGCGCTGGGCGAGCACGGCTTCTACGACAAGCGCGACGCCTTCGAGGAATCCGTGCGCGTGCCCATGCTGGCCTACGCGCCCGGACTGATCGCGCCGGGCACGAGGGTGACGCAGATGGTGCAAAACATCGACATTGCCCCGACGCTGCTGGACGTCGCCGGCCTCCGCGTGCCGAAGTCGGCGAAGATGGACGGGCTGTCGTTCCTGCCCCTGCTGCGAGAGGACACGATTCCCTGGCGCGACCATATCCTTTATGAGTATCATTGGGAGTGGAACTTCCCTGCGACGCCGACCGTGTTCGCCATCCGCACGGAGCGGTACAAGTACATCTTCTACCACGGCGTGTGGGACTACGACGGGTTCTACGATCTCCAGACCGATCCGCACGAGCGGCACAACCTGATCACGGTTCCGCACTTCCAGGAGCGGATCCATGCAATGAGGACGCAGCTCTTCGACGAACTCGAGCACAGCGGCGGGTTGGACCTCCGCGTGCAGCGTCCCTTGGGCGAACGCCTCGATCAGAGGAAGAACAAGCGGTAGAGCCCGCGAAGCACGGGACGCGACCACGGAGACGCTGTCATTCCCGCGTTCGCGGGAATGACACGACGGGAGGCGGGAATGACAATCCGGGGGCTCCGCGAACCCCTGCTGCACGCCTGCAACTACGGTCGTATGCTCGATGTTCTGCTCTTCTGGGAGTGGTTCTTGTGCATCGGGCGTCGCGCGGATAGCATGGCCTTGGCCAAGGGGTTTTGGACGGCATTCCAGCCGAGGCATCGAGTCTCGCTCGGACAGGATGTGGTTCCGTGCCCCCTCGCTCGAAGAACAAGATGTGTGGCCAAATGGCAAGTCGGAGTTGCGATGGGACATCAGGTTCAAGCGAAGTGTCTGGATTGCGGGTGCGCCTTCACAGTCTGTGAGGGCGGCGGATTCTCCTTTCACCTTCTGCGATGCGACCGCTGCGGCGGGACGAAGGCTGTCGGCTTCGCCGAACTGGGCGAACTCCACGTCCGCTATGTGAAGGGACTCCGCGGGCCGTACTGCCTGGCGAGCGCGGAACGGGACCGGGAGATCCAGGAACATGCCCCGGTCGAGCCGATCTCGCAGGACGAGTACCACAAGGGAGTCGAGGCTTTCGCGGGAGTGTGCAAGTGCGGCGGGCGGTACGCCTTCGACGCGCCCGTCCGGTGCCCCCAGTGCCGCTCGGCGCGGATCGAGCAAGGCCGGCCGACCATTATGTACGATTAGGCGAATGGAGAACGCGGATGGAGTATTCGGTTGGGAACGTGGGACGCGTGGTGGTGGCGAGGTTGTTCGAGGGCGAGGAGTTGCACGCCTGCATCGACCGGGTCGCCCGCGAGGTGGGGATTCGCTGTGCGGCGGTCCTGGTGACGGGCGGGTTCCGCGAGGCGGCCATCGTGGTCGGGCCCGAGCGGGAGCAGCCGCAGATCGTGCCCCGGTTTCAGCCGTTCGCAGGACCGGGCGAGGTCCTCGGCGTCGGCACCCTCTACTGGGACGACGCCGGCCCAAGGTTGCACATGCACACCGCGATCGGCAAGGACGGCCAGAGTCTCATCGGCTGTGCCCGCCGGGACTCGCGGACCTTCCTCATCCTGGAGGTGACGATCATCGAGATCACCGGCATCCAGGCCGCACGCCAATTTGACCCCGCCAGCGGCATGCACCTCCTGCACCTGGGGGCAGGGGGATAGGGCCTTCCTGCTGGGGATTCGCCATCTGCCATCGGCGTAGGGTGTACCAGTGTACCGGGCGTGCCATCTTTCTTCTTTGCATTTGTGCAGCCCTCCCACTAGAATGAAGTCCTGAATCCAGCCGGAAAGGGTTCTGGGATGCAAATGAGAGCGATGGATTTGGGTGTTTCACAAGGGCAGATCGGACAATTCTGCAGTCGCTGGAAGATACACCACCTGGCTGTCTTCGGTTCCGCAGTCAGGGGGACGTTGCGGCCTGACAGCGATATTGACCTGTTAGTCACGTTTGCCCCCGATGCCGATTGGACGATGTTCGACCATTTCGTGATGGAGGACGAACTGTCCCATCTCTTTGGTCGCGAGGTCGATCTGGTCAGCATACGGGCGGTAGAGGAGAACCCCAACCCGAAGTTCCGCAGCGAAATCATGGGTTCTGCGAGACAGATTTATGCAGCGTGATGAAGGCCTCCTGCAAGACATGCTCCGTGCCGCCGAGCAGATCGGGCAATTCAGAGGCCGGATGGATTTCGAGCAGTTCCGGGCTGATGCCAAGACGCAGTCCGCGATCATCCACCAGTTTCTTCTGATTGGCGAGATCGCCAAGTTGCTCAGTGACGATTTCAAGAAGGCCCGTACCTCCATGCCCTGGTCGGCGATGGCTCGGATGCGGGACAAACTGATTCACCGTTACCGCGGAGTTGATCTCCGCGAGATATTCCGAGCGGCAGACATTGAGATTCCCAAGTTGATTGAGTTCCTTCGCCTGCAACTACCCAGAAGTGAGTAGGCGAGCGCCTTGTTCTTGGGCTCGCCGCTCCGCGAGAAGGCCCCCCAGTGGAATTCTTCTGTGCTACGGTTCGAGCCATCCGGCGGCGTGCGCCTCATGCACGTGGGGGCAAGAGGCCGGTGTCTACACCCTCTGGGGATTCGTCGAAAGAACCATGATGAATATGGATCTGTCCCACGATCCGACACGGCGGCACGCGTATGTTGAAGTTCATCACGGATAGAGAAATCTACGAAGAAGTGGTTTGCGGAGCGATTCCCAAGGCCAGGCGGTTGCTCTGGCTGGCCACCGCGGACCTCAAGGACCTGCACGTGCACAAGCAGGGCAAGATGGTCCCGTTCCTGGAGGTCCTGTCGAACCTCATCGGGAGAAACGTGGAGGTCCGCCTCCTCCATGCGAAGGAGCCCGGCCCGATCTTCCGCAGGGACTTCGACCGCTATCCGAATCTGGCGAAGGGCCTGGAGCGGATGCTCTGTCCCCGCGTGCACATCAAGTGCGCCGTCGTGGACGGCCGGTACGCCTACATGGGCAGCGCGAACCTCACCGGCGCCGGCATCGGCGCCAAGAGTGTGAACCGGCGCAACTTCGAGTCGGGCATCGTCACGGATGACCCCGCGATCGTGGGCGAGATCATGGAGCAATTCGACGCGATCTGGCGCGGTTCCCATTGTCCGGCGTGCGACAGGAAGGAGTTCTGCGACGAGCACGCGGAAATCCTGCCTGGCCGGAGGCGACGAGCCGGCAGGAAGAGTGAAGACTGAGGGACATGCCGACACGCCGTGATGGGCCGATGGCGAGAAAAGCAGGCTCTGCCGTATGAGGGACCGCCGGGGCTTCTTCTATGCCCTCAGAGGTTTGTCCATCAGTCCAGCGATATCATGAAGCACCTCGTCAGATTTGCCGAAGCTGCACGGTCTCGACTTTGGCTTTCTGCTGGAGTCTAATTCATGCTCCATGTTTGGGCGAACAGAGTGGCGATTCGTTTCAGTTCCTGCTGAGCACATCTCTGCATGGGCCTTTCCAACCAGGTCTGCCAGTTGGGCAACCACATCCCTCATGCTCTCGGCTTGGGCGCTGAGTTCTTCCGAAGCACTGGCCGACTCCTCGGCGTTAGCGGCATTCCGTTGGGTGACCTTGTCCATCTGGGCAACCGCCGTATTGACCTGATCGATGCCCTGCGCCTGCTCCTGACTGGCGGCGGCAATTTCGCCAACCAGGTCCGTAGTCCTGCCGACGCTCCGGACGATTTCGTCGAGCACTCTGCTGACTTCACTGGCGATATCCACTCCGTTCTCGGCGTTCTTGACCGATCCCTCGATCATGCTTGCCGTGTTCTTGGCAGCTTCCGCCGATCGCATGGCAAGGTTTCGCACTTCTTCCGCGACCACGGCAAACCCCTTGCCCGCTTCGCCTGCCCTCGCGGCCTCGACCGCGGCATTGAGGGCCAGAAGGTTGGTCTGGAAGGCGATCTCATCGATGACCTTGATGATCTTGCCGGTGTCGTCGGAACTCTTGTGAATCTCCTGGATCGCGGTATTCATTCGGTTCATGGCTTCCGCGCCGGTTGTTGCAGCACTTCTGGCCTCTGCGGCGAGCGCGTTGGCCTGCTGGGCGTTGTCGGCGTTCTGTCTGGTCATAGAACTCATTTCTTCCAGGCTGGAAGAGGTTTCTTCCAGACTTGCGGCCTGCTCCGTCGTTCCTTCCGCGAGGGACTGCGAAGCGGCAGAGACCTGGTTGGAGGCCGACGCAACCTGTTCGGAGCCCGCCGTCAGCCCGGCGATGATCCTGTTGATCGGTCTCGTGATGGAACGCGTGAACGCGATCGCAAGCACCATCACTGCGCTCAGAATGGCTGCCCCTGTGAGGACCATGGCCCACGTGCTTCTTGAGATCATGACCCGGGCGTTGCTCTCTCCTTGCTCAGCCTGGCGTGTCGCTGCTGTCACCACCTTGTCGATCGCGGCTCGGTGCTGCTGATACAGCGCCTTGAGTTCGCCGTGGGCCAGACTGGCCGCTTTCTCGCGGTCGCCCTGCATGACAGCGGGGATCAGTTCTTTGTTCTGAAGATCGAAGAACCGCATGGCCGGCTCATACGAGTCCCCAAGCAGGGTGTCCTTCATCTCACATGGTGCGAGCTCCGCCTTCCAGTAGTCGTGACGTGCCTCGTAGTCCTGTCTCAATCTGGCGGCGCATTCGACGAGGCCTTTCACTTCGTCGGGGTCCTTCTCATCGACCATCTGGAGGGTGGTCAGGTATGCTTCTATGATGTACTCCGGAGGCGGCAGGATGTCGGCTATAAGGTCCTTGTTCAGGACGATATCACGGTAGATCGGTCCGTTGACCCGGACCTTGTTCAGCGTGGTGAATGCACACACTCCGAAAGCCGCCCAACCTACAGCAAATGTCCCAGCCAAAACAAAGAGTTTCTTTCCGATGGTCCATGATGTCTTCACGGCGGTCGCCCTTTCAGCAAGGGTGGTTGCAGTATACCTGATCCCGAATGCATCCGACGACGGTACTGAAGCAGCCGAGCAGGGCTCTGGCAGGACTGCTAGCCTCGGTCACACCAAGGCTCGAGTCGTTGTTCATGGACACCGAGCTGGGGAAGTGTTTCGGTGTTGCCGCCGAGACAACAGGCGTCATTCTCAGCCGGGCAGATCAACAATCCCATGAACATGTGCTGGGTAAGAAGGGAGATCGGCCGGAGCACGACAGCACTTTAGCGGTAGTAACCTGCGATCTGGCGGAACCCGGGATGGCGGTGACGATCCTGTCGATTCCATGTGCGCGAGTCGGATAATGCGAAGAGGCGGACCGAAGGGACTCTGCGACGACATCGGAGAACACAGAGGCCAGGAAGTGGGGGGATTGTGCACGCCGTCTTTCTTGCCTCACGGCAGCGTCGTGAGGAGCGACTTCATCGCCTGGGTGGCCGCCGACCGGTAGTGTTCCGTGTCGCGGACGCGGAAGATGAAACGACGTGTGGCGTGCGGATCGGGCTGCCATTCGATTCCGCCGGGACCCATGCTCGTGATCCGGATGGGATCGAACGAGAAGACGGCGTTCTCGCTCCCTGCGTCCCGTCCGGGCGTTGTCCCGTCGGGCGCGATCGTGCAGCCGGCGGCGTAGAAGAAGCCCGCCGTACACCACATGTTCCGGTCCTTCGCTCCCTGGTCGGCCAGCACAACCTCATCCGGCTTGCCTTCGAGCACGCCAAGCCAGTTGTGGTCCGTCTTCCTCGCGAACATGTACGCGAAGTAACTCTGCACCTTCCCCGACAGGTGCGGCAGGATGTCCGCCTGGCGGAACCGGTAGTACGTCCCGAACTCCGCGGGCCGGAATGAATCCGTGCGGTCCAGAGTCTCGAAGCAGGGCATCCAGTAGACCGGGCAGGGCAGATCGAAGGCCGCTTCGTACGCGAACCGGTCGAGCGTGACGTTGTATTCCGGCCGGGCGTCGGGCGCCTTCTTCGGCGCTCCTGTGCCGGCGTTGAGATAGACACCGGCGCACTTGGCGGCAAAGAGGTCCGGCGCTTTGCTGCCTGCGACCGCGATGTCTCGGCTGTTCCCGATGACGTGGATCGCGACGGGCCGGTCGGCGGCCCGCAAGATATCGAGGATCATGCGAACGCCCTGAAGATCGGCGGGGGAGGCGTCCGGCTGGGCATCGTCTTGCGACCTCATCGGGTGCGGTGTTCCGACCGCGACGGGGACCGCCAGTCCCGTGATGCGATTCATCTGGGCGACTGCCGCAAGGTCGGGATTCCACTCCGGGTGGTTTGCCGGCGGGTAGTCGATCACGACGCCCCTGAGATCGACATCGCCGCGATGGGCCAGCGCGTAGACGCAGGCCAGGTCCCAGTGATCGTCCGGGTCGTTGTGGGGGCGGAACAGGTCCGTCACGTGGATGACGGGCACGCGGCCCCTCTCCTGGCCGCCACGCGCCGGCATCGTCGACAATCCCTGCGCCAGGACCAGCAGCAGGACCGGGAACCACGTTCCATGCAGACGCATGTTCTCCATTTCGCACCTCCAAGATCCCTGTAGGCGCCGTCCCGGCTGACTGACGTTTCACGCCGGGAGCGTTCACCTGACGCACCACCATAGCCCGCCCGACCGAAAAAGCAAGCTCCTGCGTCCTGGGGTTCGCGCGCCGCGCACGACGTTGCACGCTGCCACAGTCTCCACTTTTTCCTGGATTTTCGATGCCCCCTGGCGATACAATCTACCGTATCGTCGGTTGTTGGTTTTGCTGTCAGTCATTGGGGGTTCTTCGGCGGCCTGCACGACGCGGATACTGCCGAGAGCCCGGGCGAGGACACGCGGACGGTTCGCGGGGACCACGCTCGGGCCCAATCGCGGTTGGCGCAAGTGCCTGTCGAGTGGATGGTGCATATTCCTGGAGCTGCGTGGGGCTCGACCTCAGACAGCTCGGGAAGAAGGAGAAGACCTTGGCAAAGAAGGGGAAGATACCTCAGAGCAAAGCGGCGCTCATGCGTCCGCTGAACGAGCGTCATGCGTTCCTGCTGATCGAGCAGAACAACGCCTGGATCACGAGTCCCAGTCGTGAACTGGCGGAGACCTTCTGCTCGCTGATCACGCGCGGCGATCCTGTCACCGTCGTGAAGGCCGACAGGGTCATCGTCTGGGGGATCTACGCCGGAGAGCCTGAGGAGACCGGCACGGTCCTCCTCGATCGCAAACCGGACGGCCGCTTCAAGCTCGTGCCGCTGGACGTCACGCCGAGCAGGCTGCTGAATCGCGTGGCGCACTTCGTTGGACGTCCCGGCAGTGTGACCTCCGAAGAGGGGCAACACGGACTCGTCCTCCGCGGCGAGCTCCGTCGTCCGGGCGAGCCTGTTGCGACGGAGGCGACGGCTCAGGCGCCGCAACCCGAGTCCACGCCAGCCCCGGAAACGCCGACCGGTGGATTCAAGAAGATCACCGGCGCCGATGCCATCGCCGCCATCGGCCAGAAGGTCACCATCGAGTCGCTCGAACGCGGCGTCAAAGTCCGCATCCGAGGCAAGCGGGCGGACTGCGAGAAGATCGCGAAGTCCATTCTCAAGGGCGGTCCGACGCTGGCTTCGGAGCAGGGCGCGAAGTACATGATTGAAGGCAACCTCCAGCCGTCCTTTCTCAGGAAGGGAACCAACCAGCAGGGTCCCGATGCCCACGGCGTGTATACCCGGGAGGACGGCTCGGAGCGCACCTTCACCGCATTCGGAGAGAACCTCACCGCCGTCCGGGCAGCTTGCCTCAAGGGCTGCAAGGAAGACACGATGCTCACGATCGTCGTCAACGACCGCTCGGCCGGCCAGTTCGTGATCAGCTCAGGCAGGCGGCGCTCCGTGTGATCCCCTTCCTGCCCGACGACGTCGAGGGGCAGACGAAAGCGGGAATCCAGATCATCCAACCACAGAGGCCGCCGAGGGACACAGTGGGAGGCAAAGGGGGGACAGGAGCCGGCGTCAGCGGTAGGGTGTGCTATGCACACCGTTCTTCTACTCCGGATTCCGCTGTTCCACGGCGGGCATTTTCCGCTTTTTGCCAGCAGCATGAAAGGCGTGCCGTGCACGGCCTTGAGCGGGCCTGCCCCCATCGTTGCCCCCCGTACCATGCCATTGGCGCAAAGCGGCAAATGTCCCCTGCACGACCGGTTCGGGCGTGCTGCCGACGAGACTTAGCATATCCGGAAATCTGCATAGACACCACGACGTTTCACGGGGTTCTTCCCTTCACACGTCCTTGGCCGCAGCCCTACAACAAAGCCGTAACCGAGGAACGAACGGGCCCTGCAAGACCCGAAGATGTCTTGGTCCGAAGACGGGAAGTGCTGGGAGAAGACATGAATTGCGGCAGGTGAAGCCCTGCGTTCGTGGATTTGTCGACGCCGGGTGACGGCGTATCCATTTGGTCTCGAATTGAGAATGATGTCCCCAGATACGCAAGGCATCTGTGTGAGGATTGTCAGGCGTGTGGGTGTGAGCCCTTGTACAGGACGAGGGGACCATCCTCATGAAACGAACACGTAAGATTGTGGTCAAGGATAGAGTCTTTGCTCTCGGTGACCTGAAGAGAATTGCCGCTATTCTTGACAGGCAACAGGCGTTGGCGCAGAAGTCCAACCATCGAGCGAGAACGATGTTCTCGGTGCAATTCTCTGACAATACTGCGATTGAAAGCGACTCCTGCGAAGTGGTTAGCGAAGATGTGCTCCGCAGCCCAGGGAGACCAGTTCAATTGAGATTCTCGTTTTCGAACTATCACTTGGAGAGGGATGTGTATTTCGAGCTGTCTCATGGAGGCTCCAGTTACGGCAATATCTGCACGATTACCGGCATGGAAGAGAAGTGGGTCAATGACGTCTACATGTCTCTGAAAGAAGCCATTGATGCAACTCCCCCGCAGGCCTTTTGGTTTCGCAGGCACAAGACCATTGGCCTTCACTGCATTGCGCTCGGCGTGGGGGCATTGGCACAGCTATGTATTGACATGCTTTTCGGTTGGGTCGCGACCAACTCGGGAGTTGGTTCAATTATCAAGCTACCACCGGACTCTCCTTGGCGCGTCCTTATTCCGAAGATCCTACCGATTCTATACATTGCGAGATGGTTTATCAGGTGGATGCTCGGGATGTTATGGGCATTTGAAATCCGTTCCTGGCTTTTGTGCCTGTGGCCCAACATCGAACTCGATCTGGGAAGCGAGCATTTGAAGTTGGAGAAGTTGCAGCGCAATCGAATAGTAGGCGTCATCACCTTGATAGTGGTACCGATTGTGGTAAGTATCATCTACGATGTGGTCACATTGGCGATTTAACAAGGGGTCTGGGGGCAGAACTACGGTGCGGGGTCAGCTAGCATGAAAGGCAGAACCTCCTCGCCGCTATGATAGCGGCAATAGAGGTTCATCAGACAAGGACAGGGACTCCGAGGGTCATCCCTTACGATAATCTTCGAGCGGCGGGGATGCTGAATGTGATGGGGACCTCAAGGCCTGCGAGATGGGGAGGTTGCGAGGTCAGATTCTGAGGGAGCGGTAGGGCGAGCCCCACCCTACACGTTGTGCCAGACCATGTTGAGCCGGGCGGCGACGGCTGCCAGCGTGCGGTGGATGGTCCAGAGCCGCGGACTCTTAGGGGACGGCAGGTGTGTTCCGATGCTCCCAGTACCCCGGCTTTGGGTGCAGATGCATGACGCCAACGATCTCGATTTGCCTCCGGATGAAACCAGAGTCTCATCTGTGAACACCTTGGTTGGCTTCTTTGAAGACCTGATCGGCGGGGATCAAATCGACTGTGCCCTCGTCGATCTCGCGGCATCGTCGGGCGATCTCCTGACGCCACTCGGAACTGACTTCGAAAGGCTCGTCGAGATCCAGACTCTCCAGGAGCTTCTCGGCAATCAGGGCCCTCGCCTCCCGCGGGAGTTGAAGGGCCTCTTTCAAGACGTGTTCCGTTTGTGGGCTCATTTTGCCTGACTCCAAATGCTCCTGCCACTCTGAGTATAGAAGATTGCGTCGGTGGCGTCAACGGGTGGGTTCCGTGCGTGCTCCTGGCCTACCGGTTTCACCAGCCCATGTTGAGGCGGGCGGCGACAGATGCCAACGAACGGTCGAGGGTCCAGAGGGGCAGGGCGGCGAGCTTGGCGGACACGAGCAGGTGGATGTCGATGTAACCAAGGCCGAGGCCCATCAGGCGGTTCGATTCGATGAAAGCGAGGGCCTCTTCATGGGTGGCGACAGGGCAGGTGCACAACGTCCGGAGCAGTTCGAGTATCTCCCGGCGGTTCTTGAGATTGCCGCACGCCAGTTCGCCCACGACGAAGGGATGGCAGACGACCTTGTCGGCGTCCAGTTGTTTGGCCAGCGCGGGCAGGCCCCGCCGGAAGTGATCCACCCAGACGGAGGTATCGACCAGTACCATCCACCTACCCCTGTGCTCTGCGTCGGCGGGGCACGCGGAGTCGCTTCTCCGTGCCGCCGAGCTTCGCCAGTCGCTGAGCGCTCTTCTGGGCGATCAGGGCTTCCAGGCCCATCCGAACGAGCGAGGTCTTTTCATCGATGCCCGTCAGCTCGGACGCCTTGGCGACTAGTCCGTCATCTACGTTCAACGTCGTTCTCATATCGTGCACTCCAGATGCATCATTCATGCATCAATATATGCACAAAATGATGCCTGTGTCAAATGAGAAATCGCGTTGAGGGTGGAGCCTCGATCAGGCCGGACGGAGCAGGGCGTGCTCGCGCAGAGACGCAAGGACGCTGAGGAGGGGAGGGCGGCAGAAGATCATCCGCCGATTTCGTCGATTGGGTTGATTCTGAATCTGTGCTACTAACTCGCAACAACTGAAAACCTTCTCCAGATGATTCTGTGGTCGATCCATAAACCATTTGCCGGCTGAACCTTGTGTGCATCTGGAAGAAAACGCTTTTCGCATTTGGGGTACCGGCGGAGAGCGGAGAGTTCAGGCCAATCCAGAACCTCTCCGCTGCCACCCTGCAAAGCGATAGAAGCTCTTGGTTCCGGCCGAAGGCCGGGCTGTGGAATCTGAGTAGTCTGCGGATGGAACGCGGTCAACCGTCTCATCAGGAGAGGACGGTTCCGGCCACAGATTCAGCCAGCGCGGCCTGCGGCCGGAACCAACTCCAGTTCTCTGGTTTATCCGGTTCTTGCGTGCTTTCGTGATCCAGGCACGCCCGAAGCGGTCGTGCAAGG